>JARICS010000134.1 GCA_029264035.1 Dysgonamonadaceae bacterium | reverse complement strand
ATATATGCCTTCAAAAGAATATTTAAAAGTTCAACGCTCCGCTCCATGGCGAGAAGAGATGCGAAAAGCAATCAGAAATAAAGACCGCACACAAATGACCCGTGTGGTAATGAACTCAGTTGACCCTCAAGTGAGAAACCAAAACTACGATGAAGTAAACTTAGGCCTAACTGCAGAACAAGCTGTGTGCGAAGCTCAACGATGTCTAGACTGTGTAGACCCTACATGCATAACAGGATGTCCAGTGGAAATAAACATTCCTAAGTTTATCAAAAACATAGAGCGCGGAGATTTTCTTGAAGCTGCAAAGGTATTGAAAGATACGAGTGCACTTCCAGCAGTTTGTGGACGTGTATGTCCACAAGAACGCCAGTGCGAAAGCCAGTGTTTTTATGTACAGAAGCTAAACAAACCCGCTGTGGCCATAGGTCATTTAGAAAGATTTGCAGCAGATTACGAAAGAGAGAGTGGTAATATTGCCATTCCTGAAGTAGAGCCTGCCAACGGAATAAAAGTTGCCGTTATAGGATCAGGTCCTGCTGGACTTGCATTTGCTGGAGATATGGTAAAAAAAGGATTTGACGTAACCGTATTTGAAGCTCTGCACGAGTTGGGCGGGGTGTTGCGTTATGGCATACCCGAATTTAGACTTCCCAACTTTATTGTGGATACAGAAATAGATGTATTAGCACAAATGGGTGTCAAGTTTAAAACCAACTGCATCATCGGTAAAACTATTTCGCAAGAAGATTTGCAGGAAATGGGCTTTAAGGGAATATTTGTGGCAAGTGGTGCAGGATTGCCTCACTTTATGCACATTCCCGGCGAGAACCTAAATGGTGTTATGTCGTGCAATGAATATTTAACCCGCATCAACTTGATGGATGCAGCCAATCCCGATAGTGACACTCCTGTTTGGATGGGTAAAAAAGTTGCCGTAATAGGTGGCGGAAACACTGCCATGGATGCTGTGAGAACAGCAAAAAGATTGGGTGCTGAAAAGGCAATGATTGTTTACAGACGCTCGGAAGAGGAGATGCCTGCTCGTTTGGAGGAGGTGCATCATGCCAAAGAAGAGGGCATTGAGTTTTACAACTTGCACAATCCGTTGAAATACGAAGGTGATGAAAGATTCCGTGTAAACAAGATGCTATTGCAACGTATGGAGTTGGGCGAACCTGATGCTTCTGGTCGTCGTCGCCCTATGGCAGTTGATGGAGACACGGTGTGGGTAGATGTTGATCAAGTAATTGTGAGCGTGGGTGTATCGCCCAACCCACTTATTCCATCCACCTTTGCAGGGTTGGAAATAACAGATTGGGGAACTATTGTGGTGAACAGTGACACCATGCAATCTGCACAGCATGATATATATGCTGGAGGCGACATTGTGCGCGGTGGTGCAACAGTAATTTTAGCCATGGGAGACGGACGAAAAGCTGCAAAAGGTATGAGCGAAGAGTTGCTTGCCAACTAAGCTAGCACAGAAAGACATTCATCACAGAGATAAAATATTAATATAAACGAACAGAGATGAAGATTTTAGCGGATGCACACATCCCTTATTTGAAAGGAGTGGCTGAGCAATTTGGCGAAGTTACTTACCTCCCCGGCAATCAGTTTACAAAAGAAGCGGTGAAAGAGAACGATGTACTGATTGTGCGAACTGTTACCCATTTTGATGAGAAAATCCTTGATGGTTCCAACGTAAAACTTATTTGCTCCGCAACCATTGGTTATGATCATATTGACACAGATTATTGCGACAGCCACAATATTGCTTGGCGCACTGCACCAGGTTGTAATGCGCGCTCAGTAGAGCAATACGTTACAGCATCAATATTACAAATGGCACAGAAGCACAGTTTTGAACTGAAAGATAAAACAATAGGTATTGTGGGTGTGGGTAATGTAGGGAAAGAAGTAGCTCGTGTCTGCAAACTGTTAGGAATGAAAGTATTGCTGAACGACCCTCCTCGCCAAGAATTGGAAAACTCTGACAACTTTGTAGATCTTGCGTCTATTCAAAAAGAGGCAGACTTTATAACCTTTCACACGCCACTAATAAAAGAAGGCAAACATGCAACCTATCATCTTGCTGACACAACCTTTTTTGATGCTCTAGCAAAAAAACCAATCATTATTAATAGCTCTAGAGGTGCAGTGGTGGACAATAATGCTTTGAAGAGTGCACTGAAAAAAGGAGAAGCTTCGGGAGCCATTATCGATACTTGGGAAGGCGAGCCAAACATTGATAGAGAGCTGTTGGTAATGGTAGATATTGCTACACCTCACATTGCGGGTTATTCTGCTGATGGAAAATGGAATGCTACCAAGATGAGTTTGCAAACTATCAATGATTTCTTTCATCTCAAAAGAGATCCAATAAGTGTAATTCCTATTGATGAGCCAGTGAATAATGTTATCGATGTATTAGGATACAAGAATAACGAACAATTATTGCAAGCCATTTTATATAGCTACGACCCTCTGAGAGATTCTAAACTACTGAAGGAAAATCCAGACAAATTTTATTATTTTCGTTCACACTACCCATTGCGTAGAGAATACAAAGCCTTTAAAATATTGAACTTGAATAGCGAAAAGATTGCTTTAGCAAAAGATTTAGGATTCAATCTTGAATAATACTAAAATCCATAGCATTACTGTCCTCATATTTTTGAAAACAACAAAAAAAGACTATTTTTGTATGAATATTAGCACAAGAATTTAATTAAACAATTTATATTTATCCTCATGAAGACTAAAAACATTTATCTATCGCTTTTGATGCTTGCCTTTATAGGTATTTTAAGCACATCGTGCAGTAGCTCACTGAAGCCACTGACACCGTCGCACTTCAATGTAACGCCTTCTCCACTAGAAACTGTTGGGAATGAAGTTCCAGTTTCAGTAAACGGAGTTTTTCCTGAAAAATGGTTCAATTCTCACGCCACTGTTACTGTTACTCCAGTACTAAAATTTGCAGGGAGAGAAGCTTACGGAACTCCTTACACATACCAAGGTGACAAAGTTGCTGGAAATGGTATTGTAATCAACAAAAACAGAGGTGGTAACCTTGCAATGAATTTCAAGTACGAATACGAACCCGCAATGCGCGAGTCTGAACTATACCTACGCTTTAATGCAAAAATAAAAGGTAAAACAGTGAAATTACCTGAAGTGAAAGTTGCAGACGGTGTAGTAGCTACTTCTGCTTTGGCAAGTGCACTTAACACAGATCCATCTGATGCTCAGGATGCTTTTCAACGCATTATTCAACAAAAACAAGATGCTAACATCCTTTTCTTGATTCAACAAGCTGATCTAAGATCAAGCGAATTGGGCAAAAGTGAAATCGCTGCTTGGAAAAAACGTGTGAAAGATGCTTATATGGATGATCGCCAAAATGTAGATATTGAAATATCAGCATATGCATCTCCTGACGGTGGACTTACATTGAACGAAAAGTTGGCTGCAGAACGTGAAAAAAGAACTTCAAGTTACTTAGACAAGGAAATGAAGAAGCAAGATGTAAACACAGCTATCAACGCTCGTTACACTGCTCAAGACTGGGAAGGTTTCCGTCAGTTAGTAGAAGCTTCTAACTTGCAAGACAAAGATTTAGTGCTACGTGTACTATCTATGTATGACAATCCTGAAGAACGTGAGAAAGAGATTAAAAACATCTCATTAGTTTTCCAAGATTTAGCTGAAACTATTTTACCTCAATTACGTCGTTCAAGATTGACTGCAAACATCGAAATTATTGGTAAGTCAGACGACGAAATCATGTCTTTCTGGAAAAGCAACCCAAAAGAATTGAACATCGAGGAACTTATGTATGCTGCAACATTATCTGATGACGCAACTCAAAAAGAAAAAATCTATCAGTACATCACAGCTAACTATCCTCAAGACTACCGCGCTTGGAACAATATTGGAACTAGTTTTTACCGTGCAGGTGAACTAGACAAAGCAATGCAAGCATACACACGTGCATTGCAAGTGAAATCACAAGCTCCTGAAGCCAATGTGAACCTTGCTCTACTTGCTCTTAACAATAACGAAACAGACAAGGCGCAAGAACTATTAGGAACTGCATCTGGTGCTAAAAACTTGGATCAAGCAATGGGTCTATTATACCTAAAGAATGGTCAATACTCACAAGCTGTTGAAGCTTTTGGTGATGTTAAAACAAATAACGCTGCATTAGCTCAATTGCTAACCAACAACTACAATAAAGCTTCTGAAACATTGAAAGCTATTGAAAATCCTGATGCAACAACTGCCTACTTGATGGCCGTTATTGCAGCTCGCACCAATAACTTTAATGATGTTACTGCAAATCTACGCACTGCTATACAACGCGATAGTGCTATGAAGATGCAAGCTGCTACAGATTTAGAATTCGCTAAATACAGAAGTAATTCAGAATTTCAAATGTTGATGAACTAAATACTCACAACTGCATCATATAAAAAAAGGACATCTCTCTAGCAGATGTCCTTTTTTTTGTATTATAGAGAGTGGTAAATTCTGTTTAAAGGTAAAATATTACTACTTTTACACCCAATAAAAACATTTGTTGTGATGATAAAAAAATTGAAGGTTAAAATATTCTCTAGCTTCATGCTATTGGTATTTATGCTACTAATTGCAGGGCTAATGTCGATATGGCAACTTCGCAAAATGAATGAATCTTTTAGTGATGTAATAGACAACAACTACCAGTCTATAGAACATGCATTGAAGGTGATATATGCATTGGAACGACAAGATAGTGGCATACTGATGCTTTACCTTGGAAATGTAGATGAAGGTGTGACAGTGTTAAATTCAGCCGAGTCAATCATTGCAAAATCTATGATTGAGATTAAAAAAAATGCAACTGAACCTGGCGAAGACGATGTTATAGAAAAGATTGAACGTGAATACAAAGCTTACACTACCTTATTGGATTCGGTTGCTAACAGTAATGCAAACACCGAAAAACTAGTCTACAAAAGTTTACACAACCAATTTATAGCAACCAAAGCCGAAGTAAATCACTTAATGGAACTCAATCAAAGTAGCATGTACTCCAAAGCTAGAGAGATGCACAACAGCCTCTACCAAACCATGATGCCTGGAATAGTTTCAATAATATTGGCCATTATATTTGCATTGCTACTCAACTTTTTCATCTCGCGCTACTTTGTTAATCCAATGCACAAACTAATTGAGGCAACAAAAAACTACAAACCTCCATTGGCTCACATAAATGTAGATATTAAATCGGAAGATGAATTGAAAACCCTACAAATGGAAATCAATAGCTTAATTCGTAGAATCTTGACCTATTACAAATCAAATTAAGTGAGAAAAGAAGCAGTCATAAAATATATTTCCTACGTAATCCTCTTCAATGCGGTATTCTTGTACGTATCGGCTTTTATTTCCTTTTTTCTGAGTGAAACATCGTTTGTACCTTTGTTCTACAGCGCATTGGTATGCACTATTTTGGGACTCTTCCCCCTTATTTTTACAGAGAAGATTGAAGAAATTCGTTTTAGCGAAGGATTGGCTATAAGTGTTTTTGGTTGGTTTATAACCTGCATTGTGGGCATGTTACCCTATGTAATGTGGGGTGGTGAGTTTACGTTTGTAAATGCTCTATTTGAAAGCGTGTCAGGTTACACCACCACAGGATCTACTATACTTACTGAAATAGAGAGCTTACCAAAAGGCATACTCTTTTGGCGCTCATCCACCCATTGGATTGGTGGCATGGGAGTAATTCTTTTTGTTCTACTTATATTACCTCAGGCAAGAGGATCACGCTCTAGTCTCTACAAAACAGAAGTTTCCAATTTGTCTCGCATGAACTTTAAGACCAAAGCACGACAAATAGGACGTATCATTAGCATTGTATATATAAGCCTCACCCTACTCCAAACTATTATTCTTTGGTGGTTAGGCATGACATTTTTTGATGCCATTTGTCACTCCATGTCCACAATTGCCACAGGTGGTTTTTCTACCAAAAACACAAGCATGGCATTCTACAACAATTTCTGGATGGAACTCACTGTTGTAGTGTTTATGGTGTTGAGCAGTCTGCACTTCGGAATGCTCTATGTAACTATTATTGGGAAAAAACCCAACCTATTTCACTCAAAATCGGTGAGAGCATATATTTTACTCATTGTAATTGGAGTTCTTGCTATTGCCTACAAATTATACGACGAAAACCTATACAGTCTAGTAGAATCACTGCGTCACAGCCTATTTCAAGTAACTTCATTGGTTTCCACCACAGGTTTTGCAACTGTAGACACATCGGTGTGGCCCATCTTCGCGATTATCATTCTCATTTATTTCACTATTCAAGGGTCTATGGTAGGATCAACGGCAGGAGGTTTCAAATTCGATAGAATCTATCTGTTCTTTCAAATATTGAAAAAACAATTGCGCCTTATTATACATCCACAAGGAATATTCGCCTCTAAAATTGACGATGAAATAGTTGATAAAGGAATTGAATTGCAAACATTGAACTTTTTGGTTCTCTATATCTTCACCTTCTTCATTGTAACTGTTATACTCACATTTATGGATATCGATGGACTCACAGCCTTCTCAGCTTCCATAGCATCTATTGCCAATGTTGGTCCCGGATTTGGGAGTATAGGCTCACTGGGTAACTATTCGGCTCTACCAACAGCTGCAAAATACGTGCTCTCTGTGGAGATGTTACTGGGTCGTCTGGAGATTATGAATATTTTGGCTCTTTTCTTGGTGTTTGGAAGAAATAGATAGTGAGG
>JARICS010000131.1 GCA_029264035.1 Dysgonamonadaceae bacterium | reverse complement strand
TCCTCAGGGTCAATCAAGCAAAAACCAAACTCTAAAGTTTCAGAGTATATTTTGTACCATTCTTCTTCGGTCAAAGTGTCCATAGCCATTGGGAACAGAATCTCTTCTTCCTTCATAATCATACCATCAACCAATTCGAGCACTCTATTGAGGTGGTTTTCTATTATCGATTTCATCTGCTCAACCGTTGTAATAGAACTTTCGAGTTCTTTAATAGCAGCATTTAGGAAACCTCTCAACTCATCGTGTTTGCCCCACATAACAGTAGGAGGCCCAGTGATAAGGTGTTTCTCCATGTATGGAAATAGCAAAAACTCTTTTCTTTTGTAGTGTTTGTCTATATCAGAAAGCGCATTGAAGATAGTACGCATTTGTATTACAAACCCTGGAAGCTTATCATTTGTCAAGCTATTTACAGTTTCAATCATACTATAAGCTTTCTCAGTTTCGCTTTTTAGCGCAGCGTTCTCTTTCTGAAAAGTATCTACAGGATGACCTGCAGGTATTGTTTTCGCACCGCTCTGGTCAATATTTCCGTCTAATATATCAGTGTGAATGTCGCAGAATTCAAGAATCTCTTGCTCTGTCAGCAGATTGCTATTTATCATTTCCTGCTCCACCTCCATCACTTCGTTGTATGGCACATTGGTGAGCGCCCGAATCAGTTCCTCACGTATTGAATCAACATCTTCGCCTGCATGCACTCTTAACAACAGGTTACGCAATTTCTCTTTGCGTTGTGAAGAGTTATTTATAAATTCACTCATATCTATTTTATCCTTTTATCATTGTTAGTATCATTTTGAAAGACTCCACTGCATGCAATGCATGTGGAACATTGGCAGGCATAATGATGCAATCTCCCTTTTTTAGATGGTGAGGATTACCGTCAATTATTATCTCCACTTGGCCATCAATCACCTGCACCAGTGCATCGTATGAAGCGCTGTGTTCAGTGAGGCCTTGCCCCTTATCAAAAGAGAATAGAGTAACATTACCCTCTTTACTTTTAATAATTTGTTTGCTGATAACTCCTCCCGAAGTATATTCGATGGAACCATCCATAGAGAATATTTTTGATGTATCAAATGTTGCCATAATCATAAATTTTAAATTGTTTGTAATAAAAAAGCGTGTGAAGTAAAACGAATTCTATCGCCTCGTCACACGCTTCAATAATATATTTAGAGAGTCTCTCTACTCTTTAACCCTTTCTCAAAAGGATTATGCCTCGAGAAGGACCTTCATGTCTTCATCTACCGTTGTAATGCCTGAGATGCCAAAATTGTTCACAAGCACATTCACAATGTTTGGAGATAAAAATGCTGGCAATTTTGGGCCTAAGTGAATATTCTTAACACCCAATGATAGCAAGGCAAGTAACACAATAACTGCTTTTTGTTCATACCATGCAATGTTATAAGCAATCGGTAAATCGTTCAAGTCATCCAATCCAAAAGCTTCTTGTAGCGTCATGGCAATTTTAACCAATGAGTAACTATCATTGCATTGTCCAGCGTCCAAAACACGAGGAATCCCATTGATATCGCCCAATTGTAATTTGTTGTATCTATATTTAGCACATCCAGCAGTAAGGATTACTGTGTCTTGTGGTAGTTTCTGAGCAAACTCAGTGTAATAGTTTCTACCTTTCATGCGTCCGTCGCATCCACCCATCACAAAAAACTTACGAATAGCTCCTGTTTTTACAGCATCAACTACTTTGTCGGCCAAAGCTGCTACTTGATTATGAGCAAATCCACCAACTATTTCACCACTCTCAATCTCTATAGGAGCTGCACATTTTTTTGCATGTTCTATTATTGCTGAGAAATCTTTAGCTTTTCCATCTTCTCTGTCTGCAATATGAGGAAACCCTTCGAAGCCTGATGCCCCTGTAGTGTATACTTTATCGGCATAGGTTGCATTTCTTTTTGGAGGTACAATACAGTTTGTAGTAAAAAGAACCACACCATTGAAGGTTTCAAAATCTGTAGTCTGCTGCCACCAAGATCCACCGTAGTTTCCCACAAAGTGGCTATATTTTTTAAATGCAGGATAGTAGTGAGCGGGTAACATTTCGCTGTGTGTATATACGTCAACGCCTGTTCCTTCGGTTTGCTTCAACAACTCTTCCATGTCTTTCATGTCATGTCCACTGATCAGAATCCCTGGATTGTTGCGAACGCCCAAATTCACCTTTGTAATTTCAGGATGTCCGTAACTGCCAGTATTAGCGCTGTCAAGCAAAGCCATCACCTTTACACCATACTCACCTGTTTTCAACACCAATTGTGTTAATTCATCTGCACTCAAAGTGTCGTTGGTAGTATCCACCAATGCTTTTTGTATGAAAGCATGTATATCATTATCTTCGTAACCCAAATTGAAAGCATGCTCGGCATAAGCAGCCATTCCTTTCAATCCGTAGATAGTTAATTCGCGCAACGAGCGAACATCTTCGTTTTCAGTGGCAAGCACTCCTACTTCAACGGCTTTGTCAAACATCTCTTCTTCGGTTTCACCTACCCAATGTGCTCCTGAATAAGTAATATCATCAATGTTTACACCCAGATTTTGCAATCTTTCTTTGGCAGCATTGCGCATTTCGTATGCAATGTGAACGCGCACATTAAATCTTTTCAAGTCAAAGTTTGCATTAGTAATGGTCATGAACAGACTATCTACTACAAACTTATTTATTTGAGGAACCTCTACTCCATTTGCTCTCAGACGAACAGTGTAATGAGATATTCCTTTACACAGATACATCAACAAATCTTGCATATTAGCTACATCTGCAGTTTTACCACACACGCCTTTCACGGTGCAACCTTCGTTCTTAGAAGTTTCCTGACACTGATAACAAAACATTTTGCTCATATTACTATCCTTTTATTATTTAGTTTTTTAATTGTCTATTCCTTTATTTGATTACAAATGTATTTATTGATAAAGACAATAGGTGTAACCGAAGTTACACTTTCAATAATTAACTATTATTTAAATGATATAGCAGCTAACTTACTTATCTTTGAATGGTAAAGAATAAATAAGATTTGAGTATGCTTGATTACGATATCTCTACATGTCCGCTGTTTTCAAATATAAGCAAAGATGACCAAGAAGCATTTTTGACACGCTTGGTGAGCAATAAGAAGATAATTGATAAAGGCAAAACAGTGGCTCGACAAGGCGATGAGATAAAGCATTTATACCTTCTTGTGAAAGGAATAGTGCGTACTGAAATGATTACGCAAGAGGGCAATTCATTAGAAATAGAGTTTATAGATGCAGTACGCCCCCTGGCTCCAGCGTTTGTATTTGCACAAAACAATCGTTTCCCAGTGGATGTAATAACTATTGAGGAGTGTCACTTTCTGCTGATTCCCAAAGAAGTATGGTTGAGCGAAATGATGAGTAACGAGACCCTGCTGACCAACTTTTTGAAATTGAACTCGAACATGACAGTGTTTTTGTCTCAAAAACTACAAATGATATCTATCAAGAGTATTAAAGGCAAATTGTCTCTCTTTATTCTGGAGAACACAACCGATAAGATAAACAGTTTTACACTCAAGCGAAACCGCACTCAGTTAGCTGAGTATTTTGGTGTTCAGCGTCCTTCGCTTGCCCGCACAATGAGTGAATTGGTAGATAAAGGCATTATATCTATTGATAAACGAGAAGTAACTGTGTTGAAGCGAGATGAATTGAGGAAGATTCTATGAGTAGTGGGTTCAGAGGTATGAGGAATGGACTTACACACAAAAAAAGACAGGGCATGCCCTGTCTCTACAGCCTCCGACATAAATGAGTGGGAGTATTTGAATAACTGATTAAGCACATAACTCTTAGTTCGTACTTCATTAAACGTTAAATCTAAAATGCATCACATCTCCATCTTGCACCACATACTCTTTTCCTTCCACACTCATCTTACCAGCCTCTTTAACCGCATTCTCAGACCCATAGAAAATAAAATCTTCGTATTTAATTACTTCGGCACGAATGAAACCTTTTTCGAAATCGGTATGAATTACACCCGCACAAAGTGGTGCTTTCCATCCATCTTCAAAGGTCCAAGCACGCACTTCGAGCGGTCCTACGGTAAAGTATGTTTTAAGGTTGAGCAATTGGTAAGCCGATTTGATAAGACGATTCACCCCTGATTCTTCCAATCCTATTTCTGAAAGAAACTCTTGGCGTTCTTCGTATGTATCCAATTCAGCAATCTCAGACTCGGTCTTCGCAGCAACTACCAATATCTCTGCATTTTCGTCTTTTACTGCTTCGCGCACTTGCTCCACATATTTATTTCCACTTACAGCACTATCTTCATCCACATTGCAAACATACATCACAGGCTTCGAAGTAAGCAGTAATAGTTCATTAGCAATTTTGGTATCCTCTTTACTATCGAATGTAACCGTACGTGCAGATTCACCTTTTAGCAAAACGTCACGAATTTTGGAATAGACAGCGAAAGCTCTTATAGCATCTTTGTCTTGACCCGTTTTGGCAAGTTTCTCAACTCGGCCAATACGTGCTTCTATTGTTTCTAAATCCTTTAGTTGCAATTCAACATCGATGATTTCTTTGTCTCTTACCGGATTAACACTTCCATCAACGTGCGTTACATTTTCGTCGTCGAAACAACGTAAAACATGCAACACAGCATTCGTTTCGCGGATATTAGCCAAAAACTTATTTCCAAGTCCCTCGCCTTTGCTGGCGCCTTTCACCAATCCTGCAATGTCCACAATCTCGACTGTGGTAGGTTGTACACGTTGTGGTTTAGCTATTTCGGATAGTTTATTTATTCTTTCGTCAGGAACAGTAATTACTCCAATATTGGGTTCTATAGTGCAGAATGCAAAGTTAGCTGCTTGCGCTTTTGCATTCGATAAACAATTGAAAAGAGTTGACTTGCCCACATTGGGAAGTCCAACAATACCGCATTGTAATGCCATTATATATATTCGTTTTGATTTTTGAGTGTGCAAAGGTAGTAAAATTTAAGCATATAAATAAAATAGGGTAGGGCCGAGATACTCTTTTTAGGCATAGTTAATAGATTGTTACGCATGAATACAGACTTTGATTG
>JARICS010000092.1 GCA_029264035.1 Dysgonamonadaceae bacterium | reverse complement strand
CACATCTTTTAGTTGGTCTGCAGTTATCATATTGATTTTGTTTTATTTGTTTTGATTTTCAGAGTGTAAAATTACACAAAACTATGCACTGTTACAAGTGGCATACAGTAGGATTGAACGCTTAGCTGCTGGATTTTGTTTTTTTAAGTGCTATTTGTTCTTCAAATAGGTATATTTGCACCAAAGAACCTATAAACCATTATCTGTATGAGCCACATTATAGACAACATAGCCCAGATACGCAAACGAATAGCAGAAGCTGCGCTTAGAGCAAGTCGAAACCCTGAAGAAATAAAGCTCCTTTTGGCAACAAAGACCGTTTCGGCCGATAATATTAAAGTAGCCCTTGAAGCAGGCGAACGTATCATTGGTGAAAACAAAGCCCAAGAGATAAAAAGCAAATACGACGAACTGCTGGGTGTGCCACACCAGAAACACTTCATTGGTCACTTGCAAACTAACAAGATAAAAGAGCTATTGCGCTATGATGTCACATGCATTCAATCCATCGACCGATTAGATTTGGGCGAGAAACTGCAAGCTCGATTAGAGTTTGAGAAGAAAGAGATAGATGTCCTTATTCAAGTGAATACCTCCAACGAAGAGAGTAAGTTTGGCGTTGCACCCGAAGGGGCAATCGAGTTGACCAAACAAGTGTCAATGCTTCCCAACATTCACATAAAGGGATTGATGACCATTGGCTTGTTTAGTGCCGAAGAAGAGAAGGTGCGTGTTTGTTTCAAACTCCTAAAAAGTTTGCAACAGCAAATTGTAGCCTTGAATTTACCTGATGTTGAGATGAGAGAATTATCGATGGGCATGAGCCACGATCTGGAGTTTGCTATAGAAGAGGGTTCTACCATGGTGCGCGTGGGCACAGCCATATTTGGCAAACGAATATATGCCGATAGTTATTACTGGAATGAGAATATGTAGGGGGAGGGTGGACTCGCAAAAGTATTTACTGATAAATATCCAACTCGTCACCAGCCTGAATCACATTGTTTACAATATTTGGATTCCATTTCTTCAAATGATCCACAGAGCAATTGTGCGTTTGGGATATTGAATAGAGCGTCTCGCCTGGCTTCACTTTGTGGGTAATGCGATTGGGTGGTATGATAAGTGACTCTTCAGATCCTCTAATAGCTGTCTGACGAACTTCGGCACCTTTCTTTTTCTTATCATCCTCTGGCTTTTTGCTCTTTACAGGTTTGGAGGTTTGCTCAGTAGATACTACAGGTTCGCCTTCAAGGGGTTTGCCTGTATTACTGTTTATGGCAATAAATCCTTCGTCGGTCTCCTTATAAACTATACTATCTTGTGCCTTTGCGTAGTTATATTGCTCTGCGTGCTCTTGCTTTTCAACTACTTTGGGTTTGGGAATGTCTTTTATAATTCTACCACCACGCAAGTAACGATCTTGGTAATAAGGTTCGTGAGATGAAGTAATAATTACCCCATTGGTTGTTGAGGCATGTATAAATTTAAATTGTCCTCTTCTACCTATATCGCTCACAATGCCCACATGACCAACCCTGCCATTGCGACTGCGCCCTTCAAAGAAAACCAAATCGCCAATTTCCAGCTCTTCTTTCCTTTTTATTGTGATACCTTGGCGGGCTTGCCCAGCCGAACTATCCTCGAGTCTGAAACCAAACTTGCTAAAGATAAATGAAGTATAGCCCGAACAATCGAATGCATTGGGTCCTCTTCCACCATATTGGTAAGGCTTGTTCAGATATTTTTTGCTGTAGTCTACTATATCAACTCTTATCGATTTGTTTTTATCGGCAACGCTACTCTTCTTCGTAGCACACGAAGCCAAAAACAGCACCATGATGGTGAAAAGAATTGATTTATAATAGGATGAAGAAGACATACGCAATTAATCTGAGTTTTGTTTAGTTGCAAAAATAAGCAATATAAGTTAGGAGAAATCTTTTAAAAGGAGATTTAACTATATATGCTCCTTTTTAATTGTTCTGGTTAATGCGCTGTTAAAAAAAGCATTTTCACCTCCAATAGTTATACCAAGCTGACATATTATATTTATCTTTACGCTTTCAAAACAAGGTGGAAAGATTTGAATAGCTTGCAACCACAGAAAAAAATGCTAAAAACAATGCCGCATTCCATTCTTCGCACGTTTTTACTTTTCGTATCCCTTGTTGTTTGTTTCATTTTTTAAATAATATAGATTATGAGTTATTTATTTACTTCAGAATCAGTTTCGGAAGGGCACCCAGATAAGGTAGCCGATCAAATATCTGATGCGTTGTTAGATGAATTCTTGGCGTATGATAGCGAGTCGAAAGTTGCTTGCGAAACATTGGTTACAACTGGACAGGTAATATTGGCAGGCGAGGTAAAATCTAAAGCATATGTTGATGTAGCAGAAGTGGCACGTGATGTAATTGCTAAGATTGGATATACTAAAAGTGCCTATCGATTTGAGGCTGAATCGTGTGGTGTGTTTTCTAGCATTCACGAGCAATCTGACGATATAAATAGAGGAGTTTCAAAAGAAGACCCTATGGAACAAGGCGCAGGCGACCAAGGAATGATGTTTGGTTATGCCACTGACGAAACCGACAATTTCATGCCATTGGCTCTCGATCTTAGTCATGCACTGTTATTAGAGTTGGCTCATATTCGCAAACACGAAATAGAGTTGATGCCTTACCTTCGACCCGATTCAAAATCGCAAGTTACCATAGAGTATGAAGAGGACGGCACACCTATAAGTATTCACACCATAGTGCTTTCTACACAGCACGATGAGTTTGTGAAACCTGCAAACGATAGTAAGCAAGCAGCAATTGACGCTGACCAGGCTATGCAGGACAGAATAAGGAAAGATGTGATTGAAATACTCGTTCCAAGAGTAAGAGCGAAGTATACTGATAAGAAAAACATTTTTTCGTTGTTCAACGATAAAATTACATATTACGTAAATCCAACAGGCAAGTTCGTTATTGGTGGTCCACACGGTGATACAGGGCTTACGGGTCGAAAAATAATTGTGGATACCTATGGTGGCAAAGCATCACATGGTGGAGGAGCCTTTTCGGGCAAAGATCCATCCAAAGTAGACCGTTCGGCAGCTTATGCAGTACGTCATATTGCTAAAAATCTTGTTGCTGCAGGCGTTTCTTCCGAAGTGTTAATCCAAGTAGCTTATGCAATTGGTGTTGTAGAACCCATGAATATATATGTGAACACGTATGGCAAATCTAAATTGGGCATCTCCGATATTGAAATTGCAGAAAAAGTAAAAGAACTGTTTGATATGCGACCAAAAGCAATAGAGCAACGCTTAAAATTGCGCAACCCTATCTATTTGGAAACTGCCTCTTATGGTCATATGGGAAGAGAGCCACAAGTGGTGAAGAAAGAGTTCAAATCGCGCTACATGGATGAAGCTATCGAAATGGAAGTGGAGCTTTTTACATGGGAGAAATTAGATTATGTGGATAAAGTAAAGGCTGCATTTGATATTAAGTAATTTGAATGCACACTTTTGTAACACTTCGACAGGCTCAGTGACCGCACATGGAGAGACTCAATGCGATCATATCTGTAGTGCTACAAAAAAAAGATCTATTTGGCTACGGCTGATACGAGTTGTAAACTCGTGTTAGCTGAGCAAATTTATATTCAAGATTCAATATAAGGAACTAAGAGATAGATATGAACAATAATACAAACCCTACTAATGGTACCGATGATTTTGGTATAGTAGTTTATAGTGCATCAAGTGACGCTATAGACCAAGTATATATAGGTGCAGCTGTACATCTTGGCGAATTGCTTGCAAAAAACAACTTCACTTGCATCAACGGAGGAGGCAATTTGGGCTTGATGGGTGCAGTTATCAATTCCGTTTTGCAACACAAAGGACGAGTGATAGGGGTGATTCCTAAATTCATGGTCGATTCGGGTTGGGGACACCCAAACCTTACTGAACAAATTGTAACTGCTTCTATGCACGAGCGCAAACAGAAAATGGCCGACTTGTCTAAAGCAGTCATAGCATTGCCGGGTGGAGTGGGGACACTTGAAGAGTTGTTGGAGATAATTACTTGGAAACAATTGGGATTGTACAGTCACCCCATAGTTATTCTCAACACCAACAATTATTACAGCTCACTTTTGGCAATGTTCGACAATATGATTGAACAGAACTTTATGCATGAACGCTATCGCGACATGTGGATAGTGGTGAATACACCCGAAGAAGCCATTGCTGAGATTAGCAAAGAGTCGATGACATTTTCTCACCTGCTGAAGTTTGAAGAGAAGGCATAACGTATTTGAAAATCAAATAGCTACCAAAAAGATTTAATTGAAGAATAAACCTCTTAATAACGCAATAAGTGATTAATGTGTTGACGCAAAACCCCGATACTATACCTTTTGTGCTAAAGCAACAAGTAGTAGCGAGCATAGACTCTATTCCTAAACTCAACTTTCTAACTTATGAGTATCTACCGTTAGATTCCTCCAAGGTTTTCTACAATGTAGATGCAATAGATGAGTATGCGGTTTTTACAGGGTTGGAAGGATTGGTACGTCCCTTTATGCAGCAGATTGGCAGTATTTTGTTTTTGGTATTTGCAGTGTTATTTGTTCTTTCAGCTATAGTTTTCAAACAAAGTGGGCGAGCACTCTTTGGCAATGTAAGTTATATATTCAATGTAGGTAAACGCAACAAAAACAGTTATGGCCAACAAGTCACAACATCCGATTTGTGGAGCAATCTCTTTTTCATCTTGCAAGCATTTGTTCTTTACTCCATCTTTTTCTTCGATTTGGCCTTAGAGCAAAGCAATCTCTTATTTAATGGATTTGATTACTTGCTTTTGTTTTCAGTCATCTTTGCAGTTATTGCTCTGTTTGTTTTCAGCAAGTATATTTTTTATAAGTTTATGGGAGCCTTATTTTCAACTTCCAAAACCAATGCATTAGTCAATGTTTATTTATGGATTATCTATCTCGCTGGCATTTTAAGTTTCATACCCGTTGTGGCATATATCTATATTCCTGAAGTTAGAATGTATGTAATGTTCTTTCTCTTAGCGGTATTTATTATAGGTAGGATTGTTGTTTTTGCAAAGTCTTACTCTTTTTTCATAAAGTACCACATTGGTAGTCTCTATTTTTTTGTGTACCTTTGCGGCGTCGAAATATTGCCCTACTTCTTGTTGTACAAGGCAATTGTTTCAATCAATTAACTATACTATTATTATATTACTCACGAGCATTATATGAGTTTGAAAGTAAAAAAGATTCTTGTTTCACAACCAAAGCCTACCAGTGACAAGTCTCCCTATTTTGAAATTGCGGAAAAGCATAAGGTAGAAATAACTTTTCGTCCTTTTATTAAAGTAGAACGATTACCTCTGAAAGATTTTAGACAACAGCGCATTCAAATCCTAGATTTTAGTGCTATTGTCTTTACAGCACGCACAGCGGTTGACAACTTCTTCTCGTTTTGTGAAGAGTTGCGCATCACTATGCCCGAGTCTATGAAATACTTTTGCAACTCGGAAACTATTGCTCTCTATTTGCAAAAGTATATTGTTTATCGAAAACGCAAAATATTCTTTAGCCAAACTGGCAAGATAGAGGGGCTTTCGGCTGCCTTTACCAAAAACATTAAAGAGAAGTTTCTTTTGCCTGTGTCTGAATTGCATAATGATGATGTAGCTACTTTTTTGGAAAAGAAAAAGCTTGATTACACCAAGAGTATCATGTACCGAACGGTGAGCAATGACTTCGAAGATGGAGAAAAGCTAGATTACGATATGCTTATCCTCTTTAGTCCACTTGGAGTGTCTTCGTTATTGAAAAACTTTCCCGATTTCAAAAAAGAACAGATGTCTATAGGCTGTTTTGGTAAAGCTACCATTGACAATCTAAACGAGTTGGGAATTAAAATAGATTGTGAAGCGCCAGTTCCTGGCGTACCTTCTATGACGGCAGCACTCGATCAGTATTTGACCGAAAACCATAAAAAGTATAGCTAAATCAGAAGTAGACCCTATATTCATCTTCATCAATCATTTCATGTTTTTCATATAAAAACAATGACAACAAGGCACTCTACATTTCGCGGAATATTATGTTGTACAGAAGATCTACTTTTGTATCGTAGCTTTGTCTCAATATGAATAACATAGAAGAGAGATATACATTCGCTAAAGAAGAGCGTGTAACGGGAGCTAAAAGAGTAGATGCCATCTTTGCATCTGGCAAAAGCTTTATCAGTTACCCGTTGAGGGTTGTCTATTTGCAACATGAACAAAGCCCCGTTGCCAGCTGTTCTATATTGATAAGTGTACCCAAGAAAAGAATGAAAAAAGCGGTACATCGCAATCGTGTCAAACGGTTGATACGTGAGGCCTATAGACTCAACAAAAAACTAACACAAGATATAGACCTAAACGAACAATCATTGGATATTGCTTTTATCTACGTAAAAGACACAGCGTCAACCTACACAGAAATAGAAAAAGCAATGCTAAAGGCATTGAAACAAATTGCAATCCGCACCAAAAAAACCGAAGACAGTGAGCAAGTTAAGTAAAATTGGAGAAAAGGTTTTAATAGCACCCATTCATGTTTACCGATATGCTATTTCTCCATTATTGCCAGCTACTTGTCGGTACACTCCCACTTGTTCGCAATATGCCATTGAGGCTATCAAGAAACATGGCCCCTTCAAAGGGTCGCTTTTAGCGGCCAAAAGGATAGGGCGGTGTAATCCTTGGGGCGGACATGGATACGACCCCGTCCCTTGAAATTTATAAGCATACTACTCTTTTTCTTACAAACAATCCTCTTTTTCTCATAATATTTCCTATCTTTCGACCGCAAACTTATCATCAATAACTATGGAGCTATTCGATATTCATACGCATCAAATTCTTTTAGAAGACAACGACGACCCCTATCATTCATGCATCCTCGATGTATATCCTTTGGAGTTTGAGGTAGCTAAAGGTACCTATGAGCGTCACAGCTTTTCGTGTGGAATACATCCATGGTATTCTGAAGATAGCGTAGATCAAATGAAGTATCTCACAGAAATTGCGTCCGATTCTCGTATCATAGCCATTGGCGAAACAGGTCTTGATAAAATAAAAGGTCCATCGTT
>JARICS010000009.1 GCA_029264035.1 Dysgonamonadaceae bacterium | reverse complement strand
ATTTACATCAAACGTTTTTGGGTGGCGACAACTTGCTGGGAATTAAAGGAGACTTCACAGGTGTGTTTTACGACGAGATAACCACATTACCAGAAGTAGAAGAGATTTCAAACTTCATTATGGTGGCCGCCAATCCATACATCCACTTCGAAGGGTATAATTGGAAAATGAGATTGGGTGCAAACTTAGACTTTGTTTTTGCTGAAGAAAACAAGTTTTATGTATCGCCCAATGTAGCTCTATCTGTGATGTTGACAGAAAACTCATCACTCTATCTAAATGTTATAGGTAATGTTGATAAAAACACCTACTTGGATATGTACAGAGAGTCGCGTTATCTAATTCCGAATATTATAGTGAAACACTCTGACACACCCTTTGCAATTGATGGTGGCACAAAGATTGGAGAAATGGATGGTTTCCGCATTGATATCTTTGGAGGGTATAAGAAAACTAATAATGAGCATTTCTTAGTGCTGCAACCTACATTTCATTTTACACATCCTTTTCCAAGCGTACCTCCAAACACGCCCACTTCTTATAGTGAGTTTCTCCTACCAGTCTTTGGAGAATTGACTCACTCTCACATTGGTGCAAGAATTCACAGCAACATTTGGTCGCCATTGGATGTTTCGCTAAAGGTGCAAAAGAACTTCTACTCTGTGAAAAAATTTAAGGGGTTGGGTTCTGAACCTACAGTTTTGGAAGCTTGGAACAAACCCGGACTTGAAGTTGACCTTAATGCTACATTTGCAGTTACGAATGATGTTAAAGTAATGCTTGGTTACTACTTCGCCAACGAAAGATGGAGCCTTGCAGAAGGTCAAACTGTAGAGATGGATAATATCAATAACTTGAATGCAGGGGCTTTGTACAACATCAACAAGATGTTTACAATTAACCTAAAGGCCAACAATCTACTTAATCAATCGTATGACATGTGGTACGGTCATCCTGCACAAGGCATCAATGTGATGGGTGGATTTACATTTAAATTTTAATTAATTCTCACCAACTAACACACAAATAGAAATAACAAAAGCGAGGAGAAATCTTCGCTTTTGTTATCTTTGCCTACGGCAGACACGATAAGTTTGCGCAAGCGATGTTAATCACTGCGCTGTGGTGGGCAGAACACGCAAAAAAGCTATTGAAGAAAACACATTATATGCTTTTTCTCGTGAAAAAGGGCTAAACGTCCTCACGTTATATGTTTTTCCTCGTGGAAATGCACTAAATAGGAAAAAGCTCTACACAACATTATATAAAACATGCCCTCTATCATGTAAACATACTGTTTGCAAATATGTTAAAGACTAAAGAATACTTGAACGTAAAGAATGAATAACGAAAAAATAAAATTGGAGCTTACCGAAGATAAAAAAGCCAAACTATTTGCTGTGCTCACTCCCTACAAATGGAGTGTTGCATTGCTTGTGATATTGGCCATGGCAGCGAGTAGCATCAATTTGATAATTCCCCAACTTATAGCTTCGGCCATTGATGCCTTTACCACCAAAAGTTTTGATGCTGGCCGAGTAGCAACACAGTTTTTGATGGCTGCAGGTGGCATCTTTATTTTCACGTTGCTGCAAGGTGTATTGCAAACTTTTACGGCAGAGAGAGTGGCGCGCGATTTGCGTGAGAAGATTGTGAATAAATTATCCATTCAGAGCTTTTCGTTCATACAAAAGGCCAACCCTTCAAGATTATTGACAAACCTTACTTCCGACATGTATTCTGTTAAGGTTTTTGTAGCGCAAGCATTTGTTGCTATCATTTCATCGCTCTTCATTATTGTGGGCGTTACAGTGTTGATGATTATGATAAACTGGAAACTGGCTCTTGCAGTGCTCGGTATAGTTCCTATTATAGGAACTGCTTTTTTTATTGTGTTCAGAAAGGCGAGGGTTATTTTCAAGAAAAGCCGAGAAGTGATTGATGCCCTCAATAAAGTAATCAATGAAAGCATATTGGGCGCAGCCCTCATAAGGGTATTGAATTCTCAACAACCCGAGAATCAAAAGTTTCTTGAAAAAAACTTAGAATCTCGTCGTTTGGGGTTGTCAATTGTGCGCCTATTTTCGGTGCTTGTTCCAAGTATTATGTTTATCTCTAACCTCGCAGTTGTAGTTATTTTAGCATTGGGAGGTCACTATGTGGTGATGGACACACTTACCATTGGTAACTTTGCAGCTTTCAATAGCTATGTGGTTATGCTTATATTTCCAGTAATGACAATTGGATTTATGAGCAGCCTAATTGCTTCGGCCACAGCTTCGAATGATAGAATACAAGGCATACTTTCTACACCCCCAGCACGCGAAACGGGTACAATAGAATCTGAGATTGAAGGAAATATAGTGCTGAAAAATGTTTCACTTACCTATGAAGATAAACCTATTCTCAGGGATGTTTCGTTTTCGGTGAAAGCAGGAAGCAAAACTGCCATTATTGGCCCAACAGCATCTGGTAAGAGTCAACTGCTCTATTTACTTACCAATCTGATTGAGGCAGATGAAGGAACAGTAGAAGTGGATGGTGTACCCATCAATAAATATACGAGCGATACATTGTACAAAGATGTGGCTCTGGTGTTTCAAGACAGTGTGATTTTCAATTTAAGTTTAAGAGAGAACATAGGATTTAGCGATACGGTTACCGAAGATTCACTGCAAAAAGCAATAGAGACTGCAGAGCTATCCAATTATATTGATGCACTTCCAGATAAGTTAGAAACCATGGTTTCTGAAAGAGGGAGCAGTCTATCGGGTGGTCAAAAACAAAGAATAATGTTGGCAAGAGCACTCACCCTGAATCCGCGAATACTCCTACTGGACGACTTCACGGCAAGGGTAGATCAGAAAACGGAAGATAAAATTCTTTCTAATATTCAAAACAACTACCCCGATTTGACACTTATATCCATTACCCAAAAGATAGAACCTGTAAAAGATTTTGATCAGATATTACTCCTTATGAGTGGAGAGATATTAGCTTCGGGAAAACACAAAGAGCTGATGAAAACATCTCCCGAATATATTCAGATATATAAATCACAACAAAGCACTGAGCAGTATGAATTATAATCTGAACATACCAACAAAAAGGGAAAAGAAGAAACGGGATTTTCTCAGCTCGTTGCGTAAACTACTAAGCATCATTGGCACTGAGCGGCGCAAGCTTACCATTGCATTTGGAGCTATTCTGCTGAATGTAGCGTTGAGCCTTTTGGGTCCTTATCTGTTGGGATACACGATAGACACACATGTGCAAACCAAAAACTATCAAGGTGTACTCATCTTTGCTGGCATACTTTTGGGCATTTACATAATTGCTTATGCTGTGAATTATGCTCAAATACGCATGATGGGCAGCATTGGGCAACGATTGCTCTATCGCCTGCGCAACTCTGTATTTGAAAAACTACAAGAGCTCCCATTGGATTTCTTCAATCAAAACAAAGCGGGCGATCTCATATCGCGCATCAATAATGACACCGATAAGTTGAATCAGTTTTTCTCACAATCACTCATGCAATTCATTAGCAGTCTTATCATGATGATTGGAGCGGCAATATTCCTCTTAGCAATTAATCTACCATTGGGTTTGGCAACGCTTTCCCCTACCCTCCTGTTATTAATATTCACCGTAAGTATTTCTCCATGGATTAGAAGAAAGAATGAAGCTACGCTAAAGAGCATAGGCAATCTGTCGGCAGAGATTCAAGAAGGACTCGCCAACTTTAAGGTGATTGTGGCATTTAACAGGCGCGACTATTTTCGTAAACGATTGGCAATTGCAAACAAAAAGAACTACAGAAAATCTGTACTTGCCGGAATAGCGAACAACTTGTTGAGTCCTGTCTATACTTTTGCATCCAATATTGGGCAACTCATTGTGCTTTCGGTGGGTATATGGCTCATTATTCAAGGGCGGTTCACGGTTGGTTTGTTGATAAGTTTCATTGCTTACGTTTCCAATTTCTACCATCCACTACGACAAATGGCCAACCTTTGGGCCAGTTTTCAACTTACACTTGCTGCATGGGATAGAATATCGCATTTACTCTCGCTCAAAAGTAATTTGCCCATTGTTGATAGTATTGATGCTCCCTCAAGCAGTTCATTCATCCATTTTGACAATGTATCATTTAGCTATCCAAGTGGAAAAGAAGTGCTGAAGAATATTAATTTTGAATTGCAAAGAGGAAAGACATATGCTTTTGTTGGTCCAACGGGAGGAGGCAAAACAACCACAGCATCATTGACCTGTCGTCTTTACGATGCTACAAAAGGCACAATATTATTGGATGGCAAAGATATAAGATCATACACTCCTTGCGAAAGGGCTTCTAAAATTGGATTTATACTGCAAGATCCTATACTCTTCTCGGGCACAGTGCGCGACAACATTCTATATGGAAATAGTGAATGTGGCGCACTCACAAATGAGGAGCTTGAACATGAGCTTAATGATGCACAACTTTTCAACTTGTTGAAAGGTTTCGAAAATGGCCTTGACACACTCATTGAGATGACTGGCGATAGCGTGAGTTTGGGGCAGAAACAAATAATTGCTTTCATGAGAGCAATCTTGCGCAAACCCGAATTGCTAATTTTGGATGAAGCAACTGCAAATATTGACACTGTAACCGAAAAGCAATTGGAGATAATTCTCAGAAACTTACCTCAATCTACCACCAAAGTGATTATTGCGCATCGTCTAAATACTATTGAAAATGCTGATGAGATATTCTTTGTCAATTCTCAGAGGATTATTGCAGCAGGTTCATTTGATGAAGCGCTCAATTTATTGATGCAAGAAAAAGGGGAGAGTTGAAAGAGAAGGGTCATGATTTTATCTAATCCTTTTAGGATTCAATCTGGAGTATAAAGGTCTCTTATTTGAACACCCCAATCGGAGATCTTCTTGTATTAAAAGTGATATTTACCTGAATTTAAATAGCTGGATATTGTTTCAAATTGTAAACAATTGTTTAATTTGCATGACATGTATTTAGCAGTTTATTCATAAAGCTTGTTCAAAACATTTTGCAGCCCTACAAAATGTTTTAAACTGTTGAAACTTCCATCCACGCCGGGGGAAATGTTCTCCAACACATTATCTTCCTTTTGTTGCGCTAATTTGGGCCATTCATCACTTAAAAATTCAATTCCCGCCATAGAATATTTTTTTCATCGGTTGACTTTTCAATATTTGGTCGCTTTTTGATATTACAGGGCATTTTTCTTCAATATCAGTTGAAAAAAACATTATTTTAGCGATACAAAACATTTCCACAGTCGTGGATTCAATTTTAATGACATAAACGTGCAATCCACGACCGTGGAGTTAAATTCCATCTATTATACGCCCTATCTTAGAGTGAATTGTAAATAATGGCGCCATATTGTTTACAAATTGAAACTTGTTTGTTAGCTGTAACAATGTGAGTGTAAGAAATAGTTCCTCGTAATAGACGAAAACACAATTTTCAGAGAGGGCTTTAGCATGAATTTGATTGTTAGACTGTAAAAGAAAATGTGACTGAAGCCTGTATCAAAACTGCTTTATTAGTAACCATTAACACAATAACTAAATCCACTTTGGTGCAATGAAAAAAAGAGGCTACCAACAATAATTTAGTTGGAGCCTCTTTTATATATTTAATCTAGCAATATCTAAAGACTAGACTATTCTACAATACCAGCAATTTCTGGGTCAACCATAATTCTACCGCAATATTCGCATACAATTATTTTCTTACCCATTTTGATATCCATTTGTCTTTGTGGGGGTATTTTGTTGAAACATCCGCCACAAG
>JARICS010000005.1 GCA_029264035.1 Dysgonamonadaceae bacterium | reverse complement strand
AAAACAACACATGCTGCAACAGGATTTGTGCCTTGAATATTTGAGTTGTCAAAACACTCAATATGTATGGGCAATTCTTTGAGATGTAAATCTTTTTGAACATTTTTCAACAATCGGGTAGAGCGTTGTTCTGGGTTTAATATTTCAGACCGTTTCAATTTATCTACTCTATATTGCTTAACATTTTGTTCAGAGAGTGCCAGTAGTTTTCTTTTATCACCTCGTTGCGGAATTGTGAATTCAACATTTGTTAATTGAATATCGGGTATAAAAGGAACAATAATTTCTTTGGATTCACTTTTGTATCGTTGTCTCATTTCCACAATACCCATGGCAAGCAACTCTTCTTTTGTCTCGTCCAATTTCTTTCTGTACTCAAAAGTGTATGCTTGAATAATAGCTCCGTTTACCACATGGAGGTAATTTATATAGGCAGACTGCTCATCATCCGAGCAGTAAAATACATCGATATTGTATTCAAAATTACTAACAACAGTAGATCGTTCTCTAAAGTTTTCAATCATGAGATACTTCTCTTTTAAGTCTTGTGCCTCTTCAAATTTGAATTCCTCGGCACACTTCTGCATCTCCTCGTAAATCTTTTTACTGATAATGCCAACATTTCCTTTCAGAATTTCGAGTATCTCTTGTATGTTTTTGTTGTAATCATCCAAAGATTGATGACCTTCGCAAGGTCCTTCGCACCGTTTGATATGATATTGAAGGCATACTTTAAATTTTCCAGCTCTTATATTTTCTGGAGTAAGGTTTAATCTACAGGTTCTAACTTTGTAAACTCTACGTATGGTTTCGAGGAGTGCTCTTACAGATGCAGTAGAAGTATAAGGTCCAAAATAGCGCGATCCATCGCGTTGTATATTTCTTGTTTGGAAAACGCGTGGGAAAAACTCTTTCTTTACAACAATAGAGGGGTATGTTTTATCGTCTTTAAGGAGTACATTGTAGCGTGGTTGGTATTGCTTTATTAGGTTGTTTTCAAGCAAAAATGTGTCTTCCTCAGTATTAACTACAATGTATTTTATCTTTGCAATCTTGCGTACAAGTATGCGTGTTTTGGGGCTGTCGTGTACTTTGTTGAAATACGACGACACCCTTTTTTTTAAGTCTTTAGCTTTACCAATATAAATAATCTTTCCGCTCTCATCAAAAAACTGATAACATCCAGGTTGATGGGGTATAACAGAAAGAGTTGTTTTTATATCGTCGTTCATAAACTTTAATCCTCGCTAAATATCAAATCTTATAATTGAATCAACTTCTACATCTTCAGGAAATAGTTTGCGTGCTTCTAATGATTCCAATTCGATCAAGAAGTTTATATATACTTTTTTTACTCCCATTTTCTTCACCAATTTATATGCAGCAAGCATTGTTCCACCAGTTGCAAGAAGATCGTCGTGCAGAAGAACCACATCATCTTCTGTCAATGCGTCAGCATGAATCTGAATTGCATCGTCGCCATATTCTTTGGTGAAGCTTTCTTCTAATACTTTGTAGGGCAGTTTGCCTGGTTTCCTGATAGGAACGAAACCCGTGTTCAAACGAAGTGCTGTTGCTGGACCCATAAAGAACCCTCTTGATTCAATTCCTACTACCATGGTTATGCCTTTGTCTTTGTATTTTTCATACATTATGTCAGACAACTCATGTAGACTTTCTGGCGATTGGAATAGGGTAGTGATGTCTTTAAATTCTATTCCATCAATAGGAAAATTAGAGATGTTTCTTACAACATCCTTCAAACTTTGAATACTCATATTGTTATCTATTTGTTATTTTTATTTGAAATGTTTCACGTGGAACATTCCTTGTTTTATCTGCCAAGAAGTACAAGTAGAACAGATATATCGTTAGGCGTTATTCCTGGAATTCTGCTTGCTTGTGCAATTGTTAGTGGGTTTATTGCTGTGAGTTTTTCTCTGGCTTCAGTCGATATTGACTGAATGGCGTTATAGTTGAACTTGTCTTGAATCTTGATATCTTCCAGACGTGTTATCTTATCTGCTATAATACGTTCTCTCTTGATATAGCCTTCGTATTTTATTTTGATGTTTGCCGATTCAATGATCTCTTCTTGTCTGTTGGGTATCATTTCAACCTGCGTTTTCAAAGCTGGTATTGCCTCCATCAAAGTCTCAATTGAGATTTGTGGTCGGCTCAGCAGTTCGATTAGTTTCACGCCTTGTTTCAAAGGTGAAGTTCCAACTGATTCGAGGAAGCTGTTTATTTTATCGGGCTTCAAAGAGTAGTTTTTGCTAAACTCAATGATACGATTTACTTCATCTGTCTTTTCTTTTAAAAGATCTACTCTCTCTTTTCCAGCTAAACCAATAGCTGCAGCTTTCTCTGTTAGTCTTTCATCAGCGTTGTCTTGTCTCAAAAGAATACGGTATTCCGCTCGCGATGTAAACATACGGTAGGGCTCGTCCACCCCTTTTGTGATGAGATCATCAATCAAAACACCAATATATGCTTCGTCGCGACGAAGGGTGAAAGGGTCGCCTCCATGACACTTTATGTGTGCATTGATGGCTGCCATCATTCCTTGTCCTGCAGCTTCTTCATAACCCGTAGTCCCGTTTATTTGACCAGCGAAGAAAAGATTCTTCACCAATTTTGTCTCCAGAGTAGCATGTAGTTGAGTAGGATCAAAGAAGTCGTATTCGATTGCATAACCCGGACGGAATATGTGAACGTTGCGAAAAGCGGGAACTCTCTTCAAGGCTTCTATCTGTGTATGCAAGGGTAGGGAAGAGGAGAATCCATTGAGATAATACTCATGAGTGGTTTCACCTTCGGGCTCAAGAAAGAGTTGATGACTTGTTTTTTCTGCAAAAGTTACCATCTTTGTTTCGATGCTGGGGCAATAGCGTGGCCCAATACTCTTGATCTGACCATTGTAAAGAGGAGAGAATTCTAACCCTTTACGCAATGCTTCATGCACGTTTTCATCGGTGAAAGTAATCCAACAGCTACGTTGTTTCAATTCTCTTTGAACTGTGTCGAGGTAAGAAAACTTGTGGAAGTCATCATCGCCAGCTTGCTCCTCCATCAGAGAAAAGTCAACAGTTCGTCCATCAATTCTTGCTGGAGTTCCTGTCTTCATTCTGTCGGTTGTGAAGCCTAACTGCATGAGCTGTTCTGTTATTCCAAATGATGAAGGCTCGGAAACCCTACCTCCACCAAATTGAATTTCACCCACATGTATCAATCCATTTAGGAAAGTTCCATTGGTGAGGATTACAGATTTGGCATAGAACTCTACTCCCATTTGGGTTTTCACGCCAATTACTTCTCCATCTTTTACGATAAGTTGCAACACGGCATCTTGCCAAAGCGAGAGATTGTCTGTGTTCTCAATGATATTGCGCCATACATGAATAAACTTTTCACGGTCGCTTTGCACACGAGGACTCCACATGGCAGGGCCTTTAGAACGATTGAGCATACGGAATTGAATAGCCGTTTTATCACTCACTATCCCCATTTGTCCGCCCAATGCGTCAATTTCTCTCACTATTTGCCCTTTGGCTATACCTCCCACTGCAGGATTGCAACTCATTTGTGCAATCTTGTTCATGTCCATAGTAATCAAAAGAGTCTTTGATCCTAAATTGGCTGCAGTAAGGGCAGCTTCGCAGCCAGCATGACCTGCACCTACTATTAATACGTCGTAATTGAATTCCATAATTTACTTTGAAAGGTACAAAGATACTAAAAAAGAAAACTTTAGGTGTTGCACTTACTGTTAATACTGAATAACAAAATTGAAAAGTAGGATTGCCTTTTGCTTGAACTTTATAGGAAATAGGAAGGTCTTTCTCGTTAAACAGTTTAGATTTTGATAAGGATAAATTAAAAGGTTGTTTTACATTTATTCCTACTCATGATTTGATTAGGGATCTAAAAGTGTTTTTTTTATTATCGTGGAGGTGAGTTTTATCACATGAATATGTAATTCACAGCCGTGCAAAATTTTATAAAAGATTTCACTATGCATGACAGGAGTTTACTCAGAAAACAGCATTTTCAACGCACTATTTTCTGCATCACGCATTGCTTTTTCTTCCTCTTCGGTCAAATCACCCTGTCCGCATAGATGAAGAATGCCATGAATTATCACCCGATGTAACTCTTCTTGAAAATCTGTTTTATACATTTGTGAATTCGATTCGACCGTTTGTAAACTGATAATTATATCTCCCGATATCATATTTCCTTCGGAATAATCGAAGGTGATAATGTCTGTGTAAAAGTCGTGGTTCAGATATTGTTGGTTTACTTCCAATATTTTTTCGTCATCACAAAACAGATAAGAGATTTCTCCTATCTCGCGGTTGTGTTTTTTAGCTACACTTTCTATCCATTGCGAAAGTGCATGCTCGTCTATTGAGGGATGTTCTACTCCCTCAGATTGAAAAGTTATCTCCATAAAATTTATTTGTAATGTCAGTTTAAGTCAATTTCTTTAAGCTATAGCTAAGCAAAGAACAGGTAGCTTATAAATATTGCAGCTATAACGCCTGCCAAATCCGCCAAAAGCGCATAGGAAACAGTATAGCGAGAATTTTTGATGTTTACAGCTCCATAGTAAACAGAAACAATGAAGAAGGTGGTGTCAGTTGCACCTTGCAAAACAGAAGATAATCGTCCTGCAAATGAATCAGCTCCAAATTCTCTCATGGTGTCAATCATCATTCCTCTTGCTCCACTTCCACTTAAGGGTTTCATCAAGGCAGTTGGCATTGCATCCACCCATTGAGTGTCTCCTCCAAATATTCCGACAACAGCTTTCATTCCATCCATCAAAAAATCCATTGCACCCGATGCCCTAAAAACTCCAATGCCCACTAAGAGAGCAATCAGATAGGGTATAATTCTAACAGCCGTTTGAAATCCCTCTTTTGCTCCATCAATAAAAGCATCGAACACATTTATTTTGCTTCTCATCCCTTTTACTAAAAAAGCAGTGATGATGCAAAAAAGAATGATATTGGCTACAAGGCTCGATACTACGTTTACTTGATCTTGTGGAAGACTCTGAAAAATAAACACAGTGAGTGCAATAATTGCAGCGAGACCTCCAAAAAAACCAAGAATAGCTTTGTTGAATATGTTGATTCTTTGTTTTATGCACACAGCTAATGCCCCCACCATTGTTGCAACAAAAGTTGCCATCATGACCGGGATGAATATATCGGAAGGATTGGCAGCTCCCATTTGAGCTCTATACACCATCACACTAATGGGGATAAGTGTAAGTCCCGAAGCATTCAGAACAAGAAACATTATCATGGGGTTGGAAGCCTGGTCTTTGTTGGGATTCAGCTCTTGCAATTGGTCCATTGCCTTCAGCCCGAAGGGAGTGGCTGCATTGTCCAAACCCAACATATTGGCTGAGATATTCATCAGAATGGACGCTGAAGCTGGATGTCCTTTAGGAATATCGGGAAATAGTTTTGAAAAGAGTGGTCCAGCGGCTCGCGAGAATAAAGTGATCATTCCACCCCGCTCACCAATTTTCATTACTCCCAACCAGAGCGATAAAACCCCCGTAAGACCCAAAGAGATTTCGAACCCCAGCTTAGCCGTGTCGAATGTTGAGTTCATTATTTCTGTAAAGATTCCTACATCACCCAAAAAAATGAGTTTGATGAGAGCCACCACAAATGCGATGAGAAAAAAGCCAATCCAAATATAATTTAAAACCATATCTTAGGGGGAATGAGAGTTGAGTGCTACAATAGCTCATTAATAATGAAATATGATGCCAAAGTTACTGTTTTATTTGGTGAGATAAAAGAATTATTTCTATCTTTATCATCTATGTTAACATTATCATTATGCATTGGAAAAATCTTCTCTACTCTTCGGCTGTTGAAAAAATTACTATTCTAATTTTGTTAGTGCTTATTGTTCTCTTTTTTAGACTCAATGTAA
>JARICS010000142.1 GCA_029264035.1 Dysgonamonadaceae bacterium | reverse complement strand
TAACTTGAATAACTTTGGACTGATTGGCAACTTCAACTTCTCGCTTATCGCTCCTACAGAATATCCTGCGATACTTGTAGAAACTCTTTTTATGAGTTCTCTTCCTGACGAGGAGCAACTTGCCTCTCGAGAATTTCAAAAGAAAATGATGACCAAGGTTGCATTGGGTTTAGAAGATTATATTAGAATGGTGAAAAGCTCATTGTAAATAAATTATACAAGATAAATAAAAAGAAGAATGTATGATTTCTATATTACTCATACATGCTACTCAATTTGTAAAATCTCATTAAGTTCATTGAGGGGCGGTAACAATTTCACTATCGCTCTTCAAACTTCACACAAACCTATAACTATTTAAACATCTTTTAATTAAGAGATAAGTTATCTCTATATTCAAATATTTCGCTCTAATTTGAAATATTCTAGAAAACTTTAAATTGCCAATTATGAGTAGAAAACTTGAGAGAATAGAAGAGTCATTTGGAATAAATTGTAAATGTAAAAATCTAATCATAAAACATTTGTCTATGATTAGATTTTTATCGTATAATATCAGTAAACTACCAGTGAAATTAAGATATCCTTAGACTCTCTATTTTTTTATCGATTTATCATTGGAATAATTCGTTTGTAAATCTTATATTTGTACCATTCCATTGTGCATATACATTGTACACTTTTCCTAAAGATAAAGGTGCAACTTGTGCGGGTAAAGTATTAATAGTAGTGCGGGTTTTACCTCCTGGAATCAATTCAAGTTGTACTTCAGGCCAAACTTTATTTGGTAAAACAGGATACCATGCAAGAAAAGTCATTTTGCCTCCACGTGGTCGTAATGTGGTAACATTAGTACTAAAAGAAAGAATGTTACCGGCCGATTGAGTGTTTTGAAAAGTCTGAGATGACAAATTAAATGTATTGCCTCCTGTATCTGTGTTATATGCCCAATTTTTATTATTTGGATTATTTACACCTTCTAATATTGCTCTGTTTAATGTCATTGGGTTTTTACAAGTATTTCTGAGAGTTATGGCAAAAACTGAACCAAGATGTTTAAAATCAACAGAAGCTGTAGAAGCGTTATTAGTGTTGAAATTTTTAGCAGCAAAATAAAGCATAACATCTTTTCTGTTCAATAAATCAGGAAGAGATTTAGCAGTTCCTGCATTAGCGGGTAAAATTGCATTTGTTGTATTATAAGCTATTCCTCCTCCACCATAAACCCCATACACGTCTACTACGCCTGGAACTATGCCTACAGGAAGTTTTACATTTCCAAAGATTGCTTTTTTTCTATCGCTGGAAGTATTCACAACTGTAGCTTTGCCTGTTCTTGTCACTCCATTTTGCACATAAGAAACATCAATTACATCACCTACCTCCCACCTAACTACGATATCATCATCAATATTACTTTCTAAATTTATTCTAGTTGTAGGCTGGTTATCTACTATAAAAGCAGAAAATGAAAAAGTTGGCTGGTTATCTAGCAGCTGCTCTTCATTATTACTACAAGCACTAATCACCATCATGATGGCAATTACAAAAAACGGGATTGTTTTTTTTCTCATAAATTTGGTTGATTAATTAAATAATTATATTATTTGTATTAGTTCAACACGGTAAGTAGATTTTCAATGTTATTTTATTTGTAATTATAAGTCAGCATTTTAAAGATATCTTTTTATAAAACAATTAGAAAGCAAAATATGTTTTGTGAAAAGAACACAGGATTTTATAAAGTATTTAAATATTGATCAGGTAAGTAATTGAATTAAAAGAAAGAAAAAATCACAAATTCGAAATTTCTTTATATTAGTAAACCCTGAAAACCGAATAAATTTATATTCAGAAGATCGCGAAAAACTAAAAAATTACCCAGACAGAAATATAAGATAACCTCTATGTAAATTCAATTAGCTTATAAACAAAAAAGGAACAAATTCATCATTTGCTCCCTTTTACTATGAGTTATAAAAAAGTATATTCTTATAAAGCGCTCAATTCTGAACCAGCTTTAAATTTAACTACTTTTTTTGCAGGGATGTCAATAGGCTCTTTTGTGCGAGGATTAATTCCTTTACGTGCACTTCTTTCGGTTACTGAAAATGTCCCGAAACCTACTAGAACAACTTTACCGTCGTTCTTCAGTTCTTCACCAATTGCTTCCAATACTGCGTCTAATGCTTTTTTAGCATCAACCTTTGTTAGCTCCGATTTTTGAGCTACTGCGCTTACTAATTCTGATTTATTCATAAGAAAACGATAATAAATTAAACATATAACATTAAGGCTTAGCCTTCTTCGAGTGTCAAATATAGATTATAATTCAATAACAATCAAGAAATAAGTGAAAAACTATCCGGAAATACAAAAAAAAACCCAATTATGCCCTAAAACCACGTATTTAAGGGAAATAATCTGTATTTTTGCGATATAAACAGACAAAAAAAACAACGAATGCAACAAGCTCGATCGAGTTTTCTAAGTGGAATTCCGAATGTTTGTAAGAATATACTAATCATCAACATTATTGTATGGTTAGCACAAATGGTTCTTATGCAAAGAGGAATTGACCTTTCTGATCAATTTGGATTATACTATTTCGAATCGCCCAACTTTAGAATTTATCAATTTATTACTTACATGTTCTTGCATAGTCCGCACTCTTTTGGACATGTCTTTTTCAATATGTTTGCGGTGTTTATGTTTGGTAGATTATTGGAACAGTTATGGGGTCCGAAAAGATTCCTAATCTATTATTTTATAACAGGATTAGGCGCTGCTCTCATTCAGATGTTAGTAGTAGGTATACGAATTTACTCAGTAAAGAGCGGTCTTTCAGGAGATGCAATAGCCGATGTAATTGCGCAAGGAGGTCAATTATTAGATCAAAATATGAACTATACAGATGCAGCAAAGGGCTCACTCAACTTATTGTTGAATACGGGCACAATTGGTGCATCGGGAGCTGTATTTGGTATATTACTTGCTTTTGGCATGCTGTTTCCCAATATACCTCTTTATATTATTCCATTCCCATTCCCCATAAAAGCCAAATGGTTAGTTATTGGATATGGAGTTATTGAATTGGTATTAGGAATTGCAGACAGAGGAGATAATATTGCTCATTTTGCACATTTGGGGGGCATGATTTTTGGTATATTCATGATACTATACTGGAAGAAGAAAGATAGAGATAGAATAAAAAACAGAACGAATGTCGAATTTTTTAGATAATATAAAACGCATCTACAATAAAGGCGACGTGCTTATGAAATTCATTTTCATAAACGTTGCAGTGTTCTTCGCCATACATGCAGTTGGTGTTGTGGCTACGCTGTTTCAAATAAGCTCGTTGGATCCACTACCCTTTTTAGCAGTTCCATCACACGTCAATACGCTTTTGATTAGGTTTTGGACTGTATTTACCTACATGTTTGTGCATTTGGGTTTTATGCATATCCTCTTCAATATGCTTTGGCTCTATTGGTTTGGCAAAATATTCTTGAGCTATTTCAACCAACGTACGCTGGGCAGTCTATACGTGATAGGTGGTTTGGCAGGAGCGTTGCTCTATATTATAGCTTTTAATACCATCCCTCTATATATACAAGATGGACATGGAGTAATGATTGGTGCATCGGCATCTGTGATGGCAATAGTGATGGCGGCAGCATTTTACAGAAAAGATGTCACCCTCAACCTGCTCTTCATTGGCCGTGTAAAGATAATTTATATAGCACTTGTTGTTTTTTTCATCGATTTCTTTTCGTTGAGCAGTGGCAATAACCCTGGTGGTCATGTAGCCCATATAGGCGGTGCTCTTATGGGTATTTTATTTGCCTCGCAATATAAAAAAGGAAAAGATTTCACATTACCCATCAGTAGGTTTTTAGACAGAATAGCCAACCTATTCAAAAAAAGAGAACACAAAGGTGCTCACAAAGTGGTTTACAAAAAAGCTGAAACAGACTACGACTTCAATTATAGAAAATCGCAAGATGCGAAAAAGATTGATGATATATTGGATAAACTAAAGCAATCCGGTTACAATAGTCTATCGCCTGAAGAGAAGCGTCAGCTATTTGATGCGGGTAAAAAATAAACAAGGAACTATCATAATACTATGTTTAGAAAACTATTGAAGTCTATTTTCATTGTTGTTAGCATTGCATCCATTATACTGCTTTTGCTATCTTTTCCTGCATGGTATATATCGCCGCTCCGAACGGCCTTCTTCTCTTTCATTGGAATAGCTTTCCCTATCATTCTCACATCAAATGTTTTGTGCCTGATAGCATGGTTGTTACTCAAAAAGCGCAAAATAGCCTTAGTCATAGGCATTGCTCTCATTGTCTGCTACAAACCAATAACCACATTCTTCCCCCTTAACATTAAGCCACAAGTAATACCCGAAGAGAGCTTAAAGTTGCTTACATACAACGTGATGGGATTTATGGGCGAATCTAGAAAAAACTCTGCCCATCCACTCTTAGAATATATAGCTAAGACTGACGCCGACATTGTTTGTTTACAAGAGTACATGATAAGCAAAACAGGTAAATCATTGCTCACCCAGAGAGATGTGAACAAGATACTCAACAAATACCCCTACCGCTCTATCACAGGACTAGAATACTCTGGCAAGTATCACACTTATGGCCTTGCTTGCTTTTCTAAATATCCTATTACAAGTACGCGAGAGTTTACATTCGATGGGTCTTACAATGGTGCTGCCATTTATACGCTCGATGTGAATGGAGAAACTTACTTGGTGTCGAATAATCATTTGGAATCGAATAAAATATCTTCGTCAGACAAAAAACTGTACAGCGATTTCTTATTGAAAAAGGATTCACGCACAGCAATAGAGGTCACATCAAATATAAAGAAACGATTGGGAAGAGCTTACACCAAAAGAGCCATTCAAGCGCAACAAATAACCGATTATATCAGTCGACAAGAGTATGATAAACTGATTATTTGTGGCGATTTCAACGACATGCCCATCTCATATGCCTACAAGAAAATGAAAGGAGATCTCATAGATGCTTATGCGTCCACAGGCTTTGGTCCGGGGATTACCTATTACGAAAATTTCTTTCTGTTCAGAATCGATTATATTTTACACAGCAAGAATCTTAAATCGTACAAGACAACTGTCGACAGAGTAAAATTCTCCGATCATTATCCTGTTTTAACCTATCTGACAGAACAATAAGTTTGCGCTTCTTGTTTGAAATTGTTAGATTGCCACTATTGTTTCACACTTATCTCAAAACAAACTATGTATAAAATAAGTAAAGAATTTGCATTCTCTGCATCTCATGCTCTTATGGGCTTGGAGGAATGCCATCCATGCACACGCTTGCATGGTCACAACTATATTGTAACCATCCACTTGAAGAGTAAAGAGCTCAACAAAAACGGCTTTGTGATAGACTATCACGATTTGAAACCAATAAAGGAATACATAGATAATACATTAGACCACCGCCACCTCAACGATATTATGAGCCCGCTTAACTCATCGGCCGAGAACTTAGCAAAGATGCTATTTGACAACTTCAAACCCAATTTCCCCGCGCTATATGCAGTGGAAGTGAGCGAAACGCCCAAAACCAATGCTATATACGAGCCCGAATGAAATTGATTATCAATGAAATATTCTATTCGTTACAGGGAGAAGGCGCAAGAGCAGGAAGACCTTCTATCTTTATTCGCCTCTCTAAATGTAACTTGCGTTGTAGCTTTTGCGACACAGAGTATGACTCGGGTGAAGAGATGTCTCTGGAAGAAATACACAAAGACATTGAGAAGTTTGGATGCAAATGGATTGTGTGGACAGGTGGCGAACCTACACTGCAACTGACCGATGAAATTGTGGCTTTTTTCAAAAGCAAAGGATACATGCAAGCCATCGAAACCAATGGAACACGCAAAGTACCACAAGGCATAGATTATATAACTTGTAGCCCCAAGCAACATTTTGAAAGAATAAAGGAACTCATTCTTCACGCTCACGAACTCCGTTTCCCAATGGCAAAGGGCGATGAATTGCCGAACTTGCAAGAATTGCCCGAGGCAGACAACTATCTACTGAGCCCCATCTTCGATGCCAACAAATTGAACAAAGAGAACCTTGACTATTGTGTGAAGTTGATAAAAGAAAATCCTCAATGGTCGTTGAGCGTACAGCTTCACAAACTAATTAAAATTCCCTGAAAAGAACAACCCAACCAATGACAACATTCGAAGTCCAAATATTAGGCTGTGGCTCAGCTTTGCCCACCACCATGCACAACCCCTCATCTCAACTAATAGATGTGAACGGCAAATTATTTATGATAGATTGCGGCGAGGGAACACAGTTACAAATGAGAAAGCTTGGCGCTCGCATGGGCAAACTTCACAGCATATTCATTTCGCACTTGCATGGTGACCATGTATATGGACTCCCCGGTCTTATTTCATCACTCGGTCTCTTGGGCCGCACTGCAGAACTCACCATTTATGCACACCAAGAAATGGAGCAGTTTTTGAACCCTTTGCTCAATTTCTTTTGCAAGAATCTTTCGTACAATGTGCGCTTGGTTCTATTGAAGCGAAAAGGATACAATTTAATTTATGAAAATAAATCAATCTGCATCTACTCATTTCCACTGAAGCATCGCATTGCCACTAACGGCTTCCTTTTCAAAGAAAAAGAGAAGCAGCGCCACATCAAACGAGAAATGATTGATTTCTACAATATTCCCATACGCGAGATAAATGACATAAAAAATGGTACAGATTTCACTACTCCCAAAGGAGAGGTTATTCCCAATGAACGACTCACTACCCCAGCCGCTCTACCGCGCACATACGCTTATTGTTCAGACACAGCTTATGACGAGTCTATAGTTCCTCATATTAAAGGAGTAGATGTACTCTATCACGAAGCTACCTTTGCTGAATCAGAACTAGCAAGGGCTCTCAAAACAGGACACTCCACAGCTAGACAAGCAGCCGAAATAGCCAAGCT
>JARICS010000135.1 GCA_029264035.1 Dysgonamonadaceae bacterium | reverse complement strand
TCATTTCAGGAAGAGGAGTTTTCAAACCAGACACTTTAAATAGATAGTCGTTTATCTCCGTGTTTTTAAGATGTCCCATTGGCACATCCCCATCAGGATGATAAGCTGCAAGCAATACCTCTTCGCCTGTGTGACCGCCAGTTGTAAATCCAAAACACATTTTCGAATTCATTATATTGACAATATTGTTTGTCATGTTTGGGCTATTGGCAATCTCCATGTAGTTTCCCTCTTTATAGTTCTTAGAAGAGAGTAAACTTTTCAATTCCTCGTCGGTTAGATCAATATCGGTGTGTTTTTTAAACTCGGCCTTCATATCTTCAGGCTTCACGTTTATCAGCTTTTGTTCTATACCCGAAGCGGTGTTTTTGTATTTAGAAACCTCTCCAAACAGTTGTTCCAAGGTTAGTTTATCATACCCTTTACATTCAGCTTTACCAATTGTGATACCACTATTTCCATGGTCGGATAGAATCACTACAGCAGTTTCGCCGTCTTTCTTAGCAAATTCAATTGCTTTACCCACAGCTTCGTCAAAACCAAGATATTCTGTGATAATTCCCACAGGATCATTGCCATGAGCAGCCCAATCTACTTGGCTGCCTTCCACCATTAAGAAGAAACCATTCTCTTTCTTAGAGAGAATCTCAATTGCTTTCTCTGTCATTTCTGACAATGAAGGTGTCACTTCAGGATCACGATCAAGATCATATGGCAAAGCTCTATCACCAAAAAGTGCCCAGAGAGGATTGTCTCCTTCATAATTTAGCATTGCAGCTCTATCATCCTGAATGAGCGTGGTGCCATTGTTTTGGAAATGCTGCTTGATGTCATCAGTCAATATACGATTGCCACCGCCAAACATCACATCCAAATTCTGATAAGCCATTTGAGGCGCAAGAGCATTGTAGTTTCCTCTGTTGTAGTGGTGAGCTGCGCAGTCTGCAGGAGTTGCGTGCGGAAACTCGCAAGTAACAACCAATCCTGTAGCTTTATTATTTTCAATGCGCGATGCCTCAAGAATAGTAGCTAATGGCTGATAGGCCATTGTAGAATCAATAGGATATAAATCGTTTCCTGGATCGTGAACTGGATATGTGGATATATAACCACTACGCGAAGGTATGCCAGTCATATAGCACGATGTAGTAGGTGCAGAGTCACCAATGGGTGCATTTGAAGAAAAGGTGGATACAGTTCCAGTAAAATAAGGATCGACATGAAGTGCGTCGCCCATATTATTATAAACTTTATACCAACGTGCCGAAGAGTAAACTCCAATGGATGTTCCATCAGGAATCATAAGTATTACATTTTTCACAGGTTTTACCTCTTTAGCAAAGGTAATCGAAGCGAAAAATATAAATAATAAAAGGAGATTTGCTTTTTTCATTTGTAATTTATCTTAGTTATTTAATGAGAATAAAGGTACAATATTTTATGCATAATATTCTTGTTTTAATCTCTAAAAAGCAGCATTTATCTTGATTTAACCATTATATAACATTTATGGATAAACTTAAATGACTATAAATTAGTATTTTTGTATAAATTGAAATTAAAAATGAATATGACAAAAAATAAGAAGCCTCTCATTCTCATTACCAATGACGATGGATTTAGAGCAAAAGGAATACGCACACTCACTGCATACTTAAAAGATATAGCCGACATTGTAGTTTTTGCTCCCGACCAACCCCAATCGGGCATGTCAAGTGCAATAACATCAATCAATCCATTGCGCTATTTTTTATATAAACAAGAGGATAATGTAACCACTTACGTTTGCAACGGAACTCCTGTTGATTGTGTGAAGTTAGCCATGACTGTTTTAGACAAAAAACCCGACATGATTTTCTCTGGAATCAACCATGGATCGAATGCTGCTATAAGTGTTTTGTATTCGGGCACAATGGGAGCTGCTATTGAAGGCTGTATTTTTGGAATACCCTCGGTTGGAATGTCTCTGTGTGACTTTGGAACGGATGCTGATTTTTCTCAAAGTGGTGAGATTGCAACTAAGATTGCACTAAAAGTTTGGGAAGAAAAACTACCTAAAGGTGTTTGTTTAAACGTGAATGTACCGAAAGGCGAAGTGAAAGGTCTGCAAATAGCCGCACAAACAAAGGGTAAATGGAGTGGCGAGTATTTTGCATCTAAAGATGCTGCGCAAAGAGACGTATTTTGGTTGCGTGGACACTTTGATAACTGGGAAGAAGACAATAAAAACAGTGACGAGTGGGCATTAACCAATGGATATGCTGCTGTAGTTCCAGTTAAAATAGATATGACTCATTATGATACAATTGAGCAATTGAAGCATTGGGAAGTAGAAATTACTACTGATTAATAAGAAACATCTATGAAATATTATATAATTGCAGGAGAAGCCTCTGGCGATTTACATGCATCTAACCTGATGCAAGCAATAAAAGACAAAGACGAAAACGCTGAGTTTCGTTTCTTTGGTGGCGATCTTATGCAACAAGTTGGAGGAACCTTGGTAAAACACTATCGTGAGCTTGCCTTTATGGGCTTTGTTCCTGTATTGCTTAATCTTAAAACAATACTTCGCAACTTGGAAATCTGCAAGAAAGATATTGTGAAGTTTGCTCCCGATGTTGTGATTCTGGTTGATTATCCTGGTTTCAACCTAAAGATTGCAAAGTATCTAAAACAAAACACCTCTATCCCTGTCACATATTATATATCTCCAAAGATTTGGGCTTGGAAAGAATACCGCATCAAAGATTTTAAGAAATATGTAGATCAAATGCTTTGCATACTTCCCTTTGAAGTCGATTTTTATAAAAAACACAATTATCCTGTTAGTTATGTAGGAAATCCGACAGTTGATGCTATTGAAAAAAGAGAGAACAAAGATCAAACATTTCAAGATTTTATCGAATTGCATAAACTTGATGATAAACCCATTATTGCAATATTGGCAGGGAGTAGAAAGCAAGAAATAGAAGACAACTTACCTCATATGCTTAAGGCAATTGAAGTTTTCAAAAGTCATCAAATAGTTATTGCAGGGGCTCCAGGAATTGATAAAAGCTTTTACGACAAAACACTTCAGAATAATAATGCCACTTTGCTTTTTGGACAGACCTACAACATTCTTGCACAAGCAAATGTAGCCTTAGTTACTTCTGGCACAGCTACTCTCGAGACTGCTTTGCTAAATGTACCACAAGTGGTGTGTTACAAAACTCCGATTCCAAAACTTATTTATTGGGTTTTTAAGAATATGCTTCACACACCCTACATTTCTTTGGTAAACCTAATTGCAAATAAAAAAGTGGTTAGAGAGTTGTTTGCAAAGTTTTTCTCAGTCGAAAATATTCACGATGAAATAGAAAAACTGTTGTTTGATCCAGAGTATCGTAAGAATATGCTAAGTGAGTATAAATTAATTCAAGAAAAACTTGGAACCGAAAATGCTTCTGATAAAGCAGCAAAACTGATATATGATCGATTGACAAAATGATATAACTTTGAGTTAAATCAAACTCATGCAATATCAAAAGGCTTTAAAAGCTTTCATCTAATCACTTTTTTTGTTTTCTTTGTATATAATCAATAATTATTAAACCATAATCGTATGAAAATAGGAATTCTCACATCGGGCGGAGATTGCCCAGGTATAAATGCAACCATTAGAGGGGTTGGCAAAACAGCTATCAACCATTACGGAATGGAAGTAATTGGCATTCACAATGGTTTTTCAGGATTATTACACAAAGACATCTCC
>JARICS010000132.1 GCA_029264035.1 Dysgonamonadaceae bacterium | reverse complement strand
CAGATAGAAAAGCGTCCTTATGTAATTCTCAAATGGGCACAAACCAATGATGGGTTTATTGATAATGAGAGAGAGTGTAGCGATTTACCACCATTGCGACTCTCCAATATCATTACTCAAAGCATCGTTCACAAGATTCGCAGCTACAATATGGGTATAATGGTGGGTACTAATACTGCGTTAAAAGACAATCCCACATTGAGTACTCGCAAGTGGTATGGTGACAATCCTGTGCGTATTGTTATAGACAGAAAAGGAAAGTTGCCCAAAGAAAGCAACCTATTCAATAACAATGCACCAACAATAGTTTTTACAGAACTAAACTCCTACCCTACTATTGAAAATGTGACATGCATCGTCATCAATTTTTGTGAAGATGTAATAGAGCAAATACTCACTAAAATATTTGAGTACAACATTGCAACAGTGATGATTGAGGGGGGTAATATTCTTATTTCTTCTTTTGTAAAAAGCAACGTTTGGGACGAAGCTTTTATAGAAGTAGCTGATATTAAGATTGGCCGTGGTATTAGAGCTCCAATAGTAAGGGGTACACTCATAAATGCTAAAAAGTATATAGAATCCCTTCATTATCATATAAAGAACGAAATAACTCGAAATTAAAATTAAATATTAATTTATCTATGGTGGAAGAGGAAAAACTTCATACTTTTGCACAGATTAAATAGATTATACAAATTTTTTGAAACAAATGATATCTAACCGGTTTTATTACTATTTGACGCTTGTGGCGGCTACTTTTATTTTGAGTTCTTGTTTAGATTCAGACAACAACAATGTAGAATATGAGTACTCTGCAGATGCTCAAATAACATCCCTAAGACTCTCGTCTTCCGAGGACAGCTTAAAAGTGTTGCCAGGAGTAGAGTTTTCAATTAATCAAGTGTCCTCCGCTCCCATTATATTCAACAAAGATTCTTTACCCTACTTGTTTGATGTTGAAAATGTTAGCATGAATATTACAACTAACAATGCAAGCGGAATAAAAATTCACCTGAGCAATGACAGTTCCTACATTTGGAATATGACAGACTCTGTGCTGGTGAAAAAGCTGAGATTGATAGAGGTATATGCTCAAGATGGTAAGACAAAAAAAACATATACATTTAAGTTAACCACACATCAGCAAGACCCAGATACAATATTCTGGCAAAATGTAGAGAACAACTATATACCTGATCCAACTGATCAAATAACAGTTTCAAACAAAAGCAGTTTCTTCACTTATCACAAAACTAATAGTACGCTACAACTATCTACTTCACTTATTGTAGATGGCGAGACATGGACAATTAAACCTTTAAGTGGGTTGCCTCAAAATGTTGTTCTGAACTCGATACGCAACGAAATACTTGAAGATCGTGATGTGTGGTTTGCATTAGATACAAACAATAAAGTTTATCTATCTGAAAATGGAGTAGATTGGACAGAACAATCAACCGATTATCCTATAAAAGCTATTTTTGGCAATCTGCCCTCTTTCACAAAAGATTCTGTCTTGACTATTGTGAAAGATGGAGATAAATATAAGTTTGCAAAAACAATAGACTTTTCAACTTTGCATGTTCTAAACGAAATACCTGTGGGTTTCCCTATTGAGGATTTCACTTCAGCTAAAGTTAAAGATTTGCTCATTTACACTGCAAAATACTTAATCGTAACAGGCGGTAAAAGCATAAATGGTATACTTAATAGAAATATTTGGTTATTGCAAGAAAGTGAAGACAAAATAACATTTACTACTAAGCCTTTACAGTTTAATGTATTAGGGTCGTCTCTCTTCAATTACGACAATAAAATATACCTACTGACTTCAGAAGATAATAAAAATGTGTTTTACACATCTACCAATTATGGAGTGTTTTGGGAAAAAGCTAATAGCAAGCAATCATTGCCTATTGAGTTTATCAATAGAACAAACCACTCAGTACTTGTTGACAGTAAGAATAATATATGGATATTTGGAGGAGTTTCATCCAATCAAAGACAGTTTGTGGAGATTTGGAAAGGACGCATCAATAAACTCTTCGTTCAATAAGAACTGCTTTTAAAGATGAAAATAGGACGCAAACTGAGTATAAATAAACAAGCTAAGGACAAATAGAGAATGTCTTTATTAGAGAAAATAAATAACAAGAGAATTCCCTCACATATAGCCATCATTATGGACGGCAATGGGCGATGGGCAAAAGAACGTGGCTTAAATAGAGCGCACGGACACCAAGAAGGCGTTGTGGCAGTTCGCAAAATTGTGGAAGCAGCTATACAAGCCAATGTGAAATTTCTCACCATTTATGCTTTTTCAACTGAAAACTGGAATAGACCCGATGACGAGGTTGATGCATTAATGGAACTTATGGTTCATGCCATTGTGAAGGAGACTCCCGATCTAATAAAGCAAGGAGTAAGACTGCTTACTATTGGTGATTATGAAAGATTGCCAAATAAGACAAAAACTGCGCTCAAAGAGTGTATAACACAAACTGAAGAAGGATCATCGATTACTCTAATATTGGCGCTTAGCTATTCCTCGAAATGGGAAATTACGCAAGCAGTGAAGAAAATGATGGGAGATATTCAAAATAATCAACTGAAAAGTGAAGACTTAAATGAAGAGTTATTATCAGATTATTTGAGCACAAAAGGAATTCCTGATCCAGATTTGTTAATACGCACTGGTGGAGAGAAACGTATAAGCAACTTTCTACTTTGGCAATTAGCATATGCCGAATTATATTTCACAGATACATATTGGCCCGATTTCAGAGAAGAACACTTGTATAAAGCTATCTGTAACTTTCAATGTAGAGAGAGACGATTTGGCAAAACAAGTGAGCAGATTGAAAAGGAACAAAGAGATAAATTAAACAACCTGTAGCAACACAATACAGAGAAACGAAAAAATTAAACAATGTTGAAGAAAGCATTTATTGGTATAGTGATATTTTGTTTTGCCTTTCAGGCAAATGTTTTTGGGCAGACAGTAACAGACACTTTGCCAGTGTCTACTAATCCCAAAGATAGTGTCATTATAGCACCAGCAATTAACTATACAGCAACACCCAAGAAATATACAATTGAGAAAATCAATGTAACTGGTCTTGAAGGAACAATGTATGAAGAACAGTCCTTTGTGATGGTTAATTTTTCGGGATTATCTGAGGGACAAGAAATACTAATTCCTGGAGAAGAGATAACCAATGCTGTTAATAGATTTTGGAAACAAGGTCTGTTTGCCGATATCAAGATATTGGTGGAAAAGACTGAAGGAGACAAAGTATGGCTTGAAATAAGACTTACTGGGCGTCCTCGTATTTCCGATATCCACTACACGGGTATGAAAAAAGGAGAGCGCGACGATATTGAGAAAAAGATAGGTATGGTAAAGGGTAATCAAATTACGCCTGACCAAGTAAATAGAGCTAAGACCATTATCAAAGCTTATTTTGCTGAAAAAGCCTTTGGCGATGCTGAAGTTACAATCATGGAAAAGCCCGACCCTGAACATAAAAATCAGGTGATCCTTGATATTGCAGTTGATAAAAAAGAGAAGATAAAAGTAAATAGCCTCAACTTTATAGGTAATGAAGAGCTGAAAGATAGCAAGTTAGCTTGGACCATGAAGAAGACCAACGAAAAAGGTAAGCTTATCAACCTGTTCAGAACAAAGAAATTTATTGAAGACAACTACGAAGCAGATAAAAAACTAGTTCTTGAAAAATACCATGAATTAGGCTTTAGAGATGCCGAGATTGTGTGGGACTCAGTATATCGTCACGATGATAAAACAGTGAACATTGATATTAAAATTGACGAAGGAAACAAATACTTTATACGCAGTATACAATGGGTAGGGAATACTCAGTACAATTCTCTTCAACTGGACAGAGAATTGAATATGAAACGCGGAGATGTTTACAACCAAAAGAAACTACAAGACCGTCTTATTAATGACGAAGATGCAGCAATAAACCTCTATCAGAACAACGGCTATCTCTTTTCACACATCGATCCTATTGAGGTAAATATTTCAAACGACTCTGTTGATCTTGAGCTTCGCGTGATAGAAGGTGGTAAAGCTACTATCAGGAGAGTTAGAATTCAAGGTAACGACAGACTTTATGAAGATGTAATTCGCAGAGAGCTCCGAACAAAACCAGGTGCTGTTTTTAGCAAAGAGCAGTTGATTCGATCAATTCGTGAAATTGCACAGACTGGTCACTTCGACCCTGAGAATTTACAACCAGATGTACAACCCGACCCTGAATCAGGAACAGTTGACATCACCTATCCTTTAGTATCTAAAGGCAATGACCAAATTGAATTTTCAGCTGGTTGGGGTATTACAGGACTTGTAGGAAAACTAAGTCTAAAACTGACCAACTTCTCGCTCAAGAACTTACTCAACCCCTCTTCCTATCGTGGTATAATTCCACAAGGAGAAGGTCAAACACTTATACTCAGTGCACAAACAAACGGTCAATACTATCAATCTTACCAGTTTTCATTTATAGAGCCTTGGTTTGGTCGTAAACGCCCAAACAGTTTCTCGGTAAGCGCATTTTATTCTCGTCAGTCTGACATTAGTGACAGAGCATATCAAAATCCTTATGGAGGAGGCGGAATGTATGGCGGTTATCCTGGATACGGAGGTGGATATGGAGGTTATGGTGGCGGTTACGGTGGATACGGTGGTGGCTATGGTGGTGGCTACCAAGATATGCTGGAGTATTCTTATGACCCCGACAAAGTGTTTGAAGTAATTGGAGCATCAGTTGGATATAGCAAGAGATTGGCTTGGCCAGATGACTACTTCTATCTTCAAGGTGAACTTGGATATCAATTGTATCGCATGAAAAACTGGAGATACTTCTTAATTCCAAATGGTGTAAGTAACAGTGTAACGCTTAACTTCACATTGGCTCGTAACTCTATTGACAATCCATTATATACTCGTATGGGTTCTCAATTTACTTTCAACGTGAGTTTAACACCACCCTTCTCACTGTGGGACGGAGTAGACTACAAAAACTTACCGAAAGATGAAAATGGATATGAAAACTCGAAAAAATACCAATGGCTTGAGTATCATAAATGGAAATTCAAAATGAGAACTTACACTCCTCTCTCTTCAATGGCCATTAAGCGCACACCTGTATTAGCAACTCGTGCAGAGTTTGGATTCTTGGGTTATTACAACAAAGACAAAAAATCTGTTTTCGAAACATTTGATGTGGGTGGAGATGGCATGTCGGGTTACTCATCACAATATGCTACAGAAACCATTGCTCTTCGTGGATATCAAAACGGTACAATTGGTAGAAATGCAAGTGCTTACACTCGATTGGGTTTAGAGTTTAGATATCCTTTCATACTTGAACCAAGTTCTACTATTTATGGTGTAGCATTTATTGAAGCTGGTAATGCTTGGCAAAACGTGGGTGATTTTAATCCTTTCGACCTTAAGAGATCAGCAGGGGTTGGCGCTCGTATACATCTTCCTATGATTGGATTGATGGGTATTGACTGGGCTTATGGTTTTGACAAAATTGGTGGAGGTAGAGAAAATGGTGGTAGCCAATTCCACTTTATTATTGGACAAGAGTTTTAATACTACATAGCATTAACATAATTTACAAGAACTAATATAAACGATTTCATACAAAGCTCGTCAATAGACTAAACAAATTAAAGTTTGAAACATTATGAAGAAATTATTATTATTTATCGGATTGTTTTTTGCTATTGCATTAAGTAGCTTTGCTCAGAAATATGCATTAGTTGATATGGAGTATATCTTAGAAAACATTCCCTCTTATGAAATAGCCAATCAAGAGTTGGAAAAGACAGGCAAACTATGGCAAGAGGAAGTTGAGAATATGCAGAAAGATGTGCAGAATATGTACAAATCCTTTCAAGCTAATTTAGCTTCACTTTCGGCAAATGAAAAGACCAAAAGAGAAAATGCTATAGTTGCAAAAGAAAGCGAATTACAAGCGTTGCGCAACAAGTATTTTGGTGCAGAAGGCGAAATGTTTAAACGTCGTCAATCATTAATTGAACCTATACAAGACTCCGTGTACAACGCTATAAAAGAAATTGCTCTCACTTACGGCTATCAAGCTATTATTGACAGAGCATCAGCTACTTCAATGATATTTGCATCGCCCGATATTGATATTAGTAATGATGTATTAGCAAAGTTAGGATATTCTAAATAAAACATTTATCTTTGCCCACCGAAATTAAATAACAAATAAAACAAACCAAATAAAATCTATTATGCTTAAAAAATTAATTATCTTAATGTTTGCAATTGCTCCACTTGCATTAGTTGCTCAAGAGAGTAAAATTGCATATATCAATTCACAAGAAATATTTGCAATGATGCCTGAGTTAGCTGGAATTGAAACTCAACTAACAACCAAGCAAGAACAAGTTAAGAAAAATGCAACTGCACTTGAAACTGAGTACAACAACAAAATGGAGGAGTTTAAGAATTCTACAGATGAAGTAACCGAAGCTTTATTAATGGATCGTCAGAAACAAATTCAGCAAATTGAAGAAAGATACCAATCTTTCATGCAAAACAGCCAAAGAGAAATTGAAGAATTGCAACAAAAACTACTTGCTCCTGTGCAAGACAAAATGCAAAAAGCAATAAAAGCTGTAGGTGACGAAAAAGGTTATACTTACATTTTAGATTATGCTTCAAGATCGATAGCTTACAATAGCCCAACAGCAATAGATGCTAGCCCATTTGTGAAAGCTAAGTTAGGTATTAACTAAAATAGTTTAGCTTCTTTTTAAAAAAGAAAAATATAGAAAGGATGACAAATTTGATTTGTCATCCTTTTTCATGTCAACATTTCAGTAAAAACATTGCAAGTACCTGCTCCAAAATTTGTTTCACAAGCACAAGTTCGTTTGACTGTGATAAGAAGGAAAGTTGAGTGGATGAATAAAAATATCAATAATCATGTGGCCTTAGGTTGATTATTGTCTTAATAATTATTGTTGTCACTAAATGTAACAAATACATATCAACTAAAATAAAAGGTTTTTTGTATCTTGCAGAAAATTATAAATTGTATCAAAAGATGGATTTATCATACTTTAAAAGTGAGACGTTTTTTCTAATGGCAGGACCCTGCGTAATAGAAAACGAAGATATGGCTCTCAATATTGCAGAAAAGATTAAATCAATAACGGATAAACTAGATATGCCTTTTGTCTTTAAAGGTTCGTACAGGAAAGCAAATAGATCGCGTGTAGATTCTTTCACAGGAATTGGTGATGAAAAAGCATTAAAAATTCTACATAAAGTAGCAACTACATTCAACATACCTGTGGTAACCGACATTCACGAATCTCACGAAGCAGCAATGGTAGCTGAGTATGCTGATGTACTTCAGATACCAGCTTTCTTGTGTAGACAAACAGAACTATTAATTGCGGCAGCAAAAACAGGTAAGATTGTAAACATCAAGAAAGGACAATTCCTTTCGGCCGAAAGTATGCAGTTTGCAGCACAAAAAGTAGTAGACTCGGGCAACAACAATGTGATGCTTACAGAGAGAGGCACTACTTTTGGCTATGGCGATCTTATTGTAGATTTTCGTGGTATTCCTACCATGCGGAAGTTTGGTTTCCCTGTAGTAATGGATGTTACACATAGCTTGCAGCAACCCAATCAATCGTCGGGTGTGACAGGTGGACAACCAGAATTGATTGAAACGATTTCAAAAGCAGCTATTGCTGTTGGTGCAGATGGCTTATTCATTGAAACCCATCCAAATCCTTCAATAGCTAAATCTGACGGGGCAAATATGTTGCCACTTGATCAATTAGAGCAGTTGTTGACTAAACTTGTAGCACTTCGCAAAGCGCTATGAAAATAACTGACTACAAAGTCTTACTTGCATCCAACTCGCCAAGAAGAGAAGAGTTGTTGCGAGGAATAGATATTGACTTTGAAATAAAAGTACTACCAGATATTGACGAATCTTATCCCACTAACTTGCCTAATGAGGAAGTTGCGGAATATGTGGCATTAAAAAAAGCCAATTCTTACACCAACAGGCTCAAAGAGGACGAATTGATGATAACTGCTGATACAGTAGTTTTGCTTGATAATAAGATATATGGCAAGCCAACCAATAAAGAAGAGGCTAAAGAGATGTTACAAAATCTATCGGGCAAAACACATCGTGTTATATCTGGTGTATGCTTAACTTCAACCGCTAAACAAACTTCTTTCTCGGTAGCATCTGATGTTGAGTTTTCAACATTGACCAAACAAGAAATAGAATACTACATAAATCGCTATGCACCTTTTGACAAAGCTGGTTCATATGGTGTGCAAGAGTGGATTGGCTATATTGGCGTGAAGCACATCCGCGGTTCGTATTTCAATATTATGGGATTACCCATACAACGCTTATACAGAGAGTTGTTAAGCTTTTAGCTTTTTACAAAATAGGCTTTAAACAAAAATAATTTATATACTAATGCTTACAGTAGAAAAAATTGGTGGAACTTCCATGTCTCAGTTTCAGGATGTTCTCGAAAATATAATTATAGGAAAACGTAAGAACGACGAATTTTACAACCGTATTTTTGTTGTTTCTGCTTACAACAATGTAACCAACTGGCTATTGGAACACAAAAAGACTGGTGAACCAGGGATATACGATAAGTTTCTGAATGGAGAAGATTTCAGTAGTGCACTCGATCAGTTTTGCAAACGCCTATTATTGATAAATGATGGCTTTGCAGACATTGGTTTAGATCTTAAAGAAGCACGCGATTTCATCCGTTTTCGTGTAGATCAAGCAAAAACACTCTTGTATAGCCTCAACAAAGTAATGGCATCGGGTTATGTAAACATGGTGGACATTTCGCTTGCTGCGAGAGAGATATTGGCGTCTATTGGCGAAGCTCATTCAGGGTGGAACTCTGTGAATATTCTCAATAACAATGGCATCAATGCAAGGTTTGTGGATTTATGTGGTTTTAATGACAACGTTCCGTTGACAATAGACGAGCGTATTCACAAAGAATTTTCCGATATTGATTTTACGAAAGTGCTTTGCGTTGTCACAGGATATACAAAAGGAACTGAAGGCATTATGCGTGCATTTGACAGAGGCTATTCTGAGGTTACATTCAGTAAAATTGCAGTAGAAGTAAAAGCAGACGAAGCAGTTATCCATAAAGAATATCACCTATCGAGTGCCGACCCAAAGATTGTGGGTGTAGAAAATTCTATTCCTGTAGGCCATACCAATTTTATCATAGCCGACCAATTGGCAGATATTGGGATGGAAGCAATCCATCCGCAAGCAGCAAAGCCTCTTGAGCTGGCAAATATTAATATTCGTATCAAAAGCACTTTCGAGTCAGAGCATCCCGGAACATTAATTACACGCGATTATATATCGCCCCACCCTCGCGCTGAAATAATATCGGGAACGCGCAAGGTGATTGCGCTAGAAGTGCATGACCCAATGATGGTGGGTGAAGTAGGTTTCGATTTGGGAATTATGAAGTATTTTCAAAAGCATAAAGTAAGCTATATACTCAAATCTACCAATGCCAACTCTATTACTTCAGTGATTTGGGAAAATGAAAAGTCTGAGGGTCTTATTCAAGAACTCACTCAGAATTATTATCGTGTTACCACCCTGCCCGCGGCCATTGTGAGTGTGTTGGGTACAAATATTGCACTTCCAGGATTTCTATATAAAGCAAGCAAGGCTCTGTATGAAAAAGGAATTAACATAGAAAGTTTTGGACAATCGCTCAATCAGGTGAATATGCAGTTTGTTATAAAAAGAGACCATTACGAAGATGCTGTTATAGCATTGAACAATGCTTTTGTAAAACAATAGAAATGATTAGCTGGGGGGCTGTAAGATGTTTTTACAACCTCCAATAAAGTATCTGCAATTTTTTCCTCACTCTTTTATTTTGCTATAAGTGGTGACTACTACTCTTTGCCCAGTCTTTTTTCAGAATTTATAGTTGCCTTTTTCAAAGAAATAAAATATTTACAGAAATTTGGTTGTCTGTTTTTCAACAAATAAAAAACTATTGATAATTGGAGCTTTGTTTTATACAAAGCACACCTTATAAATAACAAAAGGTCCCCATTAATTGTTACTATTCTATCAATTTTTACAAACGCAATTTTTATCATAAAAAAAATACCAATAGTATTAATTATGGAAGAACAAGAATCTTTTTATACTGGTCCACCGCCACCACCAAGACCTAGTTTCGTGTCGCGTCATACTACTGCGCTTAAAATATTAGTGGTAGGAGTGCTCACCCTTTTACTACTTATTCCCCTAAGTATGATTAGTAGCCTTATCTATGAACGATTGGAAACTAAAAGAAGTGCAGAGTTGGAAATAACCTCTAAATGGAGTGGCGAACAGATAATAACTGGTCCAATTATCGTAATTCCTTACTTTCAGGAAATAAAGCTGAAAGATAAGAGTGAGTTAGTTCGTAAAAGTTTACTCCTACTTCCCACAGAAATGAACGTATTGACCGATGCTAAAGTAGAGAAGCGCAAACGTGGTATTTATGATGTATCACTCTATCGATCAGATATAGAGCTAAAAGGCACACTTAGCCTAGAAGATCTTGCGAAAACAGGAATAAAGCCCGAACAGATGTACTTGGACGAAGCGAGAGTGATAATGGGAATATCTGATTTAAAAGGAATTCGTGAAGGTGTTGTAATGCAACTAGGCAATAGAGAGTATAACTTTGAACCTGGCATTCCTGTTGAAAACCTTTACACAGATATTAATCCAACACTTGATAAGTATTACTACGAAAGAGATGTGCAGACTACCTCGCCCAATGTATCAACAGGAATATTCAGTGCTGGACTGAATGTGAAGCTCGATTCAATTGCTATCAGTGGATTGTCACAAGGGTCAATTCCTTTTACTGTAAATTTATTCCTCAATGGCTCGCAAGGACTATTTATAGTACCTATTGGTAAAACTACTACAGCTAAAGTTCATTCAGATTGGGCTACACCAAGCTTTGGAGGAGACTTCTTACCCGAAAGTCATAATGTCACCAATGAAGGATTTAATGCACAATGGAAAGTTATTGATCTTAATCGGAGCTTTGGTCAGACAGTGGATGCTGATAATGCAACGGCAATCAATCAAATGGCAACATCAGCTTTTGGAGTCAAGTTCATTCAATCTGTCGATCAATATCAACAAAACAAGCGAAGTGTAAAATATGCTATCCTCATCATATTGCTGACATTTGTAGTTGTGTTCTTTATTGAAGTATTGAAAAATAAAAAAGTCAACCCATTTCAATATTTGCTAGTAGGATTGGCGTTGGTGCTGTTCTACTCATTATTGCTCTCTTTATCGGAGATATGGGGTTTTAACCTCGCCTACATTGTTGCAGCAATAATGACAACGGCTCTTATTGTATTGCACATGTCGAGTATTCTTAGAAATAAAAAACTTGGATTATTTATTGGAGCCCTGCTTACTTTTCTTTATTTATTTGTGTTTATTCTGATACAAATGGAGAGCTATGCTCTGCTTGTGGGTAGTATTGGATTATTCTGCATACTGGCTGTTATCATGTATTTCTCTAAAAAACTGGAGTTATAAAGAATTAGAACAATTGAGGTGTGAAAATCAAGAATTGAACAATACCCAAGAATTGAACAATACCTTTAAAACAAAAAAAAGTGGAACCGTTAAGCCTCCACTTTTTTTTGTTTTATATAACTTAAATCTATCTAATTTAGACCTTAGACTATTCTTCTAAAGCTGCTTGTGCCGCTGCCAGTCGTGCAATAGGTACTCTGAATGGTGAACAAGAAACGTAGTTGATCCCTACTTGGTGACAGAATTTCACCGAAGAAGGTTCTCCACCGTGTTCTCCACAAATACCGCATTTTAGATCATGTTTCACTGAACGGCCTCTCTCTGTTGCCATACTTATTAATTGACCAACACCATTTTGGTCGAGTACTGCAAAAGGATCATGCTTAAGGAAACCCTTATTGATATACATTGGTAGGAATTTGGCAACATCGTCGCGACTATAACCAAAGGTTAATTGCGTTAAGTCATTTGTTCCAAATGAGAAGAAATCGGCTGCTGCTGCAATTTTATGAGCAGTAAGCGCTGCACGTGGTATTTCTATCATAGTTCCCACTTTATAGTCAATAGATTCTCCTTTCTCTTCAAACACCTTTGCAGCTGTTTCGTCAATGATTGTTTTTTGAGCAAGAAACTCATACACTATACCAGTAAGTGGAACCATTATTTCAGGTATTGCTGTAATTCCTTCTTGTTTTAATTCTACCACTGCTTCAATAATAGCACGAGATTGCATTTCAGTTATTTCGGGATATAGATTTCCTAAACGACATCCACGCAATCCTAACATAGGGTTAGACTCGATTAAGCCTGAAATTCTTTCATTGATTTCCTCAAAAGGAACACCCATAACTCTGGCCATCTCTTCTTGTCCTTTCACGTCGTGCGGAACAAATTCGTGCAATGGAGGATCTAGCAAACGAACAGTTACTGGCAAATCTCTCATGGCTGTGAAAATCCCTTTAAAATCTTTCTTCTGCAATGGCAATAGTTTTGCTAAAGCTTTACGACGACCCTCTTCATCTTTTGCAAGAATCATTTCACGCATGGTCAGAATCTTATCTTCTTCAAAGAACATATGTTCTGTACGGCATAGACCAATTCCTGTTGCTCCAAAATTACGAGCAGTTTCTGCATCGTGAGGAGTGTCAGCATTGGTACGCACACCAAGTTTCATGTACTTATCGGCAATACGCATCAATTCGTTGAAATCTTCTCCAATTTCAGCAGCTTCAGTCTCTATTTTTCCTTTGTAGATGTTACCCGTTGTACCATTTAGCGAAATCCAATCGCCTTCGTTCAACACAACACCATTTATTTTCATCGTGCGGGATCTGTAATCAATAGTAGTATTATTTGCAGCAGATACACAACATTTACCCATTCCGCGCGCTACAACAGCAGCATGAGATGTCATTCCTCCACGAGTAGTAAGAATACCTTTTGCCACATTCATTCCCCGTAAATCTTCGGGTGAAGTTTCAACTCTACAAAGTATCACATGTTTGCCTTCGCTTGCCCATTCCTCAGCCTCATCTGCATGAAAAACAATTTGGCCAGTAGCTGCACCTGGAGATGCAGGAAGTCCATTAGTTAAACGATCAGCAGTTGCCAAAGCTTTTTTATCAAATACAGGATGCAACAGTTCGTCCAATTTTTCCGCCTCACAACGAAGTACTACATCTTTTTCTGTAATATATCCTTGGTGGAACATGTCCATAGCAATCTTAATCATTGCGGCTCCTGTACGTTTACCATTTCTTGTTTGCAAAATCCACAATTTACCATCTTGAATGGTAAACTCTAAATCTTGCATATCTTTAAAATAGTTTTCCAGCTTTTGTTGTGTTTCAATCAATTCAGCAGCACATACAGGTAATACCTCTTCTAATGAAGGATATTTTGCAGCTCGTGTAGCTTCGTCCACTCCTTGCAATTTGGCCCATCTTTTTGAACCTTCTATAGTAATTTCTTGAGGAGTGCGAACGCCTGCTACAACGTCTTCACCTTGAGCATTTAATAAATATTCTCCGTTAAAAATATCTTCTCCAGTAGCAGCATCGCGCGTAAATGCAACACCTGTAGCCGATGTGTTGCCCATATTGCCATATACCATGGCTTGCACGTTCACAGCTGTACCCCACTCATCGGGGAAGTTGTTCATTTTCCTATACAGAATTGCTCTGTCATTCATCCAGCTATCGAAAACTGCACAAATAGCACCCCAAAGTTGTTCCCATGGAGATTCGGGGAAATCGTGTCCTGTTTGTTTTTTTACAGCTTGTTTAAAGTCTTTTATCATAGCCTTCAAATCATCCACAGATAGATCAGTATCCAATTCTACACCTTTCTTCTCTTTTGTTGCTTCCAATATCTCTTCAAGTGGATCTCTATCATCTTTGTTCTCAGGCTTCATACCCAAAACAACACCGCCATACATTTGAATAAACCTACGATATGAGTCCCAAGCAAACCACTCATTACCCGATTTCTTAGCTATTCCTTCTACAGCATCGTCATTCAAACCAAGGTTTAAAACAGTGTCCATCATTCCAGGCATAGAAACACGTGCACCCGAACGTACAGATACTAAGCAGGGATTATCTTTGTCACCAAATTTGGTGTCTGTGAGTTTCTCAACAAACTCAACAGCTTTCTCTACTTCATCTTTCAAAAGTTCGATAACAGCATCTTTTCCAAGTTTGTTATATTCTGCACTCACATCTGTGGTGATAGTAAATCCCGGAGGTACAGGCACACCAATTAGATTCATCTCGGCAAGGTTGGCTCCTTTTCCACCGAGTAGGCTTTTCATGTCAGCTCTGCCTTCAGCAATCCCGTTTCCAAAATTATAAACTCTTTTTTTATTCATCACTGTTCTTGTTATTTATAGATTTATTGAGTAGTTAATCTTATTTTGCATGTATTTTCAAGTCTAAGTGAAACCAATTTAATCTGTTATCCTTTGAGGCTCAAGGAACAACTCTTCATTTATTGGTTTGTTGAGAACTTCAGTTGAGTCGTTTAGACCATTGTGTCCCAATGATATTTTGTATAATTGAATAGGTACATGTGGAAACTTACCGCTTAAGTTTACAAAACCATTCAAAGAAACTATAGTGTCTTGTTCTATATATTTTGAGAGAGGAAAACTATAAGATTTATTCTCCTCCAATTTGGACGTTTGATATACTGTAGTGTCAGCATATTCAATCATAAGCATACTCTTCAATGAATAGGAATCTGACGGGAAAACTCCTATAACGTTAAACTGAAAGAATATAGAGTCATTGTCGCCAAACCTTTCAGTCAACTGAACTGAGTCAAGACTAAACTTAAAGCCTCTATCGCATCCTAAACTTGCAATATAGAAATTGTTGGGTATATAGTGTGGAGGATGTATTACAAGCTCATTCCTTTGGGCAGTTCGAAGAGTTATTAATTGGTTTGTCTCATTATAGTTGCGTTGCAAACGAGACTTCACAGAATCGTTTATCTGAATATATGTATCAATATTATCTGAATACCATGAGAGGGAAGTATCCCATCTTGCTTCTGTTATTTTGTGTTTTTCAAGCACTTGATTAATTAGTGCCTCTTTGTTTTCAGGTTGGGCAAACTTTTGGTAATCATTATCAATGATAGCTTCTGCAATATACATATCGTACATCACATTCTCCATTTTTTTTCGTGACAATACTTCACTTGGGCGGTTTTGACAAGAAAAAACCACCGTTGTTAAAATCAAAAAGAACAGGTATTTGAATAGATTATCCATTCATTTCATTTATTGCCTGTTGCCTCTCTTTATCCGTTTGCAAAGAATGCGACAATGTTTTGCGATAAAACAAAAGAAGCAATGCAACACCTACGGAGATAGATGCATCGGCTAAATTAAAAATAAAGCGAAAAAAAAGAATTTCTGTTCCTCCCCAAAAAGGCACCCAATTGGGAAGGGTTGTTTCGATTAAAGGAAAATAGAGCATATCAACAACTTTACCGTGAAGCCATGAAGAGTAGCCCTCGCCTATAGGCACAAATTGTGCTACATGACCTGGATAGCTTGCGCTAAATATTTCGCCATAGATCACACTATCAATAATGTTCCCAAAAGCACCTGCCAGAACCATTGATATGCATATAATGAAACCAAACTTGTAGTCTTTTCTAATAACTTTAGCTAAGTAAACTCCAATAAAGCCAACAGCAATGATTCTGAATATTGAAAGAAATAGTTTTCCAATAGCTTCAATTCCAAATGCCATACCATTATTTTCAACAAAATAGATTTTGAACCACTTTGTTATCTCAATGGAATCGTATAAAGCCATGTTTGTTTTAACCCATATCTTCGATATTTGATCTATAAGCAGTATAAAAAATATAACAAAAACAGCAATAAGTCCTTTAGGGATTTTCTCTCTCATAGGTTTCAATACTTTCGGGGCGGAGCTCGGAATTATCTTCTTGATTGTCCTTCTTTTGCTTCAATACTCAATGTTGCATGTGGCACTGCGCGCAAACGCTCTTTAGGTATAAGTTTACCTGTTTCGCGACATACTCCATATGTTTTGTTTTCGATACGAATAAGAGCTGCTTGCAAGTTTTGAATAAACTTCATTTGGCGTTGAGCCAATCGGCCGGCATCTTCTTTTGAAAGTGTAGATGCTCCTTCTTCCATATTCTTGAATGTTGGAGATGTATCTGTTGTATCATTCCCATCAGCATTAGTAACTGCGGCACGAAGGTTTTCAAATTCTCCTCTTGCAGCTTCAAGCTTTTCCATTATAATAGCTTTGAACTCTTCGAGTTCAACGTCTGAATATCTTGTTTTTTCAATCATAATTATACAATTTTATTGTGTCATTCAAAGTGTGTTATCACGTTTTTGAAGTTCATCAAGTTTATATTTATAACAGTTTACATTTGTACTACAAAAATAGCAATAAGGATGTTATAATTTGCATCTTTAACATTAAATCTTTTTTACATCAATGGTTATTGCCTCATCATTCACATCAATCTCTGTAGAATGAGTTTCTTCAGTAATTTCCAAAGTGTCAGCCAGTACTTGAACTTTTATATAATCTAAGAACTCTTCAATTGCAGAATCAATTTTTTCGTTAGATGAGATAGCAATTGCTATTCTGTCAGTTATTTCAAAATCCTGCGCTTTACGCAAGTTCTGAATTCTGTTAACAAGTTCTCGGGCAATTCCTTCTTTTAGCAAATCGTCGCTAATGTCAATATCAAGTGCTACAGTAAGCTTGTCCTGATTGGCAACCAACCATCCTGGAATATCTTCAGATATAATTTCGGTGTCACTCAATCCAATTGTTACATCTTCGCCATTTACAATTAAGTTGAAGTTACCCTCCTTTTCCAATGTTGCAATGTCTGCTTGTGTCATATCTTGTACTGCTACTGCCAATTGCTTCATTATCTTACCGTAACGTGGGCCAAGTTTTTTGAAATCGGGTTTAATACGTTTCACCAACATAGCATTAGTTGAATCAACAAAATTAAGCTCTTTTACGTTCACCTCATTCAGTATAAGTGACTTTATGGCTTCAATATTCTCTCTTTGCACCTCATCAGTAAAAGGAATCATTATTTGTGACAGTGGCTGACGTACTTTAATATTTACTTTTCTGCGCAATGCCAATACAATTGACGATGCAGTTTGTGCTAAATACATTTGCTGTTCCAATGTTGTGTCTATCACAGCCTCGTTAGCTGTGGGGAAGTCGGCTAAATGAACCGACTCAAAATCCTCTACGCCTGTTACGGAAACTAAATCCAAATAAAGCTTGTCTGCATAGAAAGGAGCAATGGGCGCCATCAGTTTTGACACTGTTAGCAAACATTTATATAGCGTTTGATAGGCCGACAATTTATCGTCAGTCATTCCACCACCCCAAAAACGTTTTCTGTTTAGCCTTACATACCAGTTACTTAGATTGTCGTTTACAAAACTAGCAATGGCACGTCCTGCCTTTGTGGGTTCATAATTTGTATAGGCATCGTCTACTTCTTTAACCAAAGAGTTCAACAGCGATATCACCCAACGGTCTATTTCGGGTCTCTTCTCAAGCGCTATCTCAGTCTCTTTACCACTGTAGTTATCAACATTGGCATAGAGCGTAAAGAATGAGTAAGTATTGTATAGTGTACCGAAGAATTTTCGGCGTGCTTCTTCTACTCCCTCAATATCAAACTTGATATTATCCCATGGTGCAGCATTTGTGATCATGTACCATCTCAATGGATCGGAGCCATGTTTGTCGATTGTTTCAAATGGATCGACAGCATTGCCCAAGCGTTTAGACATCTTGTTACCATTTTTATCTAACACCAATCCGTTGGATATTACATTTTTGAAGGCAACACTATCTTTTATCATTGTAGAAATGGCATGCAGAGTGAAGAACCATCCACGTGTTTGGTCAACACCCTCTGCAATGAAATCTGCAGGATATACTTTATTAAAATCTTCGTCAGATATATGAGGATAAAAAAACTGAGCAAAAGGCATTGCACCCGAATCGAACCAAACATCTATAAGGTCTAATTCGCGCTTCATGGGTTTACCACTTTCAGATACAAGTATTATGTCATCGGCATAGGGACGATGCAAGTCTAACTTGTCGTAATCAAGTTTTTTGCAATCATCCAAGTTCAAATCAGGCCAAGGTAATTTGGTCATCACTCCCGCTTCAAGGGCTTGCTTCATTTCGATGCAAAGCTCCTCAACCGAACCAATACATTTTTCTTCTTTCCCGTCTTCTGTACGCCAAATTGGCAGAGGAGTTCCCCAATATCTGCTTCGGCTCAAGTTCCAATCTTGCAGGTTTTCCAACCATTTGCCAAAACGACCTGTTCCGGTAGATTGAGGCTTCCAATTGATAGTTTCGTTCAACTCCATCATGCGCTCTTTGCAAGCCGTAGTTCTGATGAACCAACTATCCATTGGATAATAAAGCACAGGCTTGTCTGTTCTCCAGCAATGTGGATAATTATGGACTTGTCTTTCTATACGGAAAGCTCTATTCTCTAATTTCAACATCACAGAAAGGTCAACATCAAGTGTTGCATCATCCTCTGTAAGACTTTCATCGTAAGAGTTTTTCACAAATCTGCCAGCATATTCGCTGTAAAGCTCTGTGTTTATATTATCAGCAACAAACTCAGCATCCAAGTCGTCCAATTTGAAGTATTTTCCACTCAAATCGACCATTGGTCGTATGTTGCCATCTTTATCTAATAGTGTGAGACCAAGCACATCGTGTTCTTTACCTACACGAGCATCATCTGCTCCAAAAGTAGGTGCAATGTGCACAATACCTGTACCATCCTCGATGGTAACAAAGTCGGCAGTAATTACCTTGAAGGCATTGTCCGAGGTTTTTACCCAAGGAATCAATTGCTCATACTGTAATCCAGCAAGTTCTGACCCCGTCCACACTTTATCTAACACTCGATAAGGCACTTTTTTATCGTCCTCTTTATAATCTTCGAGTGATAGCGATGCGTTCTTTTCAGGGAAGTATGCATGGAGCAAGCTCTTTGCAAGCAAAGCAGTCATTGGTTTGCTTGTATATTGATTGTAAGTTTGAACCGCCACATACTCTATGTTAGGACCCACTGCCAACAACATGTTAGAAGGAAGCGTCCATGGAGTAGTAGTCCAAGCCAATAGGAATGGTTCGCCAAACTCTGTAAGCTCTTCAAAAGGATTTTTTATTTTGAATTGGGCAGTACAGGTAGTGTCAGTAACGTCTTTGTAACATCCCGGTTGGTTCAGCTCGTGTGTGCTAAGGCCTGTTCCTGCAGCAGGCGAATAGGGCTGAATACTGTATCCCTTGTACAACAAATCTTTTTTGTATAGTTCTTTCAAGAGATACCATAACGACTCGATGTAACGATTGTCATAAGTTACATAAGGATCAGTCATATCTACCCAATAGCCCATGATGCGGGTCAACTCCTCCCACTCTTTGGTATATTTCATTACCTCAACACGGCAGGCCTTGTTATATTCATCTACAGATATTTTAGTTCCAATATCTTCTTTGGTAATGCCAAGCGATTTCTCAACGCTCAGTTCTACTGGTAGTCCATGAGTATCCCATCCAGCCTTTCGGTTTACCAAAAAGCCTTTCATAGTCTTATACCTACAAAATATATCTTTGATGGAACGGGCTATCACGTGGTGAATACCAGGCATACCATTAGCAGAAGGTGGTCCTTCGTAAAAAACATATTCGGGATGGCCCTTGCGGGTCGACAAGCTTTTTTGGAACACATCAAGTGTATCCCATTTTTCAAGCATCTCTTTGTTTATCGCAGATAAATCAAATTCGTTATATTCGGGAAACTTATTACTCATTTTCAATCAATTTATACCTTATACAAAATAGAGTGCAAAGGTAATAAATTTTTGACAATTGAAAACGGTAATGTTTCGATTAGAGAGAAGATTGACAATGAATAAGCCTTCTTAGTTTTGATTGCATTTATAAAAGAGACTTTTTCTGTGTTACTATTTGATTCCCTTCTATCAATTCGCAATAAATAACTCCCCATTTCTTTCACTTTATGCAAATATGCGCAGTTTAAGAGTTGGAAATCAAATCCACGAGCATGGAATGGGCATTCATGCCATGAAAATAGAATCTACTGCCGTGGAAATGTTTTATAAAGGGGAGAATGGTGCTTATTTAGTCAAAACTGAGAGAATAATGCCGTAAAAAGAAAAAATGCAGTTTAGGATGGAAAAAACAAGCGATAGAAAAAGCAGTTTGAAACGGGTATTGGAGTTTTATAGCATAAATTTGCCATATTATGGAAACAAAAGGGAAATAATGTGTTGGAAATCATTTTCCCCGCTGTGTCTACGATTTTCATGCCATTTTCTTCTAATCCACTG
>JARICS010000116.1 GCA_029264035.1 Dysgonamonadaceae bacterium | reverse complement strand
GATATATGAGCGAAAGATATGGTATTAACTCTCTGGAGATGACAACAGGTGAAATATTGAGTATAATAAGAACTAAATCGGAAGAAGATTCTGTGTACGAGAATTTGAAACAGGTGCTAATAGTAGCTGACTTGGTGAAGTTTGCCAAATACAAGCCGTTTACAAACGAAAATGATTTGAGCTTAATGAATGCATACTTCTTTGTGAATCAAACTAAAGAGGAAGAGCTATTATTGCCAACTGACTCTTCTTCTGATAAATATGCAGAAGAGGCGGAAGACAGTTTATCATCTGAAGAGAAAAATTAATTATGGAATTTGCACACCCCTCCTATTTATACTTGTTATTATTACTTTTACCACTCATTGCATGGTATATTGTAAAGCTATCGCGCATGCAGGCATCTTTCAAATTAGCATCAACAAATGCTTTCAAAGAGATGCCCCGTACACTAAAAGTGTATCTACGTCATTTGCCGTTTGCACTTAGAGTGATTACAATTGCATTGGTGATAATTGTATTGGCACGTCCGCAATCTATCAACCAATGGCAAGAAACCGAGTCGCAAGGTATAGACATAGTGTTGGCAGTAGATATATCGGGCTCTATGCTAGCACAAGATCTAACTCCCGATAGATTGACAGCAGCCAAAAAAGTAGCAGCTGAGTTTGTGACAGACAGACAAAATGATAAAATTGGATTGGTGATATTTGCAGGCGAAAGCTTTACGCAATGTCCGCTTACTACGGATCACAAAGTACTATTGAACTTATTGAACGAAGTCACCTTTGGTATGGTGGAAGATGGTACAGCTATTGGATTGGGACTGGCCAACTCAGTCAACAGGTTGAAGGATAGCGATTCACAATCTAAAGTGGTTATACTCTTGACAGACGGCACCAACAATCGTGGTCAGATTGCGCCACTAACAGCTGCCGACCTGGCTCGTTCATATGGAATAAGGGTGTACACCATTGGAGTAGGAACACAAGGTGTAGCACCCACCCCCGTTCAGACTCCATTTGGAATAAGAATTCAGAATGTGGAAGTGGATATAGATGAAAAAACTTTAACTGAAATAGCCTCTATAACAGGTGGTCAATATTTTAGAGCTGAAGACAACGAGGGCTTAAGCAATATTTATGACGAGATTGATGAGATGGAAAAATATTTAATCAATGTTCAAAATGTCACACGTAAACAAGAGTTGTATCTACCGTTTGCATTATTGGCTTTGGCACTTATGTTTTTAGAGTTGATATTGCGTAGAACTTTCTTGAGAACTATTCCTTAATTGAATAATAAAAAATAAATGTGCTTCTGTTTTTGAAAGCATTAAATTATAATCCTACATAAAGGATTTAGAAAATTAAACTATGTTTCGATTTGCACATCCTGAGTATTTGTATCTATTTGCGGCACTCCCTTTGGTGTTTGTAGTCTACATTTACTTGAATATAAAGAAAAGAAAAGATGTATCTAAAATAGGTACACTCATTTTGGTGAAGCAGATGATGCCCGAGCTATCATTGAAGCGGTCCTATCTTAAATTCTGGATTGTTTTTGCAGCATTGGTTTTGGGAGTTTTGTTAGTTGCAGGGCCACAATTTGGAACAAAAGTTGAAACAGTTGAAAAACGCGGTATTGAATTGGTTATAGCCATTGATGTTTCAAACTCTATGATGGCTCGTGATGTGAAACCCGATAGACTTAGTAGAGCCAAACAGATTCTTTCGCGCATTATTGATGAGCGCAAAGATGATAAAGTAGCCTTGATAGTTTTTGCAGGTGAAGCCTATGTTCAGATGCCTTTGACTTCCGACACGCAATCGGCTAAGCTATTTCTTAACTCTATTGACCCTAGCTTGGTACCTGTGCAAGGAACTGTTATAAGTAAAGCCATAGAGTTAGGCATTAATTCCTTTTCGAGTGATAAAGATGTTGACAAAGCGATGATTTTGATAACCGATTCTGAAGATCATGAAGGCGATGCCATACAAATTGCTAAAAAAGCAGGTGATGCCGGAATTATGGTGAATGTAATTGGTATTGGTTCGGTGGACGGAAGTCCTATACCAGAATCGCAATATAGCAATAGCTACAAAACGGACACTGAGGGAAATGTTGTGGTGACGAAACTAAATGTAGAGATGGCACAAGAGATAGCTCAAAATGGAAAAGGGCTGTTTGTACAGGCTGACAATACTAATACGGCCATGATCGCTTTGGAGGCGGAGTTAGATAAACTGCAGAAAAAAGATATGGGAAGCTTAGCTTACTCAGAGTACGACGAGAAGTTTCCTATTATAGCATGGATATTATTAATTGTTTTAGTGGTTGAAGTGTGTATCTTTGATAAGAAAAATAGATTGTTTAGAAACGTTCGAATTTTTAAAAAATGAAAATGAAATTAATTATATTGCTCATTTCGCTACTTTCTGCTTTTTCACTTACTGCTCAAAAAGCTGTGAGAAAGAATATTAAACAAGGGAATAGGTCATATAACGAGCAAAAATACGAACAGGCAGCCTCTAATTTTGAAGAGGCTATCAAAATTGATCCCAATGCATTAGAAGCAAACTACAATTTGGGCAACACGCTTTATAGGCAAAAGGAATGGGACAAATCGATAGAGCAACAAAAGCACTACCTACTTATTGAAAAAGAGAATGAGAAACAGATTGCTGCAAGTTGGCATAATATTGGCAATGCATTTTTGCATAAAAAGGATCTTCAAAATTCGATGGAGGCTTACAAAATGGCCCTCAGGATAAATCCTGAAGATGATGATGCTCGCTATAATTTAGCCGTTGTTCAGAAAATGATTAATGACGAAGAGGAAGAACAAGAGGACCAGCAAGAACAAGATAAAGATCAAAAAGAGGATAATCAACCTGAGTCGCCCGATCAACAACAAGATAAAAAGAAGAAGCCCGAAGAGCAAACTGAACCCGAGCAGATGTCGCGTGACAATGCAAGACAAATACTTCAAGCCATAGAACAAGACGAAAAGGAAACTCAGAAACGATTGAACGAAATGAAAGCTGAGGAGCGCAAACAGAAAGCCCAAGAAAATAGGCGTCAAAACAAAGATTGGTAACTCCCTTTAAGCTTTAGGTAAAAAGCAGAGACTAATAGAATAAATTGGAATTACTACAATTAGATATGAATTATAAAAGCATAAGTTTAAATATAAAAATACTTTTACTTCTGTTTCTTTTACAGGGCAACTCACTGTTTGCTCAAGAAGTTATATTTAAAGCTTCAGCACCCAAAGGTGTTGTAAAAAATGAACAGTTTCGCTTGACCTATACCCTAAACAAGGAGGGTAAAGATATAAGATTGCCCTCTGGCATGGATGGGTTTGATATTTTGTTTGGCCCATCGGTATCATCAAGTTATAGCACTCAAATTATTAATGGTAAATCAACTTCTCAAAGTTCATTTTCATATACTTACATATTGATTGCTCCTGAAGAGGGAAGCTTTACTATTGCTCCAGCCTCTATTACTGTTAATGGTAGTAACTATAAATCCAATTCAATAAAAATAGATGTATTGCCACCCGATAAAGAAGTTGAAAAATCTCAGTCGGGTCAAAGCTCCTCTTCTTCCTCTACTTCAACTGAAATAAAGAAAACAGACGCCTTTATTCGTGCAATAGTTTCAAAAAACAGAATCTATGAGCAAGAAGGATTTATGGTTACATTTAAGTTGTACACCACGTTTAATGTAGTTGATTTTGGAAGAATAGAGTTCCCAGAGTTTGAAGGGTTTTTAGTAGAAGAATTGGATATTCCTTCAAATCAGCAATTACAATTAGAGCACTACGATGGGCGCAACTATTATACAGCAGACCTTCGCAAAACGTTGCTTTTCCCCCAAAGATCAGGCAAAATGACCATTCCAAGTGGGAGATTAGAGATGGTGTTTTCAGTTCCATCCGGAAAGAAAGTATCAAGTTTCTTTGGTATGCAAGAGGTTAATGTGGATGTGAAGAAACCAATGATTACAAACCCTGTTACGATTAATGTAAATGCTTTGCCATCTGGAAAACCTTCAAGTTTTAAAGGGGCTGTTGGTTCATTTACTTTTACACCAACCATAAGCACAAACGAAATCAGGGCAAACGAACCAATAACAGTTACACTCAAAATATCGGGAACTGGAAATCAAAAACTCATACAGAACCCAGAAGTAGAGTTTCCTACCAATTTTGAATTGTACGATCCAACTATTGTAAACGATTTGACAGCAGGACCTAATGGATTAAGTGGAACAAGAACAGTTGAATATCTTGTTATTCCTCGCTATGAGGGTGATTACTCCATACCTGCCATTGAATTTTCTTATTTTGATATTAATAGTCGCTCTTACAAAACAGTTAAGTCTCCCACTTACTCACTTACTGTTTTGAAAGGAGACCCAAGTAAGGCTACTGCCTCTAGCTATGTAAATCAGCAGCAAGTGAAGGTAGAGCAAGATATCAGGTACATAAAAACTGAGAAACCAATGTTCCTAAATACAGATAGATTCTTTGTTGGATCGTGGGGATATTGGATGTGGTATCTAATTCCTTTTATATTGTTGTGTCTGTTTTTCATTTTTTACCGCAAGCAGATGAAATTGAATTCCAACATTGCTTTGATGCGTAACAAACGAGCCAGTAAAGTGGCAAAGCGTAGACTAAAGAAAGCCGAGGTGTATTTGAAAAAGAAAGACAAGGAAAACTTTTACAACGAAGTGTTGCGATCATTGTGGGGCTACTTTAGCGATAAACTATCTATTCCTGGTGCAGATCTCACAAAAAGGAATATTGGAGCTGAGCTTTCAGACTATGGGGTTGATGAAACTCTTATTGATAAGTTCATAAAGATATTGGAAACATGCGAGTTTGCACGCTATGCTCCTGTGGAATCATCTGCTGCGATGGATGAGATTTATGAAGAAACCAGTGATGCTATTGGAAAAATGGAAACCATTTTAAAATCAAAAAACTAACATGATGTTACGTAACTATATATTGTTTGCACTGACTATTTGTTTTATCAATATTGGATTGGTGCAAGCTCAAAACGATTCAGATTCAGTTGCTACTTCAGCTTCTGAAATAAAAGAAAGCAGTGTAGCGCTACCTCTGAATGAAGCCGAAGCTGCCTATATAAACAACAATTTTGCAGAGAGTATCCGATTATATGAAGCGCAAGTTTCAGAACACAGATCAATTAATCAAGAGTCAGCCCAAATCTATTATAATTTGGGCAATGCCTACTTTAGAGATAATCAAATAGCTAAAGCCATAGTTAACTATGAGCGAGCACTCTTGTTAGAACCAGGAGACAGTGATATAAGGCATAACTTGCGTTTTGCAAAAACGCGTATTGAAGATAAGATTGATAGTGCAGATAACCTCTTCATTAATAAATGGATTCGCAGCATTCAAAATCTTTATAGTGGCAACACATGGGCAATTATAGGGATTGTTTTATTCATACTGCTTACTGTAGCAATAGGGTTATATATGATTTCAGCACAGATAATATTGAGAAAGGTTTCTTTCTACTCAGGAATTGTATTGCTCTCGTTGGTGATTATAACAAATGTGTTTGCCTTTAATCAGAAGACTAAAATTACAAATCGCTCAACAGCCATCATTATGTCGGCTTCAGTTTCTATTTACACCTCTCCAGATGCACATAGTCAAGAGCTTTTTCGTTTGCACGAAGGTGCTAAAGTAAAGATTAAGCGTGAAGAGGGAAGATGGATTGAAATTGTAATTGCAAATGGAAGTGTTGGTTGGTTGCAAAAGATGTATGTAGAGACAATATGAACAGCTTCATTGATAAACTTCTTCCTTTCGAGCGAGATATTTTTCTTGCTCTAAACGGTAGCGACTCTGTTTTTTGGGATAATGCAATGTGGACATATACCAGTATTGTTGCATGGGTTCCCATACTGTTACTTATTCTTTATTTTGCTTTCAAAAATAAGATGCTCAAAGAGGGGGTTCTTGTGTTGGGGGCAATAGTTTTAGTAATATTTTTATCTGTCTTCTTGTCAGCTTCTTTTTTCAAGCCTCTTTTTCAACGCTTTAGACCTACCCATCATCCTGACTTTAAGGACATCGTGAATATTGTGAACAACTTTCGTGGTGAACAGTTTGGTTTTATATCTGGACATGCCACAAACAGTTTTGGATTAGCAATGTTTGTATCTCTTCTTTTCAAAAATAAGTTTGTAACTTCATCCATCTTCTTTTGGGCATTACTCAATAGCTATTCACGCATTTATTTAGGTGTCCATTTTATTAGTGATATTGTTGCAGGTTTTTTCTTTGGATCTATTCTCGGACTTCTAGTATATGAATTATATGTTTCGATTCGGGTTGGAGTTTTTAAAGTATCGCCTATAGAAAAAAGGAAAAGTATCTATTCGATAAAAGAGGGCAATAACCTCTCAATTGGTATAATATTGATCATAGCTTTAATTATTATACTAAGTCCTGTTTTAACCTCTCTATCTCATTCAATTATACCAGAATCTTGGTCTTGATTTTTAGCATCTACACTTCGTTTATAAATAAAAAAATCAATTAGATTCAATATTTTCTGTAAAATAATTGGATAACTCTAATCTTTTGACTAAGTTTAACCCGCTATAAGCAGAGATAAGATATTATTCATCTTTTAAAAATATAGACCATGTCAAGAACGATTACTTTTAATGAATTAAGACAATTCAAAGACAAATTACCCAATGGTAGTATCCGTAAAATAGCCGAAGAGTTAAATATGGAGATTGAAACTGTTAGGAACTATTTTGGCGGATACAATTACAAAGAGGGTAAAAGTATTGGAGTACATATTGAGCCGGGGCCAGATGGCGGAATTGTTGTTTTAGACGATACCACTATTTTTGACAAGGCTCTTTCTATTTTAGGTCTGGAAGATTATCCAGTTTATAAAGAAAGCGAAGAGGAAAGCAAGGTAGAATAAAAGACATAGAACTTTTAATTCTATGTATTGGCTTGTTCTTAACTATATTCCCGTAAGGAAGTAAACCGATGAGCTTGTAAAATTACAATTTCTTTTTTAATGTAGAATTAGTATGGACAGGCCAATACATTTTATATAGTAAAAAACAATTTATTTTTTTTACGAGTTCTCTTGTGTGCTATTCAAAATTAGAGTAACCCATTTTTTTAATAAGATTTGATTATGAAAGACAAAGACAAAGACAAATTGGTTACGGTTGCAATTCACACGTACCAAAAAGCTCAGATATTAAAAACTATACTCGAATCAGAAGGTATCGAAGCCTATATACATAACGTAAATTTGCTTCAACCAATGGTTTCAGCAGGTGTAAGAGTTAGAATTAATGAGGTAGATCTTCCTAGAGCTTTGGATATTATAGAGAACGTTAGGTTTGATGACCTTGAAGTAATGGAAGAGTCTAAAAGAGAAAACAAAAAAGAGATATTAGTACCAGTAGACTTTTCTGAGTTTACATTGAAGACATGCGAGTTCGCTTTTGGCTTAGCCAAAGAAGTTGACTGCGATATTAAATTGATGCATGTATATTTTTCATCTTTCTATCCTACAAGTATACCATTTGGTGACACTTTCACTGTACAACCAACTGTAGAGGGAATGTATAAAGACATTCATGAAACTGTAGAGAAACAAATGAAGGAGCTGATTAGCAAATTGAATATTTGCATAGCAGATGGTTCAATTCCCGATGTGCATTACTCTTACACCTTAAGAGAGGGGTTGCCCGAAGAGGAGGTGGTGAGCTACTCTAAGAAAATTAGACCTTATGCAATTGTAATGGGAACGAGAGGTAGCAACAAGAAAGAACAAGATTTAATTGGTAGTGTAACTGCAGAAGTAATAGAAGGATGTAGAACGCCAATCTTTGCTATACCTGAGAACTCTCATTTACACTCCATATCAACGATGAAAAACATAGTTTTTCTGACTAACTTTCAAGAACGTGAGTTCCTTGCTTTAGCAACGCTTATGGAGTTTATTAAAAACTATCCAATAAAAGTTTCTTTTGTACACGTAGCTAAGAAAGAAGATCGCTGGAATGAGATAAAACTAACTGGATTAAATAATTATTTTAAAGAGCATTATCCTAATATTACAACAGACTATACAGTAGTTGATGGTAATGAAGGAATACCAGAAGCGCTTGAGAAATTTGTGAACGAAAATACTATTGACCTGATCTCTATGTCAAGTTCACCTAGAAATATTTTTGCTCGAATGTTTAATCCTGGTATCGCAAGACGAATGCTTTTTCATACTAATACACCTATTTTGGTTATTAAGTCGTCCACGAAATAAGAAAACAACTTATAATATAAAAAAAAGACATCAAAATCAATTATTCTTTGGTGTCTTTTTTGCTGTTTAGAGATCACATACAAAAGTATGTGTATGCTATGCAGAGAGTTTGACACGGATGTTACAGATGAACACTGAGAGATAGACTTTGACTTACGGATACTTCATCTTCGGGGCTCCCCATTTACACACAGTTGTCGTACATCTCCTCTTATCCCAGAGTGATAAATTACTCACATGTAAAAAATGTATTTTTGTTTCTAATTCTAAATAACTCTTTATTTTGCATGTTCTGTTTTCACAATCCATACAATGTTAAAATTTAAAACATTTCTATCATGGGGAAAAATTTTTCAATTTGTTGAAACTCGCATCCACGCCCTACAAAATGATTTAAATGTCATTAATTCCCTATTGTTGCCCTATTTTGGGGCATTTATGTCATAAAATCCTATTTTCCGCCATAGATTGCTTCTCCAATTTGTTGTTTTTTCAATTCTCGGTTACATTTTCTCCATTCATGGCATATATTCGTAATATTCTGCCCATAAAGGTCCATTTTATTTGTTGAAACTC
>JARICS010000109.1 GCA_029264035.1 Dysgonamonadaceae bacterium | reverse complement strand
AAAAAAACGGTGTGGTAGTTCAGTTGGTTAGAATACCTGCCTGTCACGCAGGGGGTCGCGGGTTCGAGTCCCGTCCATACCGCAAGAGAGCAGCTTTAATAGAGCTGCTTTTTTTGTGTCTATACTTTTCAAAAATAGACAATCAAAATTATCCGTTAAAAAAAACTCCACATACCCTTCAATATCATAGCAACTGCAAGCAAAAAAAAAGCTGCACATCACATGCAGCTTTTTCCTATTTCCTATCTTCTTATCAAATTACAGCTTGTAACCCTCGCTATATGTCTTATTGAAGAGTCTGTTAGCATCAGCTTCAGCGTCATCAACAAACGTTTCGGTTTGCGGATTCCACTTGATGGGTCTGCCAAGATCGTAAGCAATATTACCCAGCGTGCACACAGTACATGATCTATGACCTATCTCTACAGGCACTACTGGATCGGTATTTGTTTTCATTGCATTCACAAAATTCTCTAAGTGTGGAATTTGCGTTTCGTAAGCACCTTCAGAACTTTGCGCTTTAGGAGGCAACAGGCTATCGTCGGAGGCTAAGAAATGTTCTCTCGAAATTTCAATCCATCCATTATCACCCCAAAACTTCACACCTTTAGTCTGTTGTTCGTTAAAAGGCTCTTCGGTAACAACTACACCATTGTCATATATAAATGTGAGATACTTTGTATCTTCAAAACCCGCAGGAATGATCTCCACAGGACCGCTCTTGTCCATGCCCAATGCCCACTGAACAATATCGAACATGTGCGCTCCCCAATCGGTTGTGAAACCGCCGCCCAGCTCTTTATACCAACGCCATGCACCCCAAAACTGCTCGTTTTGTTCTGGATTGAGAGAGATGGGAGGATTCAACTGAACATTGTAGTGCACATACTCCGATGGGCCTAACCATAATGGCCAATTCAAGCCAGCAGGCACAGTCTCTTCAGGAAGGTCGTATGGCGTGGGAGGTGCACCCACATAGGCGTTCACGCGCTCAATCTTACCAATTTTTCCTTCTTGCACCATTTTCACAGCATGTTGGAAGTTAGTGTCAGAACGTTGCTGACTGCCCACTGCAAGGATAACGCCATTGTCGCGCACCGCTTTATTAAGCAATTGTCCCTCTTTAATGGTAAAGGTGAGTGGTTTTTCAAGATAGATGTTTTTCTTTGCATTACAGGCATCTATGGCCATAAATGCATGCCAATGATCGGGCGATGCAATTACCACAGCATCAATATCTTCACGTGCAAGCAGGTCTTTGTAGTTTTCATACATCTCCACTTCCACCTCTTGGTTGTTCTGTGTGTAATAATCATTAACACGTTTTTTGAAACGGTCTCTTTTCACAGCATACACATCACTACCTGCTACAATTTGGATATCAGAAATGCGCTTAAAGCCATCCAAAAGATACATAGCCTGTTGTCCAAGACCAATAAACCCAACACGGATCACTCCATCATCTGATCCATCGGCGGCTCCCTTGTTTTGCTTACATGAAGCAAGAAATTGGGGAAACATTACCAGTCCAGTAGCACCTAATGCTGCTGATTTGAGAAATTTTCTCCTACTTAATTGTTTACTCATGATTTTGTAACTTTTTTTTTATAAATATGATTGTTTTCTTTCTATTCTAGCACAAATATATGTAATTATTGTATATATAACTCATTCTGTTGAAGAATATACAGTTTAACTTCAAAAAAGATATCAGTTCGATGTTGATTAATACTTACACACTTTTTATATAGACTCACTACTATTATATAGTTTCACTACGTTCGGAATGAGAGATATGTTCACAATTATCACACTATTTCAAAGCTTCTAAACGATTATTTTCATACAGGTATACCTCCTTTTTTTGCAAAGCTCTCTTTTTTATCCAACATATTCATTTAACTTTGTGTATGGCATCAATCCTACTCATATTTATCTGTCTCTTGGTTGGCTATTTGCTCAAACGATATGAATTTGTAGAGGCATATAGTTTCAGATCATTCAACACGCTCATCATCTATGTAGCGCTCCCTGCACTCACCCTGCAATACATCCCCAACATTGAGATCAACACAGACTTGATTCTCCCCATACTCATGCCTTGGCTCAACATCCTCCTGTCGTGGATGCTATTTGCATATATAGGTAGAAAATTAGGGTGGGGCAGAGCAATAACAGGAGCTATCATACTTTTAACAGGATTTGGCAATACTTCCTTTGTGGGTATCCCCATCATTCAAGCTCTGTATGGCAAAGCAGGCATCGAAACCGTGATAATGATAGATCAGCCAGGTGGTTTTGTAGCCCTCTCCACATTGGGCATCTTGATAGCAAATATCTATTCGGATAAACAGCAATTAACTGCCTCCGGTATTTTTAAAAACATACTCATGTTTCCTCCCTTCATTGCGTTTGTATTGGGTTTTGTGTTGAATGTCACGCAAGTAAATATCCCAGCCGAAATCAACACTATTTTTTCAACACTTGGCGCATTGGTTGTTCCACTGGCTCTTATTTCAGTGGGGATGCAATTGAGACTCGATTTCAAAAGTATCTATTGGAAATATATTTGGATAGGACTGGGCTTTAAACTCTTGCTATTTCCTGCCATCATTTTTGTGCTATACTTTCTAATCTTTCAGCAAAGTGGTCAAGTTATACAAATAACGCTCATAGAGGCTGCCATGGCGCCCATGATTACTGCGGGAATAGTAGCCAGCAATTACGATTTAGAGCCACGCTACTGTAGCCTCATGCTCAGTGTGGGGCTACTTGCTTCTTTCCTCACACTGCCTTTGTGGTATGGAGTGGCTATGTTTTTCGGATAGTGGTGATGAGTGATGAGTATAAATTATCTGTAAGTCTTGTCTATTTTCAATATTTACTTATCTTTGATAAGTGATTTGAAGCTGTGTTTCATTAAATATCAAAAACCTTCGCAATATGTACAATTCATTTTTTACAAACTCCATTTTAATAACATTTCTAATAATTGCTATCTTGTGGGAAGCAACATGGAAAATAATAGCTATGTGGAAAGCAGGTCGAAACAATCATCTCGCGTGGTACATCTGTATTGCGCTTATCAATACAGTTGGTATTTTGCCTATTGTGTATATTTTGATGCACAGAAAGAACCCAAATAAGAATGAAGAGTTAAGAATGAAGAGTTAAGAATGAAGCGATTAGCTTTGGTAATGGACCACCTGTGTGTTGGTCCTTCTCATATAATAATAGATAAGCTCACATTGACCATTGCCAATGTGAGCTTTCCTTTATAATTTTCCAGTATCACTGGCAAAGGAGTTTAAACTTAACCATCCTGCTTGTCTGAATCATCAAACTCAAGCTTCCCATTAATAAGCTTTACGTTTCTTTTAAGACTCAACCCACCTTCATGAATAATAATACTGCTGTCCATATCTCTCTTTGTAATCTCTTCCCTTAGAGCGGCAAGATAATAGCTTCTTGCATTGCCCCATCCTGTGTTGCCAACCTCCTTATTAAAAAAGTTGACTAACTCTTGATCAGTTGCTTTTTGCATTGTTTCGCGAAACTCATTCAATAATTCATTGTTCATAATCTGTTTTTTTTAATAAATTAATCTTGGTGAAAAAACATCGTTTCTTCACATTTCTTATTTATCAACAGGAAAGATTGGAATTGGGGGGTTGTAACCTTTTTATTTTGGCAGGTGCCCTCATTCTAAGCCACCGTGGAGCGAAGTCTCTCGGTTGGCGTTTTGCAAGTATATGCAAAAACTCCTAATGAATAGGGTGCAAACATATACATAAATTCCTTAACAAAAAAACATTTCAGACAATTAATTTCATTCAAGATGCCAATGTGCTTGTCTGTTACATATTGGCAAATGGGGCTATATTTTTAAAAAATCTATTTTTTTTGTAACATTTCTACCGTGGCAGAAAGTGTTTTCAACTGTTCAAACCCATATCCACAAAGGTATAAATACTTTGAATAGCATTATTCCCATTTTGTTGCCTTGTCTTATGGTATTGAGGCTATTAAAACCTATTGGGAGGCATAAATATCAATTCTGATTTGCCTTAATTTCCGATTTCGAGTATCATTGTCATTTTTTGGGGCAAAAATTGACACTATTATGTTTAAAAACTACTATTTTGTAGGTTAAAAATATTTTCTCATTGCAGATTGCATTTTCATCACATGGAAGTGCAATCTACCATGGTGGATTTGTTTTCTATTTTATGCGTTTTATTCTTTATTTTATTCACTAAATTACTCAAATATCACAGTACATGTTGTTGTTTCCAACGTGCTAAAAGCATAATAGGCAATCAACAAGTTATTGCTGACTACCTATTTTCTATTGAATTGTACCCCCATACTGAGCAAGAATGTGGTGTGTGACGGTAAATGTACGGTCTGTTACGGTTCGGTTACGGTTGCTGTTACGGTTTAACCTATTGATAATTAGGTTCGTTACGGTTGTTACGGTTCAATCTGGAGTTGTTATTTATATTTGCTTCTACTCCTTTTCTTATCTCAACATTAGCTCTTATTATCTCTCGCGCGCGTTACTTTGTATTCAACCGTAACAACCGTAACGGAGTTGATATAGAGATACTTAAACCGTAACGGAAACCGTAACACAACCGTAACACAACCGTAACAACCGTCACACAATCAAGTTTCATAAAGACTAAAAACCAAGTTGTGCGTCTTGTTCGCAAAATTCATCAATAATTGACTCACTTTCTTCAAGTTTAAAGTACCATATTCTCGCCCTCGCGCTATATTCTATCTCATCCTTATTTTGTTTTGAGATGTATGCATTAATATGTTTTCGTGCATTGCGATGATTGAAAATTTTATTATTGTACCTAAATATTTTGCTCCTTTCGTGCTCTTCGAGAAAGTTAGTAACTGTAAAACTACCTTTGAGTTTCATTTCACCGTAGATCCTCTCAAACTCCTCCAACACAACTTCATTAGAGAAATAGGCATTGTAGTTGTCGTTGTTTTTCTCATACCCAATGGGGATAAGCCCAGTGGTAAGAAACTGTTTGGCACAAGTGGCCATGTACTCGTAAAACAACTGCCACTGTTTTTGACTCCAATCTTCGAAGAATCTGCACCTAAAGAATTTGTCTGGAGTATTCTCGATGTTCCAAAAGTAACTCAACTTCAATTCTATGAACCGTCTGTTTGTACTGTCGGCATTCTCGTCATGCCTCACAGCATAGTTGGTAGTAACCACAAACTTGGGAGCATCTTCAAAACGAATTGTAACAGGATGCGTCCCTTTTTTCTCGGCTCTTATATCGCCCGTAATGTCGGTGTAGAGCGCATTGAAGTTGAAGCCTGGTAAAACATCGTCCAGAATATAGAGGTCGTGATACAGCTCCAAATCGGCGTATACGTGTCTGTATCCTGTCTCAAACTTAGCCCCATCTCTAAATAATACACCCCTTGTCTTTCGAATGGCTTCAGTAATCAACGATTTTCCTCTACCTCCTTTGCGGGCTATATCATCGGCATCTTCATCAGACAATATGATAGCGGGCGAAAAAGCTGGATTCTTATAGTTGCTAATCAAATATCCAATTGTGGAGTTGAGCGATATTACTTTTTTCATCTCCTCTTCTGTCAATTCATGGGTCTCTCTTCCAATAATTGCGAAGATTAGAAAACGTTCAAAATCGCCTATTCCTCTCTCCACTAAGCCTGCAATATCGAAATGGTGTTTTTGCGATTCTGTCCCAATAAAAAATCCAATCTCGTCACTGCTATAGTCAATCATCTGATTATCATCCTTGGTCACCCTGCACACCCCGTTTTTAAACGGGATGTAAATGGCATGGTTTGTGTCTTTATGCAAATTGTAAGACTCACCGTCAAACAATTTCCAACAACTATCAATCACGCTGCGTTGCGAAACAAGCATGTTTTCAATCTGCATCTTTTTTTCGGGATGCATGATATGCTTCTTGAGATACGAAATGGTATTTGTTCTATAGTTGAAAGGCTTTAGAATTTTTCTGCTATTATGGATAATGGTAACCTCATCGTTACCTTCTTCAGAAATGCGCATAAAGTTTTGCTCTTTCAAAAAGCTCGCCAATCGCGAAGCCTGTATCAGTGGTTTGCCTTCGTAAAATGTATAGAAGGCTTTCTTTTCGTCTTTTGTGTTACTGTTCTTATTTTCCATGGTTATTTATTATTTTAAAGTGTTAGTACTGTACCAATTGTTGCTTGATGGATCTCCAAAGCCCATCTCCCTCAGCCTTCTGTAAGCTACCTTGAAGTCGCCACCACACTCCAACACGGCAAATGCTTGTGCGGGGTTGTAGGCCTTCATGGGTTCAAACTGACTATTGTTGGTGAAGACGTACAAAAGCTTATCTCTCGTTCTTAAATCGGCCGATATACCTTCCTTCTTGCCAGGTCGGGTAAAGCGAATGTTTGTGTTATTAGAAGCGCGTTGGTTCACTGTCCAATGGTGCGCTTTGAGAAGGGCCATCACATCGCCCCTATTGTTATAATCGTCCAGTGGCGAAAGTCCGTTGTATCCTCCCGTATTGCTTTGATAGCTGTATATAGGCAAGCTTGTAGCGCTTTGCGTATAGGCAATAGGACGGTGCTCTTTTTCTTCTTCCCAATACTCTTCAAGTTTACGCCATTTAATATTGGGGTTGAAATAAACCTCTTCATCAAAAGCTATGAAGCAGGCTCTTGCAATGTCGCTTCCGGAATTGTCCACTACCACACCTAATTGCTTATCAAAGCAGCGCTGATACATTCTAAAGACCTGTTTGTGTTCACAGGCTGTAGTTGATGCAACTACCACCTTTAAGCCATTGCCACTGGGCGAAGTGAACATTAAGAGTATGTCGAAATACGTTTGATTGAGGAGCTTCGTTTTCACTTCCACAGGGTCCACATTATCCAAATCGATGACCATGTATCCCGAGTAGCCAATGAGTTCGCTGCTCTTTCTGGTATGAAATGTGCCCGAGAATGTTACATAGTCAAAACGCATTCTCTTAAATCTTGCTGCTTCCTCCTCGTTATCAATTGCACGCAAGGTTTCTGTCATCCTTTTCGATTTCCTACACTGTATTGCTTTCACCACATCTGTGAGCGATATAGCCTTGTAGGGCTTTGTTGTGGTAATACTATCGAGATAATAACTAATTTTTCTTTCCGTGTTTTTCATTTGTGTTTTCTTTAAAGACGTTCGTTACTTTTTTCATGTTTTTCATTCTTTTCTTTTCTTTTCATTCATACTTTTTTAGGGTGATGGATGTTTTCGATGTCTTACTAAATCTGAGTTTAGGATCCCATCCAGCCTCCCTAATTAAATTGCAAATAGCATTGATAGTTCTGTGATAGTGTATGTCAAGCTCATCCTCATTTTCAAGTTCCATATGAAGTTCGAAAATGTTATGCAAAATGTTAAGCTCATTGACAGTTGCCGAAGGCAACACTACCTTTTTTTGTTGTTGTGTGTCT
>JARICS010000107.1 GCA_029264035.1 Dysgonamonadaceae bacterium | reverse complement strand
TCTAAATCCATTCCGCTTGGCTTTACCATTTCACCTGCATTTGATCGGGCGTTCATACGCCTTCCATCAAACTCAAAGCTCACTGAGCCGTTTGGGCGCATATTGATTGGAGTGCTGTTTGTAACATTCAGATTGATGCGGATTAATTTGTCTTCCAATTTAGGAACTATTCGAAATCTGTCAAGTCTGGTAGGTAATTTTGTTGTAGGAGAAACGGTGAGAATATCTGATCTTTGTTGAAAATTCCTTTGGGCAGGTTCATATATCTGTTGCGAATGGTTCATTTCTGGACTAAGTAGCGATTGCCTCAGTTTCTTTTTAAACTCATCTTTCATATCCTGAGCCTTGGTTATAGTGCCTATGGAAATGAATAGAGCGGATATTATAAAGATGTATGTAACTCGTTGCTTATTTACATTCATTGCAAGCTTAGTTGATAGATACGTCTGTTATTTGAAGCACAGCTTGATCTTTGTAGCTGTGCTTTTTATATATAGAGAAGTTATTTTAGCATTTCAGATATATCAAAAGTACATTCTTTTTCCATCATCGGAACACGCAAATGGAGTTTATAAGTTTTTCAAGTAGACTTTTTTCTGAGAAATAAAATATTTGAGCTAAAAAGGTTTCCTGTTTTGCAAGGAATAAAATATTTGGAGGAAAAAGGATCGGTTTATCTTCACCTATCAGCAACATTCCAAATTTCTTGAATAGTGATCAATATCGGCCGAGTGAGAAGCTCAAGCATCTACGCAAATATAAAATCGTCAATAATAAGGATTAATGTTGTATAATCAAATGTTCAGATTAAAACAATTTCATGGTGGTCAATCAGATTTTCATACACAACAAAAAAACCGCTCCTTTACATAAAAAGAGCGGTTCCGTTTATTCTATAATCACCTCTTCAAATAGAGAGAGATGAGTTGCTTTTACAAATTGTGTTCTGAAAGATATCTCTCAGCATCTATTGCTGCACGACAACCTGTTCCGGCTGATGTAATGGCCTGACGATAAAGTGAGTCGGCAACGTCGCCAGCTGCATACACACCTTCAACAGATGTAAATGTAGTGGGGAACTGTGTGGTGATGTATCCTTCATTGTCCATTTCCAATTGACCTTTAAAGATATCAGTGTTTGGGTGATGACCAATAGCCAAGAAGAAACCATCTATTTTGATGTCTACTTTCTCTTCGTCTGCTTCTCCCATCCGTTTCACCAAGTGTGCACCTTCAACACCATTTTCTCCGAATAGTCCAAGAGTATTGTGTTCAAACAAGATTTCAATTTTTGGGTTCTTCATCACACGGTCTTGCATAATTTGAGAAGCTCTCAAGTGGTCTTTTCTAACAATCATGTAAACCTTTGATGCCAATCCCGACAAGTAGGTTGCTTCCTCACAAGCAGTATCTCCACCACCAACTACTGCAACAGTTTTGTTTCTGTAAAAGAAACCATCGCATGTAGCACATGCAGATACGCCCATGCCAGCATATTTTGTTTCGTCGGGTATGCCCAAGTATTTGGCAGTAGCTCCGGTGCTAATTATTACTGTGTCGGCTTCTATTACCTCTTCATTGTCAATTGTTACCTTTTTGGGGCTTGTAGAAAAGTCAACTGATGTTGCTCTTCCTCTCACTACTTGTGTGCCATAGCGCTCGGCTTGCTTCTTGAAATCATCCATCATTTCTGTTCCAGTAATTCCTTCTGGATAGCCTGGATAGTTTTCAACTTCTGTTGTTGTTGTCAACTGTCCTCCTGGCTGCATTCCTTCGTATAACACTGGACTTAAATTGGCACGTGCTGCATAAATGGCGGCTGTATAGCCTGCTGGTCCTGATCCAATGATCAGACATCTAACTCTTTTTGTCATAAGTGGGTATATGTTTTATAAAAGCTATTTCGTTGTGTAGCGAAAAAGCTTCTTGTTTTATTTTGATACAAAGATACGCTGAAAAATCAAACTATAAAAACGGTATAATTTTTATCTATAGGTTGGTTGATAGAGTTGATTATCTCAGGTCTATGATTTCGACTCCCGGGTGATTGTTCTTATTGAATCGGAACAAATCGTTTGTAAACTTATTGTTACTGTTGTAATTAGAAATGGTCAGTTTGTTCTTATTGCCATCTCTTGTGGTAAACCTAATCATCACAACACTGTTGGTTTTGTTGTCAAGAGAAATAGTTAAGCTCATGAAGTCTTGCGATTTCTTGATAGGAGTCATTTCGATTTCGGTGATTGTCTTTCCGTTATAATTGCGCTGAGTAGGCTTTTTCAACACATATTCTGTCTTATACATGTTGAGTAAGCCCAATGGGCTAATACTAACTAACTCTTGTGGAGTTGGGTTACTTATATTCACTTCGTTGGCATCATTGAGCAACACCCATTGGGTGATACCATCAAACCATGTGGTGGAGTAGGGCATGTCTAATTTAAACTTATTGCCTTTTACAAATGCAACCCCTTCTTGCGGTTCGAAAGCTCCGCCATTGGGATTGTCGGGAGAGAGAGTGAAAGAAAGCTTCACTCCTTCCGATTGCTCGAAGAGCTGACTTGCTTTGTCCAATATTGCTTTCGATTCCGTAGAGCTTTGTGCAAAAGATGCAACTGAAACCAATAAAATGGATAGGGTGAGTATAGTTGAACGGATTGTTTTCATTGTTGTGTTGTTTATATTGTTGTATTCTCTTGGACAGATTAGGGGTGTGAAGGTTTAAAATCCTGGGATGTGCATAGCTCCTGCTTTACACAATTTTCCTACGGCAGACACGAGTTGCATACTCGCGCAAGTGGAAAGCACTTCGACAGGCTCAGTGACCGAGATTTTCTTTTTAATCAAGCGTACTCAATATCTTTTCCAATGAATATTCATCGGCAATATACACCTCACGTGGTTTGCTACCTTGTGCAGGGCCAACAATTCCGGTTGCTTCCAAGGTATCCATTATACGACCCGCTCTGTTGTATCCAACCGAGAATTTACGCTGTATAAGTGAGGTAGATCCTTGTTGATGGACTACAATCAATCGAGCCGCTTCGTCAAATAGAGCGTCTCGTTCATTCATATCCACTGTGCCAGGTGTCTTTTCACTCTCAATCACATATTCGGGCAGTTGGAAAGCCGACTCATATCCTCTTTGTTTACCAATGTATTGTGCAATTCCTTCCACTTCGGGCGTGTCTACAAAGGCACACTGTATGCGTATCAAATCGCTACCTTGCGAGAATAGCATATCGCCGCGGCCTATCAATTGGTTGGCACCGCCCATATCCAATATTGTGCGCGAGTCAATATTAGAAGTTACCCTAAATGCCATTCGCGCTGGGAAGTTTGCCTTGATAGTTCCCGTAATAATATTTGTGGTAGGTCTTTGTGTTGCAATAACCATGTGAATACCTACGGCACGTGCTTTTTGTGCAATACGCGCAATGGGCATTTCTATCTCTTTTCCAGCAGTCATTATAAGATCGCCATACTCATCAATAAC
>JARICS010000055.1 GCA_029264035.1 Dysgonamonadaceae bacterium | reverse complement strand
ATTTAATGACTTAATCTTTTTAATATCAAGATAGTTCTTGTTGAAATAGCTTCTAAGCTGATATATATACAAAAAAAATAGACCAGCTCGAACGAGCTAATCTATTTTTCCCTTTTGATTAATTGTTGATATTAGTTTAAAGTAAAAAAGATTGTTTTAGGTTATCTATACAAAGATATGCTTCATTTGCATAATAGCCTAATAAAAAAACATGTTGTATAGTAGTGTTATATAACATGTTTTTAAACCTCCTCTGCTACTCGCGTTAATTGGTCACTCACTTGAGTTATTGACTGAAAATTCTCTATATGTTAGCAAAAATCGCATAACATTCCGTCAAATTTATTTTACTATCTTTGCCATTCAGTTTTTCTAAGAGTGAGTAGGTGGGTAATTTCGCTATAAATAATAGATTATTCATGAACCATTTTGCAATAAATTAAATTATTGATGAATAAAAAAAGCCGACTTGCTCGAGTATAGAAATTGTTGGAAATAGACTGCCACACTCCGCCACACTGTTTTTAATGATGGCAGGTTTAGTAGCAATCATCTCACTGATGATTCCGTATACTGTTGTCTTTATGATAGCTTGGGCTATTATGATAACCATCTTGATGTTGCTTGGTATTCCGGTAGGTATTGAAGGACCCATTCATATGCCAGCGATGTAGGTCTTTTATGTTGTCAATTAATTCTTCTAATTGATGTGTAAATATCACAACATAGTTTACACAAAATCTTACCGGCTTTTTTGTGTTTTACATTACTCACAGAGAGGTGAATCGGAGCAGAGGCGTTGTTAATTGTTGCAAATATAACAGATGTTTAATTTCTGCTGCCATGAGCTATCTTTTAGCTTTGCAAACAAAGTCAAGCTCAAATCTACTTGCACAATTGTGTTTTAAGTTTCGAAACCATAGTTTTCTCAACCATTCAAAGTTTCTTAATGGTTGCGCAAGTGTCAAATTGTAAATAATAGGTCATTGTTTTTTACAATTCAATCGAATATGCTGCATAAAAAAGGTGGAAATCAAATCCACCGTCGTGTATTAGACGCTCATGTCATGAAAATTGAATCTACTGTCATGAAAATGTTTTGAATCGCTCAAATGGTGCTTTTTTGAGAGAATAATGGAAATAAATGCAGTGGAATAATATAAAACAGCCTTAGATTGAAAAATCAACCGATGAAAGGATAATTCTACACCTGAAATTGGATATTTATGTCATGAATGGAGCAAAATAGAGCAACAAATTTAAAATAATGTGTTGGATATCATTTCCCCCGTCGTGGATGCAAGTTTCAACAGTTTAAAACATTTTCTATGCTTGCAAATAGTTTTGAGAAAGATATGTCTCAAGGATTTTCAAATACTCTCAATTCAAATTAAACAATTGTTTAGAATTAGATGCAAATTTATAGCTTTTCGCATTGATTTAGTATATGATCTGATGTCTATTTTGGCGATAGCAAACAAAAAAAATAGACCAGCTCGACCGAGCTAATCTATTTTTCCCTTTTGGTTAATTGTTGGTATTAGTTTAAAGTAAAAAAGATTGTTTTAGGTTATCGATACAAAGATATGCTTCATTTTCGTAATAGCCAAATTAAAAAACATGTTATAAAATAGTGTTATATAACATGTTATTATTTATACATCCACTTCGTAGTGTATTCTCACATATTTAAATTTGGTGCGCAGTTTTGTTGTTTCCTCATGTTGTTTCAATATCTCTCTTACTTTCGTAACGGGAAAGCCCATTTCCATTTTCAAAAATATTTCTCTTATATAGTATTGCTGCACTCTCCCTACTGCCGGTATGGCAGGCCCCAATACTCTCTCTCCCAATGTTTTCTTTAAAAGCGTGGCTAAATAATCGGCTGCTTGGGATACGTTATTTTCATATTTGTAGCGCAGTTTTATTACTATCAATCGGTAGTAGGGTGGATACTTAAACATGTTTCTCTCTGCCAATTGTGCGTTGAAGAAACTTTGGTAATCATTGTTTTTTATGTAATCAAAAATGGGTTGGTGCGGATTGGAGGTTTGTATTACTACAGTTCCGGCTACATTTTTTCTTCCAGATCGGCCACTGGCTTGTGTTATCATCTGAAATCCCTCTTCGTGCGAACGGAAATCGGGGAAGTTGAGCAAGCTATCGGCTTGAATAATTCCGACCACGCGCACGTTATCGAAATCCAATCCCTTCGAAACCATTTTTGTTCCAACCAATATTTGCGATTTCCCTTGTGAAAAATCAGAAAGTATATGTTCGTATGACATTACTCCACGCGTTGTGTCTGTATCCATTCGCGCAACTACAGAGTCGGGAAAGAGTTTACTCACCTCCTCGGCCAACTGTTCGGTGCCGCTCCCCAAGGGTTGTAAACTCGACTCACCACAGTCGGGACACTGTGTTATCACGTGGTAGGAGGCATCGCAATAGTGACACTTCAGTTTGTTTTGATATTTGTGATAGGTGAGCGTCACATCGCAATGTTCGCATTTGGGTGTAAAGCCACAATTTTTACATTCGAGAATGGGTGCAAACCCCCTGCGATTTCTAAATAATATAATCTGCTGCTTATTTGCTAAAGCTTCTTCCATTTGCTCTATCAAGAGTGGCGATAGCAATGATGTCATCATCTTTCTGCGGCGCAAGTCTTTGGTGTCAACCAATGATATTGTTGGCATTTCCATTTCTTGATATCTTTCGGTAAGTCTCACCAAGCCATATTTGCCCGACAGAGCATTGTAATACGATTCTATGGCAGGAGTTGCAGAGCCCAACAGAGTTTTAGCTTTTTGGAAATGTGCATACATTATAGCTGTATTCTTGCCATGGTAGCGAGGCGAAGGGTCTGTTTGTCGGTAACTCTGATCGTGTTCTTCGTCTATAACTATCAGCCCCAGATTGGCGAAGGGCATAAATATAGAGGAGCGAACACCGATGATAATCTTATAAGGATTGTCTGAAATCATTTTCAGCCAAATCTCAGCTCTCACATTATCGTTTATTTTGGAGTGATAGATAGCTAAATCGTTTCCGAATACTGCTTGTAGTCGGCTTGTGAGTTGTGTGGTTAGTGCAATTTCGGGAAGCAGATATAACACTTGCTCTCCTCGCTCTATGGCATCGTTGATGAGTTGAATGTAAACTTCAGTTTTACCCGATGAGGTTATGCCATGTAGCAAACAAACATCTTTCTCTTCAAAAACGGCTTTCACCTCTTCGTATGCTTCTTGTTGATGAGGTGTCAGTTCTTTTGCTACATTAGTTTCAACTGCTTTTCTATTTAAGCGTGATGCCGATACTTCAAATTGTTCCAACACATCTTTAGTGAGAACCGCAGATAATATAGGTGAGGTAAATGTGCCATCCGCTAAGAGCTCTTTTCTGCTGATGGATGTAACGTTGTGTTCATTCAAATAACCTGCTACGAACTCATAGAGTGCTATTTGCTTAGGAGCTCCTTTTAGTATCTCTTCGGCTGTCGATTGGTCGAATTGTGGATGAATTCGAATGTGATTCTCTGTTTTCTCTTTGTATTTTGTGTTGATGGTTTGTCCTATAGAAACCACCTTCTTGGCGGATAGCGCATTGATGTGCGCTAATATATTTTTATTGTCAAGGTCGCGTGTTAGTTCAGTTATTTGCTTGGGTTTCTTGTTTTCCTGCAAATAGCCAACCACCTCCAGTTCTGTAGGAGTCAATTGTGCATTTACATCTTGATAATTGTGTGAAAGAGAAACATAAGCCTTGCTCTCTAACTTCAACTGTGCTGGCAGAGCGGCATTGTACACATCGCCCATTGGCGCAATATAATAAAAAGAAATCCACTGCCATAGCTTCAATTGATGTTGATTCACAATGGGGTTGGAATCGAGCTGTGAGTGAATTTCTTTTAAAGCTATATTTTCTGGTTTGTTTTGATGAATTTTCAAAACAATGGCCGTGTAAAACTTGTTTTTCCCAAAAGGGACTATAACTCTGTATCCTGGCCCAATAGCTCCTTCTAATTCTTTGGGAACTATATAGGTATAGCTGTCAGCAAGTGCTAATGGTAAGATTACATCGGCAAACAAAATCATTCTCTATAGGTAAACTGTTGCTTGAATAGACCAAACTCCATCTTTGTTGTTTAAAGCATCGTTCCATTTGGGTTGGTCTGTTGAATAGTCATCAGATAGCTTTATTCCATAGTTTACTCCTACAGCTACTCTTTTAAAAATCTCAACTCCCAAGCCTAAGTTTACACCTGCTTCAAAAGATTTTGCTTTAGCATCCTCCAGCACGTTATCAATATTAATATCATCACCCGATATATGTATTCTTGCGTATGGACCAGCTGCAGCATAAATTTTGAGAAGGTCAATCAAACCAAACTTATATTTGAGATTCAGAGGAATATCAATATAATGGTTTGTTATTTCAAGGGGGGCAGTGTTAGAATCGTCTAAATAGGTAACATTCATTCTATCGTTGTTATATAATACAGAAGCCTCAACACCAAAATTCATTACGGGAAACATTAGTTCAACTGTCGGACCTAACTTAAATGAGTTTAGGTTTTCAACTTCAATTGCTTCTTTTGAAAAAGTTGCTTTATTTAAGCCAACCTCTCCTCTTAATCCTAACCGTATTTGAGCATAACCTGTGGTAGAAATCGTGCTAAATGCTACGATAAGTGCTACAACTAATAATCTGTTCTTTTTCATATCGATTTTTTTATTGATTAAATATACATACATCTTCAACCTATATAACAACAAATGTAGCAGTAAAAGTTTCCAAATTCGGTCTTTTAACCTTAAATAATTATTTAGTCGTATAACGTAGGTTTAGTGTTCCATTTCTGTTTGCAGATATATGCGCTAATATTCTACCAATTCTCAATTTTCCATCTCATAAAAAAACGGCACCAACCAACTTAATGATCAATGCCGTAATTATAGCCTTATATTGCTTCTGAGTCTAAGTCCTAAGAAGGATTAGTCTCTGATTTTTGCATTTAAGAACTCATAGTTCAAACGAGCAATATTGGTGATTGAAATATTTTTAGGACACTCTACTTCACAAGCTCCTGTATTGGTGCAATTACCAAAGCCGAGCTGATCCATTCTTGCTACCATTGATTTTGCTCTTTTCATAGCTTCAGTTCTTCCTTGAGGAAGTAAAGCTAATTGAGTAACCTTGGCAGAAACAAATAGCATAGCCGATCCGTTTTTACAAGCTGCTACACAAGCTCCACATCCAATACAAGCCGCAGCGTCCATTGCCGCCTCTGAATTGTATCTCGGAATTGGAATAGAGTTAGCATCAGGAGCGCCTCCAGTGTTAACTGATACATATCCACCTGCTTGCATAATTTTGTCGAAAGCAGTACGATCTACCATCAAGTCTTTTATAACAGGGAATCCTGCTGAGCGCCATGGCTCTACAGTTATGGTGTCACCTTCTTTAAACTTACGCATGTGTAACTGACATGTAGTGATGTCCTCATCTGGTCCATGTGGATATCCATCGATGTAGAGACTACAGATTCCGCAAATTCCTTCACGGCAATCATGATCAAAAACTACTGGTTCTTTACCTTCGTTGATGAGCTGATTGTTAAGAATATCCATCATCTCTAAGAATGAGTTTCCTTGAGAAATGTTTTTTAGGGCGTGTGTTTCGAAAAAGCCTTTATCTTTTGGACCTTTTTGACGCCAAACTTTAACGTTAATATTTATATCTATATCCATGATTGTTTATTTTTTACGATTTGTAGTTTCGTTGCTCGCGAACGATGAATTCATAATCTAATGGTTCTTTATACATGACAGGTTCTTTGTCCTCGCCCATATACTCCCAGCAAGAAACATAAGCAAACTCATCATCATGACGCAGGGCTTCTCCTTCTTCAGTTTGGTGTTCTAGTCTAAAGTGACCACCGCATGACTCTTCTCTGTCTAAAGCGTCTCGTGCCATTAATTGTCCTATTTCAAGATAGTCAGCCAAACGTAAAGCTTTTTCCAGTTCTTGATTTGTAGTATTTGCAACTCCTGGAATGCGAACATTAGCCCAAAACTCTTTTTTAAGAGCATCAATTTCTACCACAGCCTTTTTAAGACCTGCAGCTTCTCTACCCATTCCAACATTGTCCCACATAATATTACCTAATTTTTTGTGGAAGTAGTCTACAGGGTGCTTACCTTTTATATTCATAAGCTTTTGGATGCGATCATCAATTCCTTTTTCTGCTTGAGCAAATTCAGGACTATCTGTACTGAAACGAGGCACATTGATTTGATCTGCCAAGTAGTTCTGAATAGTGTAAGGCAATACAAAGTAACCATCGGCCAAACCTTGCATTAGAGCTGATGCTCCAAGTCTGTTTGCTCCGTGGTCTGAGAAGTTAGCTTCGCCAATAGCAAACAATCCTGGTATAGTACTCATTAAATTATAATCAACCCAAATTCCACCCATTGTATAGTGGATAGCGGGGAAAATCATCATTGGAGTTTCGTATGGATTGTGGTTTATAATCTTTTCATACATCTGGAAAAGATTACCATATCTTTCTTCAACCACATCTTTGCCTAAACGGTTAATAGCTTCTTCAAAGTCTAAGTAAACAGCCAAGCCAGTTGTTCCAACACCATAACCTGCATCGCAACGTTCTTTAGCTGCACGTGATGCAACATCACGAGGTACAAGATTACCAAATGCTGGATATCTACGCTCCAAATAGTAATCTCTATCTTCTTCTTTTATATCAGTAGGTTTAAGTTTTCCTTCGCGAATAGCTGCTGCATCTTCTTTTTTCTTTGGCACCCAAATACGACCATCGTTACGCAACGACTCGGACATCAAAGTTAATTTAGATTGCGTTTCACCGTGAACAGGAATACATGTTGGATGAATTTGAGCCATTCCTGGATTACCAAACATGGCTCCTTTTTTGTAGCATTGCCATGCAGCCGATCCGTTAGAAGTCATAGCCATAGTAGAAAGGAAGAATGTATTTCCGTATCCACCAGTAGCAATTACTACAGCGTGAGCAGAAAAGCGTTCTAATTTTCCAGTAATAAGGTTGCGTGCAATAATTCCTCTTGCACGACCATCTATTAATACTAAGTCAACCATCTCGTAGCGAGTGTGTAGGCTTACTTGTTTTTTCTCAACTGCACGACTCAATGCTGAGTATGCACCCAATAGCAACTGTTGACCAGTTTGACCACGAGCATAGAAAGTACGTGATACTTGAGCACCTCCAAATGAGCGGTTGTCAAGCAAGCCACCATATTCGCGAGCGAAAGGAACTCCTTGAGCCACACATTGGTCTATAATTTCGTTTGATACTTCTGCAAGACGGTATACATTGGCTTCGCGAGCACGATAGTCACCACCTTTGATAGTATCATAAAACAGGCGATATACTGAATCGCCATCGTTTTGATAATTTTTGGCTGCATTAATACCTCCCTGAGCTGCAATTGAGTGTGCACGACGAGGAGAGTCTTGAATACAGAAGTTTTTAACTTTAAAACCTAATTCACCAAGTGATGCAGCGGCCGAAGCTCCTGCTAAACCTGTTCCAACAACAATAATATCTAAACGACGCTTGTTGGCTGGGTTTACTAATTTCTGAGAACTCTTGTAATTTGACCATTTTTCGGCGAGAGGTCCAGCCGGTATTTTTGGATCTATTTTATTCATTTTTTCAAATTTTCTTAAGTGTGAGATTTAATTATCCACCTTTATTACATGGGTAGTTCGTAAAAAAAGTAAATATAAATGGGTACTACAGCATAACCTGCAACAATAATAGTAGCTACCACGTATGAAAGGTTTTGTAGGCGTTTCATCCAAATGGTGTTGTTCCAACCTACAGAGTGTAGTGAGCTCCAGAAACCATGTGTCAAGTGTAACCAAAGAGCTACAAATGCAAATAAGTAAATAACTACATAATAGATGTTCTTAAACAATGGAACTACAAGCTCAGAACCTTTATTGATAGCATCGGGTGCTCCTATAAGCTCTTTAAATTGCATTTTGTACCAAAGCTGAATCATGTGTAGCACTAAAAATGCCAGAATTACAAAGCCCAATACATACATGTTTTTTGATGTCCATGATGCGTCTTTTGTGTTTGTAACTGCATATCTGTCATTACCTCTTGCTTTTCTGTTTTGCAGCGTAATGATAGAGGCATACAGAATATGAACAATAAAACCGGCAGCCAATACAAGCGTGCCCGCTATTGCATACCAATTTGCTCCTAAGAATTGACTTATCATGTCATAAGCATCCATAGAGAATACCATCACCAGATTCATCAACATGTGAAATACAAGGAACAGAATTAAAAAAAGGCCAGAAATACTCATGATGAATTTCCGCCCGATAGAAGAATTAATTAGCCAACTCATAAAGTTTACGTTTTAATTTATAAAGGATTATATTAATTTCAGTGGCAATCTTAATGGACTAATGGTTTGATCAATAATAGTGAATTGAGGCATAATTATTCCATTTAATTTGACTGAATACAAAAATAGGTTTTTTAAACATCAAAAAAGAATTATTTGCGGAAATTTTTCTCTAATTTGGCTTATTTAAATCCGTTCCTATTTAGATTAGATAAACGCTGAAAAAGTGTGAAGAGATAAATTAAAATATAAACTGCTGTCTTTAAATCTAAGTAATTGTTTGTTATCTTTGTGTCTTTAAAAAAAACTATAGATATGGATACAGTACTCAGTGGAATTAGATCGACCGGCAATTTGCATTTAGGTAATTACTATGGTGCATTGCGAAACTTCATAAAGATGCAAGACGAAAACAATTGTTATTTCTTTATTGCAGACTTGCATTCGCTTACCACCCATCCCGACCCTGCATTGTTGCATGGCAACGTGAAAAATGTTTTGGTAGATTATCTTGCAGCAGGAATCGATCCTGATAAATCAGTGATTTATGTGCAGAGCGATGTTCCTCAGGTGACAGAGCTTTATCTTTATTTAAATATGCATGTGTACATGGGAGAATTGGCCAAAACTACTTCTTTTAAAGACAAAGCACGCAAGCAACCCGAAAATGTGAATGCTGGTCTATTGACATACCCAACATTGATGGCTGCAGATATATTGATGCACAATGCAGACAAAGTGCCCGTTGGAAAAGATCAAGAGCAACATTTGGAAATGACGCGCCGTTTTGCTCGCCGTTTCAATAATTTCTATGGTGTGGAATATTTCAAAGAGCCTGTTGCTTACAACTTTGGACAAGATTTAATAAAAATACCCGGCTTAGACGGTAGTGGCAAAATGGGCAAATCGGAAGGTAATTGTATTTATTTGTCTGATAGTGCAAAGGAGATAGAGAAAAAAGTGAAGCGTGCACTTACAGACGCTGGTCCTACAGAGCCCAACTCAGTAAAGCCTGATTATATTGAGAATTTATTTACGATTATGCGTGTTGTTTCTACAGACGAGGTAATTGCTCACTACGAAGAGATGTGGAACACTTGTGCAATGCGCTATGGAGATATGAAGAAACAGTTGGCTACAGATATTATAGGGGTAACGACTCCTATAAGAGAGCGTATATTGGAATTAGAGAAAGATGATGATTTTCTTCGAAAAGTGGCTCGTGAAGGTGCAGAAAAAGCACGCGAAAATGCTTCCAAAACGATTGCAGACGTTAGGAAGATCATGGGCTTTAAAAGTTTCTAATAATAGACAATAAAAGAGAGAGCTTCGATTTTAGCTTTCTTATTTTTAAACATTCTACAAAGCTCGGTTGTTCTCACTCTGATATTTTATTTTCAAGTGACAACAATACAGACACACATCAAGAATATTTTATATGATAGAATTCAGAGATATTGAATTGCAAGACAAAGAATTAATAGACAAATTTCTCATAAATAATCCTTATCGCGCTTCAGAAAGCTGCTTTTCCAACTTATACGGTTGGGCACATAAATATAAAACGCAATTTGCCGTTTGGAGAGACTATCTCCTCGTTAAATTTACAAGTGACCGAGGCGGATGTTCCTATCTAACTCCTTTTGGAAAAGGCAATCTAGCATCAGCTATTGAAATGTTGGTGAAAGAGTGTGGATGTCCCGTGAAGTTCGAGATGTCGGGTGTAACTGAGGCCATGAAGGAGGAAATAGAGAGAGCTATGCCAAAAAGATTTGAATATATCCGACAACGCGCATTGTATGATTATATCTATACATCCGAGAAGTTGATTAATCTTTCAGGCAAAAGACTTCAAAGCAAGCGAAATCATATCAATCGATTTAAGGCTCAGAACAGTGAATGGAAATATATCTCAATAACTGAAAACATATCGGAGACTTCAAGATGTAAAGATATGCTTCAGAAATGGTATGATCTAAATAGAGGTTCATCAGACGAATCGTTAGATCTTGATTTTAAAAGTACCTCATTGTACTTAGACAACTTTGAAGCAATGGAGTTGAGAGGTGGAGCTATAGAAGTAGATGGAGAGATTGTTGCTTTTTCATTAGGAGCAAAACTCAATGCAGATACCTTTATTGTTCATGTTGAGAAAGCTTATTCAGAAATTCAGGGTGCATATCCCATTATCAATCAAGAATTCGTGAAGAATGAAGCTTCTGAATTCACTTATATCAACCGTGAGGAAGATATGGGATATCCATCTTTGCGAAAAGCTAAAATGTCGTATCGTCCCGATATACTATTGGAGAAGTATATTGTAAAAGAAAAAGATCAAAAATGATAGAGTATATCACTCCACAAACGCGCTCTCAAATTCTTGAAATGTGGAGGGTCTGTTTTGGAAATTCGCAACCCTACTTTGATATATACTTTAGAGAGAAGTACAGTGATGAAAATACTTTGGCTTACTTTGAAGGCGATAAAGTTGTGGCATCATTGCAACTCTTGTATTACAACTTCACCTTTTGTGGTGTTGAAATTCCTATAGCTTATATTTCTGGAGCCTGCACCCTTCCCCAAGCACGCAAGAAAGGATATATGGAGGCTTTATTGAAAAGAACGTTTCACGAATTAGCGAAAAAAAATATTCCGCTTTCACTTTTAGTGCCAGAAGAGAATTGGTTGTTAGCTTTCTATGATAAATATGGATATGCTCAAACATTTGATGCAGGCATATATTTGCCTTCTCTTGAAGAATTGATGAAACGGCATTCGGATAATTTGTCTGCGGCATACAAAGAGTTCGACAGTTGGTTTAGAAATCAGGAGATGACTGTGCAGAAAACATTCGATGACTTCAGAATTGTTGTAGAAGAGGCTGCAGGCTATGATTATCAAGCAAAGAAAAGCCTTGATGGCATGGCACGTGTGATTAATGCTCGACTGTTGCTTGATCTCTTTGCTAAGAAAAATCCCGAGAAGTCATTCTCTGTGGAGATTACAGATGCTATACTCACGCAAAACAATTTATTCTTAGCCGTCCGTAATGGTAAAGTATTAGATACAGATGCTAAACTGCCAATTCATCTCAGCTTAACTATCTATGATTTAGCGCAAGCTCTATTAGGTTATCAAACCTCTAAGAAACAGACGCTATTTAAAAATATCTTCCCCGAACATCATCCACAGATGCATTTTATGATGGAGTAGGTTTGGTATACTTGCCTTATTTTTTAAACTGCTTTATTGTTCTCATGATCTGCTCAGTAGTTTGAATAATGTTTGTTAGGGCATTCTCTTTTTGCATGGCTTGTTCTACTGACATTGGTGAGGGGGTAATTGAGAACAGAGAGACAAATCCTCGTTTATTAAGATTTTCTACATCCTCTACACATCCACCAATAGCAATTACTGGTACATTGTTTTTGTTTGCAGTATCCAAAATGCCACTTCCTGCTTTGCCCATCACTGTTTGTTGGTCAAGTTTTCCTTCACCTGTTATCACGAGGTCGGTATTTTGCAAATGCTTTTCAAAGTCAATAGCTTCCAAAACCATTTCGATGCCCGGCTTTAGTTGAGCATTCAAGAAAGCAATAATCCCACCCCCCAAACCTCCAGCAGCACCTGCTCCTTGCATAGTATTCAGATCTACACCTTTTTCTTTTTCAATTAGTTTTCTGAAACACTCCATTCCGTTGTCCAACTCTTTTACCATTTGCTCATCTGCTCCTTTTTGAGGAGCAAATACAAATGCTGCACCGTTTGGTCCTGAAAAAGGATTGTTCACATCGCATGCAACGGTGAAATGGGCATTTTTTAGTTCTAACATCACTCCAGATTCGTCTATTGAGCAGATTTCAAACAGTGACTTTCCTGTACCATCAGTTTCTTTTCTGTTTTTATCCAAAAAACGATATCCCAAAGCCCTCAGCATTCCTGTTCCTGCATCGTTCGTAGCACTTCCGCCAATGGCTATCATAAATGAGCGACAACCTCGCTTCAATGCGTCTTTAATTATTTCGCCGGTTCCAAAAGTAGTTGTTGATGAGGGGTTTTGCTCTTCTTTGCTCAAGAGAGTGAGGCCATTTACAATGGCCATTTCTATCACTGCTGTTTTCCCATTCTTTGTTAATTCTTCATTCACCAAACCATACTCTACTTCTATGGGACGCATGAGTGGATCATGTACTTTCACCTTCACTTTTGCGCCATTCATAGCATTCACTAATGTTTCCATTGTTCCCTCGCCACCATCGGCAATGGGGATTTTCACTGTCTCACAATTGGGAAATACTTTATGTATACCTTTTTCAATAGCGTTGGCTACTTCTATTGAAGAGAGAGACCCTTTGAATGAGTCGGGGGAGATGACTATCTTTTTCATTGTGAAAGAAAGTTGTATTTATTATCACCAATTTACATCACAACCACTTCTTCTTCTTAAAGAAATAAAGAATAATAAGCGATGAAAAAATCATAAGTCCAATTGAAACAGGATATCCATATTTAGTACTTAATTCGGGCATTAATGCGAAGTTCATGCCATAAATACTTGCAATGAGGGTGGGGGGCATAAAGATAACCGACACAATGGTAAAAATCTTGATGATCTTGTTCTGCTCGATGTTTACATATCCCAAAAAAGTATCTTGCAGATAATCAAGTCTATCGAAGCTAAACTTTACGTGTTCTATAAGTGAGGTAATGTCTTTGATGATGATGGTAAGTTTAGGTTGAAGATCAGCAGGCATAAATTCGCTACGCAACATACTAGATACAGTGCGTTGTTTGTCAATAATGTTTTCGCGCAGCAACATGGTTTTCTCTTGTAGGTCCTTAATTTCGGTCAGTAGTTCTTCGTCTGCTTCCTGAAGGGTAAGGCTATTACTCAGCTGCGTAATCTTTTGTGTCATGCTCTCAATCATATCGGCGTCAAACTCCACACGAGTTTCTAATAGCGCCACAAGCACATGTGCTCCAGTTGGATAGTTTTTAGGGTTGGCCGATATTTTCTTTACTGTTTCGTGAAACGAACTCAACTCTTCGCTCCTGACAGTAATAAGGATGTCGTTTTTTAAGATAAACGACACAGGGTCTCGCTCATAGTTAGAGAGAAGAAAATTGGAGTTGACAACCAGTGTGTCAGCAGTTTCGATGTATCTAGACGACATCTCAATCTCTATCATCTCTTCCTCTTCTTGGATGTATATTTTAAGGTAATCTTCAAGTTCATTTTCAACCTCTTCATCCACATCATTTAGGTCTATCCAAAGAAAACTTTGAATGGAATGATCTTTCAGAAAGTTTAAATCTCTGCTCAGACGTATGACGTTGTCTTTGTGATAAAAGAGTTTGAGTTCCGCCATTACTTGATAGTTTTTATAGATGAATGAAAATAATGAATTTTACTTATAAGCCAACTTGAAGGTTAACCTATAAATGGCTCTAGCAGATTGGTGAGCTCCACAAATTGAGCAACCGAAAGCTGTTCGGGACGCTTTGTGAAGATAGGGTTTTGCAACACCTCGGTATTTTCTCCAATCAATGGTTTTACAGAGTTGCGGAGCATTTTGCGACGTCTGTTGAATGTTGTTTTCACTACAGTTTTAAACAGCTTTTCGTTGCAATCCATAGCCGTGCGCTTGTTGCGCACAAGGCGTACAACTGCCGACTTAACTTTGGGAGGAGGTGTAAAAGCATCTTCATCGACGGTGAAAAGATACTCAATGTCATACCACACTTGTAGCAAAACACTCAATATGCCATAAGTTTTGCTACCTGGCCCTGCAGCTATTCTTTGAGCTACTTCTCTCTGAATCATTCCTGTGCAACAGGGTATGGAGTCTCTGTAGTCGAGCACTTTGAAGAATATTTGCGACGATATATTGTAGGGGTAGTTGCCTATGATGCAAAACTTCTCGTCATACAATTGCGCCAAATCTAACTGTAGAAAGTCTGCTTCAATAATTCGGTCGTGTTGTAGATCTGTAAAGTTTTGTTTTAGGTAGGCTACCGAATCTCTATCTAACTCTACTACTGTAAGATCTCTTTCTTTCTCGACTAAAAAACGTGTTAGCACACCTGTCCCTGGCCCTACCTCCAATACGGGGAGTTGAGGAAACCCATCTATTGTATCGGCAATGCGCTTGGCAATAGTGTTGTCATTCAAGAAATGTTGTCCTAGACTTTTTTTAGGTCTTACCGATTGCATATGATTTTGTTTTATATGAGTTGAGACAAAGGTAATTATTTTATTGTAAATCTTAGGGTGTTCAGTTTGTAAAGTTGTAGAGTATACGCCACTCTCGATTTAGTTGATGTTCTTTTAGGAATTGCGTAATTTTGATGCAATTTGAAGTAATCCATAGAATCAACACCTATTTCCTCTATATAATGAGATAATTATTGGAGTGTAGAAAGTTGTGTTTTGTTTCTAATTCTAAATATTTGTATAATTTGAGTTGTCTGTTTTTGAAAATCTATTTATATATTTCTTTCAAAACAATTTGTTGGCCAACAAATTGTTTCAAACTGTTGAAAATTGCATCCACCACGGGGAAAATGTTCTCAAACACATTATTTTCGATTTGTTTCTCTAATTTACAACATTTACGCCTTAAAACTTCAATTCCTGATGTAGAATTATCTTTTTATCAGTGGCTTTTTCAATGTTAGGTGGTTTTTTCTTTTTACACGACATTTTTCCTCGATATTTTCTCAAAAAATGAACTAATCTAGCGATTCTAAACATTTCCACGGCCGTGGATTCAATTTTCATGACTTAAACGTCCGATCCACGATGGGGGACTTGATTTCCAACTCTTTTATGCCACATCCAATAGTGAATTGTAAAAAATGGCACACTAATAGTTGCAAATTGATATTTGAAGTGATGAGAAAACAATGCGACTCTCAAATAAAACACCGCGTTAGAAATAAAAATACAATTTTTTAGTTGTGTTTCAGGTTAGAAATGACAGGTAGATCTATAAAGTAGTCAAATCCTATAAGTCTAAAGACTGCTCTTTTATTAGCAACCTTTAACATGTTGTTTATATCTTCTTTCACTTTAAACTCGCGCAACTATTAAACACATATTTAGAAGTTAGATCTGCCTATTATATATGGTAGTGTACAAATCTGCCTTTGTGCTGTATATTTCAATGTACAAGCTACGTTGAAATATACATAGCACAAAGGCAGAATAAATAGTAGAAGCCAATATTTTAGCTATCTATAGTGCTCTATTTCTCAATAAGAAATCTGAAGTCGTCTTTTTCTGACAATTCCTCAGTCTCTTTTCCGTAATGGAAAATGCGAGCGTCGCGCGCTCCAATCATTTGAATATCGTTGTTTTCTAAAAGTAACATGCATCCTTCGCGCAACCCTACCACATATACTTCTTTGTTGGCATGAATAAATTCAGTGATGCGCGTTTCGCGCGTTTCACCACCATGCGTGTCATTGTTATCGTCTAAGTAGTGGGGATTTATTTGGAAGGGAACCAAGTTTAAAGTATTAAAACTGGCAGGTTCTACAATGGGCATATCGTTAGTTGTCTTCAGCGTGGGGCAAGCAATATTAGAGCCTGCACTCCATCCAACATAGGGTGTGCCTTCTTGCACTTTTTTTACAATTGCTTCCATCAGGTTGTTTTCCTGAAGCATTTTTACCAACTGCCATGTGTTTCCTCCACCCACAATTATTACTTCGGCTTTCTCTACTGCTTCTATAGGGTTGTCGTAGCTGTGTATGCCAGTTACTTTATGACCAATTTCGGCAAATCTCGTGTTCACTTTGTCCACATATTCATCAAATGAAAAAGTTACTGCAGCATAGGGTATAAAAAGGCAGTTGATAGCCTTATCGCCCAAAAAGTCTTTGATATTATGTTTTGGATAATTGAGATAGGCTTCGCCGGGATTGGTAGAATTACTAATTAACAATAATCTCATGAAAGTTTGATTTTTAGTTTATTAATTAAATGACTGTTTATACAAAAATAGCCAATTATGTGGAATCTTTTTCGTTTTGAGCTGAAAATAAATTAAATTTGCTCACAAAATTAAATATGATGAATGAATTAATAAGAAATATCAGAACTGATTTGCGTCTTGCCATGAATGGAGTTGTCTCTTCGAGCATGCGCGACAAGGGTGTGGATTATAAAATGAACTTTGGTGTAGACATTCCTCGTCTGAAAGGAATAGCCGAGAAGTATGACTCGAGTGCCGCCTTGGCCAAAGAGCTCTGGAAGCTTGATGTGCGTGAGTTGAAGATTTTGTCAACAATGCTTTATCCAGTGGATGAGTTTACAGTTGAGAACGCCAATGAGTGGGCTAATGAAATGCCCAATCAAGAAATAAGAGAGCATCTGTGCAGAAATTTATTGCAAGAATTACACTATGCCGATGAATTGGTGCAGAATTGGGTGGTAGACTCAAATGAAGCGGTACGTTTGACAGGATTTTGGCTTTATGTTCGTTTAATGCTCATAGAAGCTGATGTTTTGAAGCGTATCGACAAGTTGCCTATTATAGAAAAAGCTTTGGTTGATGTTCACTCCTCCGACAGTACTATGCGTACAGCCGCTCTCAATGTGTTGAAACAAATAATAAGAAGAGATCAAGAGGGAGCAGATAGTATAATGAAGCAAATAGCAAAGTTTGAAACATCAGACAAACCCGAGGAAAAAGAGATCTTCGACAATCTGCAATTCGAATTCACGTTGAGGTATTAGCCCTTAAAGTTTCTTTTAATAAAGAAGATAGCAAACACTAAGTTTAGGATAAGTATTGCGCCGCTGCCTGCAAGAAACATTGCTTTCCATGGTGGAAGCGTAAAATAGAGATATATTGCTGCTGCAACAATCACTCCTATTAGGATATATAAAACACGTATAATTTTTTGCTTTCTGTTCATTATTATGGGCTTCTTTATTAGGCTTACACAAAAGTAACAAAAACTTTTGCTTTGCAGTAGCAACTGTTTAAAATAATTGTTTCGCCTAATAGGAGTAAAGCTCTCGCTGTTTGTTTTAAAACTAAGAGCGAGAGCTTTTTTTTGTTATTCTATATTTTTTCTCAATCTATCTCAGATCTAAGATATATAGAGCAATAAGTGATTGTAAAATCGTTCATTATTTTACCTGTTGTTTTATCCACGTTGCAATATCCGATAGTACTTCGGGCGAGATAGTTTGCTCAATTTCTCCATACTCACCTATTTCACCTGTAGAGCTTTCTTGAAAAAGGTGATTGAGATGTGGGTAAGATTTTATAGTGTAATCTTTGTTATTGGCTTTCTTTAGAGCTCGCTCTATTCCGTTAAGATTGCTTTGATATGCTACTTGCGTATCGTTTTCTCCATTTATAGCCAATACGGGTAAGGATAGTTTTTCTAAATACTCGGAAGGGTTAATCTTGAGGAAGTGTCTAAACCAAGGACTGATTATATTTGCAGTAGTCTTTTTTATGAAAGCTTCTTTTTGTACTTCTCCTTGTATTTCAGGAGCAAGGTTTTGCCACAGCATGCTTAGTTCTTCTTTTAAGTGGTTGCGCTCTTCTTCACTGCCTGCATATTCAGTCCAGTTTGAAACATTGGAGTAAATATCAATTAAAATTGGATTTATTTTTTCTTTCTCCTCTTTAGTGAGTGTTTTATCGAAGGCGTGATGATGTTGTTGCAAAACAAGCTCAGTCCCATTCACCCCTAATCCTGCCATTAGGACAGCAAATTTTAAGTCATTGTTTATAGCAGCCACTATCGGCGCTATCACTCCACCTTCGCTATGGCCAATTAATCCGATTTTTGAGGGATCAATTTCTTTTCTGGTTTTAAGATAATTGAATGCTGCTTCTGCATCTTCTGCAAAGTCTTGTGTGGTGGCTAAGAAATATTCACCTTCAGATTCACCAACTCCTCTTTTATCATACCTTAATACTGCTATTCCTTGACGAGTCAAATAGTCGGCCAATACCCAAAAGGGTTTATGTCCAAACACTGTTTCGTCTCTATCATTGGGACCGCTACCGGCAATGAGGATAACGGCTGGATGATTTTCTTTTCCTTTGGGAAGGGTGAGTGTTGCAGATAGTGTGATTTTTTCTTTTGTGTTGGTAAAAGTAATTTCTTCTACATCATAAGGGTAGGGAGCTTTGGGTTCTTGAGGACGCACTGCTTCTTTTTTCTCAGTGCGTATAAGTGTGAGGGGAAATGGCATGCCTCCCTGATTGAAGGTTCCTGTGATGGTATCATTATGGAGTGTTCCTTGATAGAATATGCCTAAGTTAGTAACCACAATTTCAAGTTTCCCATTATCAAAGGTAGTTTTAGTGGTAGGTATGCCAAAGGCTCCTTGTGTGGGGCTATCCATGAGAGAGCTATATTCAGCATCTTGTGTTTCTATATGAAACACAACTACAAGTTCTGTTCCTTGCACTTTGAGCTTGCCCTGCCATGTGCCGATAATTTCTTGAGAAAAAAGGCCTATTACTGAGAGCAATGAAACTGTAAGGCTTATTATTGATTTGGTAATTAACTTCATAGTCCAAACTGTTTATGGAGTGATTAAATAGTTCTCTAAGATAAACAAAAATAATTGTATTTAAGAGATAAACAAAAAATAGACTCTAATGTTTATTGAGGGAAATATCATCTATTGTTATTATTATTTGTAATTGTGAAGGTGTTGATTGTTATTATTTGCCTGATTTGAACATTTAAAACATAATTTAGATATCGATTATATGTATTTGTTATAAGTTTGTGAATCTGTAAATAACAAAAAAAAGAAACATGGATATTGAAAATATAGAAATAAGTTATCTAACTCTTGCTTCCTTCAAAAAACTGCGACCATTTATGGTTGATACCTATAAATACATTTCGGACGAGATGTGGTCGGAAGATAAAATTAAAAAACTGATAAGCATTTTTCCAGAAGGTCAGGTTGCAATCATCGTAAACGGAGAAGTAGCAGGTTGTGCACTGTCTATCATTGTAGATTATGATAAGTTTGACGATCATCATACCTATGATATGATTACTGACAATGAAAACTTTGGAACACACTCTCCAAATGGCGACATGCTATACGGAATAGAAGTGTTTATACAAAAGGCCTATAGAGGCTTGCGATTAGGGCGAAGACTTTATGACTATCGCAAGGAATTGTGCGAGCAACTCAACTTGAAGGGAATAGTTTTTGGTGGTCGCATATCTAACTACCACCGCTATTCGCTTGAACTCACTCCCGAGCAATATGTGAGCAAGGTTCGCAGAAAAGAGATTCACGACACAGTGTTCGATTTTCAGATGGCAAATGATTTTCAGCCTTCCAAGATTATTAAGAATTACTTGAAGGGCGACGAGGCTTCTGAAAGCTACGGTGTGTTGATGGAGTGGAAAAATATCTACTACGAAAAGCCTGATAAAAAACCAGTGTTTAAAAAAACTACAATACGGGTAGGCCTCATACAATGGCAAATGCGTTTGTATAGAAACTTGGACGATGTGATGGAGCAGGTGGAGTATTTTATTGATACTGTGTCGCGATATCAATCAGATTTTATTCTCTTTCCAGAGTTTTTTAGTGCACCGCTTATGTCCGAATACAATCACTTGACAGAGTCGGGTGCTATTAGAGAACTGGCGAAATATTCAGAACCCATTATGCATAAATTATCAGAGTTTGCTGTTTCATACAATGTCAACATCATTTCGGGTAGTATGCCCGAAATAAAAGATGACAGACTCTACAATGCTGGTTATCTGTGTAGAAGAGATGGCACAACTGAGCGATATGAGAAGATACATGTGACTCCCGATGAAAAGCGTGTGTGGGGATTGCAGGGGGGCGATAAGTTTCAGACTTTCGATACTGATTGTGGTAAAATAGGCGTGCTTATCTGCTACGATGTTGAGTTTCCCGAGTTGAGCCGAATTATGGCACAAGATGGAATGGATGTTTTGTTTGTGCCCTTCTTAACTGACACTCAGAATGCCTATTCGCGTGTAAGAAACTGTGCTCAGGCTCGCGCCATAGAAAATGAATGTTATGTTGCCATTGCTGGGTCGGTAGGCAACTTACCCAAGGTTCAAAACATGGATATACAATATGCTCAGTCGATGGTTTTCACGCCTTGCGACTTTGCCTTTCCGGCCGATGGAATAAAGGCAGAGGCTACGCCTAATACTGAAATGATATTGGTGGTCGACCTAGACATTGATTTGCTGCGCGAGCTGAATGAGTTTGGTAGTGTAACGAACTTGCGCGACAAGCGAAACGATATTTACGAAGTAAAAAGAAAACGGAAGCGTCCACAAGCTAAAGAGGACTAATTGCCCTCTTTAGTAATAAATAGGTGTCAGTAGATTCTTTTCTCTCTTTCTAATTGTGATGATAGGGCTCATTGCTTAGAATAGTCATGGCACGGTATAGTTGTTCCACAAATATAAGGCGCACCATTTGGTGAGTAAATGTCATTTTAGATAGAGAAATCTTCTCATTGGCTCTTGCTTTCACTGCATCTGAGAACCCATAAGGACCACCAATCACGAATACTATATTGCGGGAAATGGTGTTTTTCTTCTTCTCTATGTGTTGCGCAAATTGTATGGAGTCGAATAGGCGACCACCTTCGTCAAGAAGAACTACATAGTCGGTGTTGCATAGCTTGTTTAGAATGAACTCTCCCTCTTTTAACTTTTGCAGTTCTTTGGATAGGTTTTTTCTGTTCTTAATGTCTGGAATTACCTCCATGCTAAATGGTAAATAGTGGGCAATCCTTTTGGTATAAACGCCTATCTCTGTAGCGATTGAATTAATGTCGGTTTTACCGACTGTAAGTAACACAGCTTTCATATTTTAGTAGGGGTAGTAATATATTTATAAAAAAATAAGTGGCAAAAGTAACTATATTTTTTGTATTTTTGCATCCACAAAATCAGAAGGTTAATTAAATTGATTTTATTGCTCAGTTTACTTTCTATTTTTAAACAATAAATAATACTTAGATGGAGCATCTTATTGATAATTTAATCGACTTAGCATTTGCAGAAGATGTAGGAGAAGGTGATCACACCACTCTTTGTAGTATTCCTGAAAGTGCTATTGGCCAAGCCAAGCTAATAATAAAAGAGACTGGCATATTGGCTGGTGTGGAAGTAGGCGTAAAGGTGTTTCACAAGCTTGACCCACAGCTCAAAATTGATGTTTTGATTAAAGACGGCTCAAAAGTAGCGCCTGGTGATGTTGTGTTTACTGTGGAAGGAAAAGTACAATCGATATTGCAAGCAGAGCGCACCGTATTAAATATAATGCAACGAATGAGTGGTATAGCCACAACTACCTGTAAATATGTGGCTCTTATAGCTGGAACAAGCGCGAAGGTGCTCGATACCCGCAAAACCACTCCAGGCATGCGCTTGCTTGAGAAACAAGCAGTGAAAATGGGTGGAGGCGAAAATCATAGAATTGGATTGTTTGATATGATCTTATTGAAAGATAATCATATTGACTTTGCAGGAGGTATTGAAAATGCAATTATGGGTGCAAAAAAATATTTGAAAGAGAAAGATAAATCGCTAAAAATTGAGGTTGAAGTTAGAGACATGGATGAACTCAATGAAGTATTACGAGTGGGAGGAGTAGATCGCGTTATGCTCGACAACTTTACACCCGAAAACACCAGGAAAGCTGTAAAGCATGTAAATGGTCGGGTTGAGTTGGAATCATCGGGAGGTATCACTATTGAAACTATTCGGAGTTATGCCGAAACAGGTGTAGATTATATCTCTGTTGGCGCACTAACTCATTCAGTTAAGGGTCTTGACATGAGTCTTCTTGCAATAAGCCAACATATATTAAATGAGTGAAAAAATAAATAAACAACTTCTATTAGATAAGCGTTACATGCGTATGGCGCTTATTTGGGCAGAAAACTCCTATTGTAAACGACGACAAGTAGGAGCCATTTTGGTGAAAGACAAAATGATTATTTCTGATGGATACAATGGTACTCCATCGGGATTCGAAAATATATGCGAAGACGAGGATAATGTGACTAAACCTTATGTGCTTCATGCAGAGGCAAATGCTATAACTAAAGTGGCGCGATCTAACAATAGTAGCGAAGGTGCAACATTATATGTGACTTCTTCGCCATGTATAGAGTGCGCAAAACTTATTATTCAATCTGGTATAGAACGTGTTGTATATGCCGATTCTTATCGTCTAAGTGAAGGGATTGAGCTTTTGATGCGTGCAAACATAGAGATAGTTTGTGTAGAATTGGAGTCGGAGTAGTTACCATGATATTGCTTGCAAATAATAAATTGTACAAAATAATATATATAGATAGATGAATACCGAAAAAAGATTACGAGCTTGGCTCCCTTTGTTGATTGCTATTGGCATTGTCATTGGCATATTTATCGGGAACACTTATTCTATTTTCAACTTTAGTAGCGGAAAAACAGGTTCTAACAAATTTAATTCAGTTCTTCGATACATCGACGAGTCATATGTTGATTCATTGGATATGTCCGCATTTCTTGAAGATGCTATTCCAAGTCTTGTCGAGGGATTAGACCCTCACTCTCGTTATTTCACATCCGAGCAAATGTTGCGATTGACAGAAGATTTAGAAGGTCATTTTTCTGGCATCGGTGTGGAGTTTTTTGTTCAGAAAGATACAATTGTTGTAATGGGTATCATAAATGGTGGCCCTTCTGAAGCTGCTGGTATAATGGCCGGCGATAGAATTGTTACAGTTAATGATTCATTAGTTGCCGGAAAAGCAATAACTAATGCAGGAGTTGTAGAGAACTTAAGAGGTGAAAGCGGTTCTAAAGTAAAGTTGGGTATTTATAGAAAGCCAAATCCAGATCTGATAGAGATAATTGTTACACGAGGCGATATACCAGTGAATAGCATTGAGGCTGCATATATGATTACTGAAGAAATTGGTCTTATTAAGGTAGTTAAGTTTGGTGGAAACACATTCAACGATTTTATTTCGGCAATATCAAAACTTAAGAATCAAGGCTGTAAGTCATTCATAATTGATCTGCGTGGCAATGAAGGTGGATACCTGGAAGCTGCTACATCTATGACTAATGAGTTTTTGCCAAAAGGAGATTTGATTGTTTATGCAGAAGGACGTAGTTTTCCACGAACAGATAGCTATGCTACAGGCACTGGAACATGCAAGGAAAATGATCTTGTTGTACTAATAGATGAGTTAAGTGCATCGTCGAGCGAGATATTTGCTGGCGCTGTGCAAGACAATGATAGGGGTTTGATTATTGGTAGACGCTCATTTGGCAAGGGGCTTGTTCAGAGTCAGCGTGTATATGAAGATGGTTCTGCAATGCGACTTACAGTTGCTCGTTATTATACAGCTTCTGGAAGATCTATTCAGAGAAACTACGAAAAAGGCAAAAATGATGAATATGAAATGGATGCAGTGTATAGATATATGCAGGGAGACTATGCAGACACAGATACTATAGATTCTAAACACATGAAACCTTATGAAACTATGGGTGGAAGGACTGTGTATGGAGGCTCGGGAATTATGCCAGATATTTTCATCCCACGTGATTCGGTTGTTCTGAATTCTTACTACAATTCGATTATGAGCAAAGGATACGTGCAGGAGTATGCTGCTTATTACACAGATATGAATAGAGACAGACTTGACGATTTTGAGTCGTGGATTGAATTGAATGAATATTTAAAGAAACAACCTATATTACTCAACCTCGTAAGTTATGCCGATTCAAAAGGTATTCGCAGAAGACCCTATTTAATAAATGAATCAAGAGATTTGCTTGAAAGTATATTGCGTGGTTTCATTGTGAGACACTTTTGGGGATATGATGGATATTATCCAGTGTATTTTGAGTCAGATAATTTAGTAAATAAAGCAGTTGAGCTTTTAGAAACTGGCAAGGCTTCACCTTCTGCTGTTGTTAATGAAGAGTATAAAGAATCAGTGAGAGAAAGGACAGGCTAAAGTGTTGCCTCTTTTACAAGGATAATTGTAAAAGAGGTTTTTCATAAGGAGAATTTCTTCACACCAAAAATATTAGAAGTTCTATCTTTGTCCTATTCTTATCAGAGATTCACCACGAAGTAAATTTTGCTTCAAGAATTAATTTAATAACTTTAAATGATGAAACGATCATTAAGAAAAGAAATTACTTTATTGAAAGATACATATACCGACGAGGATCTATACAACTTCTCTACGCAAATCTTTCAGAGATTAACACAAACTGAAGAGTTTAAAAAAGCTTCATGCCTACTTGCTTATTATAGTTTTTATCAAGAGGTATATACTCACGAATTTATTGAAAAATACGCTCAAGAGAAAAAGATAATTCTACCTGTAGTACAAAAAGATATATTAGTACTCAAAGAATACACAGGAAAAGACCAAATGCGCTTGTCAGAATATGGTATATTAGAACCCACAGGTCCCTATTTTACAGATTACTCGCAAATTGATTTAGGAATAATCCCAGGGATGGTATTTGATAGGAACCTAAATAGACTTGGTAGAGGCAAAGGTTATTACGATAAATTGTTGCCTCTTCTTGATAATGCATACTTAATTGGAGTTTGTTTTGCTTTTCAATTGAAAGATGAAATTCCAGTTGAGTCACATGATTTTCCCATGAATAGTATCATTTTACCCAATCAAATAATTGTTTAACATTATAAATTTCAGAAACATGAATGATAGTTAATACTAAAAATTAGCTCTAAATTCAGAATTTGATTGTTCAATATGTTCTTAATTCAAAATTAATTCTTCTATGAAGTTTTTAAAAAAATATTTAGCTAAAAGAGTTCTTCCAAGAGCTTTTGTTTTATTTATAGATGTGCTTATTTTAGCATCGTCTGTTTTCATCATTCTTTTACTATGGAACAGTTACGCAACTGTAGGTATTCCTATAGCTGAACTGGTTGTAGTTTTGCCAACTCTTGTTTTATTCAATATTGTTTCATTTATCTCTTTCAAAACTTTTAGTGGTATCTTGAGGTTTTCCTCTTTCGGTGATTTATCAAAGATTGTTTATGCGTTAACTTTTGGCTATGGTATTACGCTTCTCTTTGTGGAACTGCTAACATTTTCTGGAACTATATTCCAATTTAGATGGGAGGTCTTCTTTTTGACTTATATATTGAATGTTGTCTTAATGGTCTTGTCAAGGATAACTGTAAAAGAAGTTTTTGACTTAATTACTGATCAGAGCAGTGGATATTCAAATGTTTTTGTTTATGGTACTAAACTACCAGCTATACGTATAGCTAAGTCTTTAAAAGGAGGAAATGATTTTAATTTTAAGCTTAAAGGTTTTATATCTGATGAAGAGCAAATGATTGGTAAGAATATTTTAGGTGTAAAGGTTTATGGTACAGGTGATAACTTGTTTAGAGAGCTTGAGCAAAAAAACATTAAAAAGATTATTGTATCACCAAACAAATTGAAAGAGATTAAAGACTCACATCTTTTAGATAAGTTTCTTGAGAATTCTATTTCGTTGATTACAACATTGCCTTTAAGTGAATGGAGTAGCGAGAAGATTACCAAAGATCAATTAAAAGAGATTCAAATTGAAGATCTTTTACCTCGCAAACAAATAAAAATAAATATGCGCAGTATTGCAGCTAATTTGGAGGGAAAGCGTGTAATGATTACAGGAGCCGCAGGCTCAATAGGTAGTGAAATTGTACGTCAAGTTGCAGCTTTCAATCCTTATAGTTTGATACTGATTGATCAGGCTGAAACTCCTCTACACTCACTTCGATTAGAGATAAGAGATAAATGGAAAGAGGTAAAAGCTCATACAATTGTAGCCGATATTGCTAACTTTTCTCGCTTAGAAAAAATATTTTCAGATGCTAAACCCGATTATATTTTTCACGCAGCTGCATATAAACATGTTCCTATGATGGAGGAGAATGTATCGGAGGCAATTCAAACTAATATACAAGGCACTAAGAATCTTGCTGATTTAGCTGTGAAGTATCATGCCGCAAAGTTTGTAATGATTTCAACTGATAAAGCTGTAAATCCCACTAATGTTATGGGATGTTCAAAGCGTATATCCGAAATATACGTACAATCGTTGGCCAAGCATATAAAAGATGAGAATATTAGTTCGGTGCAGTTTAT
>JARICS010000046.1 GCA_029264035.1 Dysgonamonadaceae bacterium | reverse complement strand
GACTGAGAACAAATTCTTTATGTTCATTTTGCAAATACTGAGAAAGCCTTACTATTCTTATTGCAAAAGCATAGCTTTTGTCTTTCAAAACATCCTTCTGCATGACTTAATTCTTAACTCTTAATTCTTAATTATTTCCCCTCGCTTGATAACCGTCTCCACACAATTCATCCCCACATAATATGGCAAGAATTTATAAGATGGATATTGTAATAAAATCATATCTCCTTGTTTGCCCACATCGATACTTCCTACAGTATCGGCACGGTTGATGGCAGCAGCACTATTAATTGTATAAGCTGTTACTGCTTCTTCTGGTGAAAGATTCATATAGATACAGGCCAATGCAAATAGAAGAGGGACAGAAGCAGAAAAAGAACTTCCAGGATTGAGGTCAGTTGCAAGGGCAACTATACAATTAGCATCAATCATTTCTCGACCGCGTGCATATTCTTCGCGTAATGAAAAAGCCGTGAGAGGCAAAAGCGTTGCAACTACTCCACTTATAGCCATTGCTTTTATCCCCTGGTCCGATGCTTGCAGTAGATGGTCGGCAGAAAGCACTTTCAATTCCGCTGCTAGTTCAGAGCCTCCAAATTGCACAATTTCATCGGCGTGTATTTTCAATAATAATCCATGGTCACGAGCCGCAATTAAGAATCGGCGTGATTGCTCAAGGGTAAACACATTTTCCTCGCAAAAGATATCGGCACATTCTGCCAATTTCTCTTTTGCTACTAATGGCAACATCTCATTGATGTTAAAATCAATAAACTCATCTTCTCTTCCCTTCCACTCTGCAGGAGTAGCATGGGGGCCCATAAAAGTAGAAACAATATCGATGGGGTGATCTTGATTGAGACGGCGCATTACACGCAGTTGTTTCAACTCTGTCTCTCTGTCCAATCCATACCCACTTTTACCTTCGGTAGTAGTAATGCCTAGTTTGAGCATATCATCGAGGCGCTTTTTTGCTGATATGTAAAGTTCTTCTTCACTGGCGGCACGTGTAGCTTTAGTAGTGTTTACAATACCTCCTCCTCGTTCCATGATGGACATATAACTGTCTCCACGCATACGCCAAGAGAATTCCTCTTCGCGATGGCCTCCAAACACAAAGTGTGTGTGTGGGTCAACAAATCCAGGCAATAGAGCTTTGCCTGTCGCATCAATTTCTTTGTAATCTGAACTGTTTACAGGTATAGCTTCACCTTCTTTGAGTACGTGCGATATAATACCGTCAGTCACAATCACAGTTCCTTTTTCAATAACGTTAAGGTTAGACATTTCAGCACCGCTTTTTCCTTCAAATCCACTGCAAGTTACCACTTGAGCGGCGTTTTTTATTATTAAGTTATTCATGTTTTATTATTTATGTATTGTATAGCTACTGCTATTATATATTATAATGTGATGAGTCATCTGCTACATTCAATGACTATGCTTGCATTTAGTACTGCCCAATAAGACCTTTACCTGTATTTCAACTTTTAATTCTTAATTCTTACCTCACATCGTTTATTCCATTCTCTCAAGCCCATAATGGCTATCACTAAAAAGATGGCATATTGCAAACTAGTAAAGTAGAGTCCTTGTGAAAAGTAAACGGGAATGGAGAGCACATTTCCAGCAATCCAAAACCACCAGTTTTCTATCTTTTTCACGGTCATAAGTATTGTAGCACATAAGAAAAAGGAGGTGTTCATGCCATCAATCCATGGTAATATAGAGTTCAAGTATGATGGGTCGTCTTGGTTAACTGTGCGCAATATCCAAACAGTAACTCCATACAGAACAATGGCACCCAAAAACCAGAGGACATTCTGCTTGACAGTATTACGTGATATATGCAATGACTCTTGGTCATCGTTTGTACGAGACCAATTGTACCATCCATACACGTTGGTCAAGAAATAAACCACATTAATACCCGCATTGGCATAAAGCTGTGTAGATATGCATATGTAGATATAAATCAACACATTTATAATCCCAAAGGGAAAAACCCAAATGTTTTCTTTGTGGGCATACCACACACTTAGCACGCCAAATACTACCGCAACTAATTCAATTATCTTAAAAGCTTCCATTCAAATTATTTTTGAAACAAATTTACTCCATTAAATTCGTTTCTAATACCTGATTGATTGAAAAGTTTTCAAGTCCGAGGTAATATTCCGCTACATCTGTCAATGCTTGCATGGGTAACAGACCAATTACTTCTGCTCCAATAATAGATACACCATATCGTTTTGCTTCCATTCTCACCATTTCGTGTGCTTGATAAATAGAAGTACGTGTAAAATCAGTTAAGTTCATGGATACTTGCGTAATGCCTCTCTCTTTTAATTCAACGCCCATTGCTTTGCAAAAGCGCAAACCACCACCTACTTGACGCACATTCTTGGCAATAGTTGTGGCTATTTGCAAATTGGCTGTATTAAGATTTACATTATAGGCAACCAATGGCATACGTGCTCCTATAGCAACACACCCAGCTGTTGGATGAGGTTGCACAGGACCAAAATCGGGTTGCCAATCTGTTTGTTTCATCTTTTCGGCCATCCCCTCAAATTCACCTTTGCGCACTGCTGCCAAATTCTCGCGTTGATTGGACGATGCCGACTTTTCATAAAGAAATACAGGCAAGCCATATTTTTCAGAAACTTCTTGCGCCACTTCTTTTGAAATAGCAACAGCCTCTTCCATGGTTACATTTTTGATAGGTATAAATGGCACTACATCTACTGCGCCCATGCGAGGATGTTGCCCCTCGTGACTTGTCATATCTATTAACTCGACAGCTTTACCGATAGCTTCTATCAGTGCAGCTTTCAATTCGGTGGGTGCACCCACTGCGGTTACAACAAGGCGGTTATGATCTCTGTCGAAACCATAATCCAACAGCTTCACCTTATCTTTGTTTCTAAAAGATTCTACAATTAGGTCAATCTTCTCTTTGTCGCGCCCTTCACTAAAGTTGGGGACGCACTGCATTAGTTTGTTCATATTATTATATAGTATTAATTAGGTTTTCTAAATTTCGTTGTGATTGTTTCAAACTTATTTTTTATCGTCAATTCCAAACTGCTCCCACTTTTCTTGCGGAACATCTAGTTTCACCCGCTCTTTGGCTTCTGAATAGAGTTTTTTCATTTTCTTCATCTCATCATCCAACTGCATAGTCTTGGCTGTAAGTTCAGCATTTATTTTGTCTCTTTCCGATGTATAAGTAACTACTTTTTCCCGCAATGCAGTAAATTCTTCTACAAAAGTTCTTCCCAATCCCATTGGATAATCTTCTGAGGCACTTCCAATTCTGTTTAATGCATCAATCATTATTCTTGCTTCACTGATAAAATCAGCGTCTGATTTTCTAAATATACTCATGTCTTTAATTGTTTTATAAATGAATACTCTGTCTTGAGTCTTTAAGAAGAAAAAGGTAGCACTTCGACAGGCTAAGTTACTGCGCTTTTGATATCTTTCAAAGACTATCTAATGAAAACTTTATTTAAAGGCCCAACTCCTTCATTAACTCATCATCCACCAAGTAAGGCATCGTAATGCAATACTCTTCTGAACGACTTTTATTGAATTTGTCGGCTGTTTTAATAGCATTTGGGTTGCGCGCCCAAGCACGTCGGGCCACTCCGCCCATCACATCCCACAACATGGCAGAACGTAATATATTATCGACCCTCTCGCTACCATCGCACACCATGCCAAAACCACCATTGATGGATTTGCCAATGCCTACTCCTCCACCATTGTGCAGTGCAACCAGGCTCATGCCCCTCGCACAGTTTCCTGCAAAACATTGTGTAGCCATATCAGCAGTTACGTTGCTTCCATCTTTTATGTTGGCTGTTTCGCGAAACGGCGAATCGGTGCCACTCACATCGTGATGGTCGCGCCCCAACATAATAGGTCCAATCTCTTTATTACGAACCATCTCGTTAAACTTCAATGCTATCTTTAAACGCCCCTCGGCATCTTGATACAAAATGCGGGCTTGTGTTCCAACTACCAAGTTGTTTTTCTCTGCATCGCGAATCCACATCCAATTGTCTCGATTCTGAACGCAATCTTCTGGATCGATACAATCCATGGCAGCTTTGTCTGTTTTAATTAAATCGTCGTGATTGCCACTAAGACACACCCAGCGGAAAGGGCCAAAGCCATAGTCGAACAACTCGGGCCCCATAATATCTTCTACATATGAAGGCCAGATGAATCCATCTTTCTCGTCCATCCCGTTTTTTGATATCTCTTTTACACCTGAATCATAAATGGCTTTCATAAAAGAGTTGCCATAGTCAAAAAAGTAAGTTCCTTTAGCGGTCAACTCTTTTATTGCTTGATAGTGACGGTGCAATGATTTGTTTACCTCCTCTTCAAACTTTTCTCTATCTGAAGTCAGTAAATGAGTTCTCTCCTCAAAACTTATACCCACAGGACAATAACCTCCAGTGTATGGCTCGTGACAAGAGGTTTGATCAGACAAAAGTTCAATGTTTATATCGTTTTCCACTGCATATTCCAACAAATCAATAATATTGCCATGATAAGCTACCGAAAGAGCCTCTTTACGTTTCATAGCCTCGTGAACAGAATCAAAAGCTTCTTTTGCACTGCTTGTAACTTGTTGCACCCAACCTTGATCGTGGCGTGTTTTGATGCGCGAATAATCCACCTCGGCCACTATAGAGGCTGCACCAGCTATTTCGGCTGCTTTGGGTTGTGCCCCACTCATGCCTCCCAATCCAGATGATACAAACATGTGTCCTGCTAAATTGCCTTCTTCAGGAATACCCAACCGTTGTCTGCCTGCATGTAGCAATGTATTGAACGTGCCGTGAACAATACCCTGAGGACCTATATACATCCATCCACCAGCAGTCATTTGTCCATAATTGACAACACCCATTTGTGCCGCAATTTCCCAATCTTTAAGATTGTCAAAAATGCCTACCATTAGAGAGTTGGTAATAATAACACGCGGTGCATCGGGTTTAGATTTGAACAATCCCATAGGATGACCATTCTCTATAACTAATGTATGCTCTTGGGTCAATTGTTTAAGATAGTGTTTTATCAAACGATATTGCATCCAGTTTTGACACACCTGTCCTGTTTCGCCATAAGTTACCAATTCGTAAGGATAGAGGGCAATATCGAAGCAGAGGTTATTGTCTATCATTACCTGAAAAGCTTTGCCTTCGACGCAATTGCCTTCATATTCATCAATAGGTTTGGGGTGGATGTTGCCATCGGGACGATAGCGGTAGCCATATATTTTGCCTCGAGTGCGCAGTTCGTCTAAGAACTCCGGAGCAAGTTGTGTATGTAGGTTTTCGGGAATATAACGCAATGCATTTTTCAAAGCAATATTCGTTTGGTGAGGCGATAATTTATAACCCCTGTCTGGGGCTCGTCTCACTCCTTCTGCAAATTTAGGATAAGCAGGTATTTGGTTAGATATGGCTAGTTTCATACATTTTATTTAATTAGATGTAAAGTACAAGCGTAAATGATTAACAAATAGTAATAACGAAAGTAGACATTTTTCTTCTGACTACAAACAAATTCTTATCTTATTTTAGATTCCAAACAGGCAAGTAACAGAAATGATAAATTGTAAATATTATTCGTTAACTTTGCGCTAAGCAATTTCGCCAGCAAACTATTTAGTAGAAAAAGCAAAATGAAATCATTAAGAGAACTATTTCGTATTGGTAATGGTCCATCAAGCAGCCACACCATGGGACCTAAACATGCAGCAGAGCTGTTTCTAAAAAAGAATCCACAGAGTCATTCGTTTCGAGTTACACTATACGGTAGCCTTGCTGCCACAGGCAAAGGTCATTTGACCGATGTTGCCATCTTGGAAGTATTAGAAGCACATGCCTCCACAGAGATTGTGTGGTTACCAAAAACCTTTCTGCCATTTCATCCAAACGCCATGATGTTTGAGAGCCTCAATCAAGATAATAAAACAACCGATAGATGGACAGTTTATAGCGTTGGAGGTGGAGCTCTTTCTGATGGAGAGCAAACAATAGGCCTATCGGAAAGTGATAGTGGTGAAATCTATGATATGAATTCTATTGATGAAATAATGAATTGGTGCGAAGCTACAGGAAAATCCTATTGGGAGTATGTAGAAGAGTGTGAAGGTAAAGAAATATGGGATTATTTGCGCGAAGTGTGGCATGTGATGAGAGCTTCAGTAAAAAATGGCTTGGAAAATGAGGGAGTTCTTCCTGGCCCTCTAGCATTGACCCGAAAAGCGCCATCATACAATATAAAAGCAGATGGATATAAAAAATCTTTGCAATCACGTGGTTTGTTATTCTCATATGCCCTTGCCGTTTCGGAAGAAAATGCTGCTGGCGGAGTTATTGTAACAGCGCCTACTTGTGGTTCGTGCGGAGTGATACCAGCAGTTTTGTATTTGCTAGAAGAGACACGTGGCTTTACCGAGACACGTATATTGCGCTCATTGGCAACAGCTGGATTATTTGGGAATGTAGTTAAAAAGAATGCTTCTATATCGGGAGCGGAAGTGGGTTGTCAAGGCGAAATTGGTGTAGCCTGTGCAATGGCTGCAGCAGCTGCCAATCAGTTGTTTGGTGGAAGTCCTGCACAAATAGAGTATGCTGCTGAAATGGGATTGGAACATCACTTGGGAATGACCTGCGACCCTGTGTGCGGATTGGTTCAAATACCTTGTATTGAGCGTAACGCTTTTGCAGCAGCACGAGCCTTGGATGCCAACTTATACTCATCGTTTACCGATGGTATTCACAGAGTGTCCTTCGACCGTGTGGTGGAAGTGATGAAGCAAACAGGACATGACATTCCTACGCTTTACAAAGAGACCAGTGAAGGTGGCTTAGCTTTAGGGCACGAGTTTACCAAAAAGAAATTTAATATATAATTATACAATAAGAGACTATGATTGATTACATAAAAGGAGAAGTTGCTGAACTAACTCCTGCAACAGTGACTATTGACTGCAATGGTGTTGGCTACATAGCTCACATATCGTTGCAAACATACAGTGCCATTGGTGACAATAAATCGGCTAAGATATACATCTACGAATCGGTGCGACAAGATGCTTTTGTATTGTTTGGTTTTATAGACAAACATGAGCGTGAAATATTCTTGTATCTTATCAGCGTTTCAGGAGTTGGGCCAAGCACAGCTAGGGTAATGCTATCATCACTTAGTTCAAAAGAGGTGGAGGCTGCTATTGCTTCTGAAGATGTAAACATTTTGAAATCGGTTAAAGGCATTGGAACTAAAACTGCTCAACGCATTATTGTTGACTTGAAAGACAAAATCAAATTTAGCGGCGAGAGCGAATTACCAGTTTCAGGAAAAGTTGTAGCCCCCACATTGGGCCATGAAGCAGTTTCTGCATTGGTTATGTTGGGCTTCACACAATCTAATTCGCAAAAAGTTGTTGCAAAGATTGTCAAAGAAGCATCTGTTACTTCTGTAGAGGCTATCATTAAAGAAGCATTGAAGAGATTGTAAATAAATCTCAAAAGATATTATAAAGGCATCATTATACATGAAAAAGGATACTAAGTCTATAATAAAAAGAAGTCTGCTGTCTGGAATAATCTATGCATTATTAATGGAGGGATTTCACTTAATAGATGCGGAATCTTTAAAAATTTGGAGATTTGTTTTTTATTTTATTTTCTTTGGGGGTGCCATGGGGGCTACAAGGTATTATGATTTAAAAAAACTAAATGAAACCAAGGCAAAGAGGAAGCAATATAAAAATTACTCCCAAACTGATAAGCTTGCTAAAGATTGAGACTATAGTTGTAAAGAAGCATTGAAGAGAATGTAAATAAGACAATATTTAAGTAATAGCTTACATATTACAATAGCATTGTAATATAGATAAAGAGGACGAATATTGATATTCGTCCTCTTTGCTTAAATAAGATTGTGAGTAACAGAAAAATCTATAAATTCATTTCATCAATTACGTTCCCATCCACATCAATTGTTTTAACTTTTATCCCATCACCATTCACCACCACCCTAGCAGCTGAGTTGTTACTACCAATGATAAGGGGAAAAGCATATATATCTGCATCTTTGGGAAAATACTTATATTCGTGAAGATGTCCTGCCAACATCAAATCGATGCTAGCTTCGTTCAAGATAGGTAACCATGTTTTAGTGATGTGCTGTTCGCTGTGCCATCCATCTGCTAAGGGCGGAATATGAGTAACAGCAATGCGATAAGATGCTTTCATATATTCATCGGATCTAACTACTTGACGCAGCCATGCGGCTTGTTCCTCACGATAATTGTCAAAATCGTTCAACCCCGCATACACAGGATGGTCGTCAGGTTTGTCCTCGCCACTATCAAGAAAGATGAATAGAACGGGTCCTTGTTTCACTGTATAATAGTAACGACCATCTTCTCTAGGGACATAACGAAATAGATTGCGCGAATACCTGCCTCGTGTTTCATGATTGCCACGCACTAACCAAAAGGGTGTTTCGCTAGCAAACACTTCCACACTTTTATCTATAAAATTGTGAAAAGGTTGATCTTCTGTAGCGTAATAATCCATCATATCGCCTGCATAAATCACCATATCGGCAGATTTAACATCGGCATGATAAAGCAACCTTTCCAACTTTTCGTTGTTGCCATGTATATCGCTCATCTCTATAAAGGTTACCATATCTGCTGTAGGATTAAGCGTTGAGAAACTAAAAGAGGCTGATGTTATTGAATCTCCATATACTACAGAATAAGGGTCGAACTTTGTAATCTCTTTAGAGAAAAGTCTATAAGCATATTCTTTTGCAGGGCTCAATTTATCAATTCTGATGGTATGAAATGTAATGTTGGCCATTTTCACACCATGCTCAATGTTATAGAATGCTTGCGTGATGCCATTGTCATCAGTTAGTTCTACCCACGAAAAAGAGGGTTGGCTAGTTGTGAAAACAATAGTAGCTCCCGATTTGCTCACATCTTGAATGTAAGGTCCGTGAGAGAAACTGAAACTGGATACTACATCAGCATCATGACTAAAAGCATAGGAGAACAGCAGCATTAAGCTGAGCAAGGAGAGTGTTTTTTTGAACATAATGAATTTCTTTTTCTAAATTGAAGCATTACTAGAGAAATATACCGCACAAAATTAAATCATTAATAGTGAGCTTGACAATTTACTTTTATGTTTTACAACACTTCAAGAAGTTTCTATAGTTTTTTTCATTGAAAAAACTTCTCTCGGAACTTTCCGAGAGAAGAAAACATTTTGCAAGTAGGTCTCAAACGTTGACGAGAGAAAGCCTGCAATAAAAGGTACCAGGTATGAGCCTAACTAAAAATAGATCTTCTCAATAGTTTTATACAATGAACAATGTCAAAAAACTTTGAAAAATAGTTTTGTTTTACTAAACACTTATCAGAGTTAAACGTTTATTTTCACGAATTGTATTGTA
>JARICS010000130.1 GCA_029264035.1 Dysgonamonadaceae bacterium | reverse complement strand
TTGTGGAAACAGAATTTGGTTATCACATCATTCAACTTATTGAGCGAAGAGGAGATCAAGGAAACTTCCGCCACATTCTGCTGAAGCCAAAAGTTCCGCAAGTGGAGCTTGATAATGCTATTACCAGACTCGACTCAATTCAGAGTGCACTCGTGAAAGAAGAAATAACTTTTGATGAAGCAGCAACATTCATATCGGCTGACAAAGATACACGCAACAATAAAGGGATTATGGTAAACATGAACCAAGAAAGCAACTATGCGGGTACTCCACGTTTTGAGTTGGACGAATTGAACCAAGATATTGCACGCAAAGTGGGTGAAATGAAACAAGGAGAAATATCAAAACCATTTATCATGCGTAACTCAAAAGACAAACAAGTAGCGGCTATTGTGAAACTATCCAAAAGAATAGAAGGCCACAAAGCAGACATGAACAGCGACTATCAGACCATAAAGATGATGGCCGAAAACGAAAAAAAACAAGAGATATTGGATAAGTGGCTTAAGAATAAAATAAAAACAACTTACGTGAGAATTGACGAGAATTGGAGAAATTGTGAATTCAAATATGAAGGTTGGATTAAATAAAGAAAATTGCGTTTAAAAAAACAAGTCCGTTCTTTGACCAAATGAAAGAAACAAAACAACATAAACTATTTTCTATAGAGAGTGCACTCATTTTAAGTGTGCTCTTTGTGTTTGTATTGGCTGCAAAAGCTCAACAACCTGCAGGACAACCAAAAATAATTGAGTTGCGACAAGCCAATGAATTGAGAAAAGCAGCCAACAAAGATGTGCAGATATTAAAAGACAATGTGATATTTTATCACGAAGGTGCTTTTATGTATTGCGACAGTGCCTATCTCTATGAAGGTTCTAATAGATTTGAGGCTTTTAGCAATGTAGAGATAGATCAAGGCGACACAATCTTTGTGTATGGCGATTACTTGAACTACAATGGCAACACAAAGTTGGCCGAGTTGAGACACAACGTAAGGATGGAGGACAAAGCATCTACGCTATTTACTGACAGCTTAAACTATGATAGGCTAAATAATCTTGGTTACTACTTTGATGGAGGTATGCTGGTGGACGAAGAGAATGAGCTCACCTCGTTTTGGGGACAGTATAATCCTGTAAACAAAGAGGCACTATTTAGCGATAGTGTAAAGCTCGTCAATAAAGATTACACCATATTTTCAGATACACTGAAGTACAATACTCAAAGCAAAATTGCAGATATCTTGGGTCCTTCTACCATTGTATCAGACAGTGGTTATATCGAAACAACACGCGGATGGTATAACACCATTACAGACGACTCACAACTGCTGGATCGATCCACAGTATACAGTTCAAATAACGACAAAACCCTTACAGGCGACACTATCTTTTACAACGGAGCAAGTGGTTATGGAACAGTTCATGGCAACATGCATTTGCAGGACACTGCTAAGAAAATAATTTTGCAAGGTAACTACGGATCATATGACGAGAAAACTGAGTTTGCCATGGCCACAGATTCAGCTTTCGCCACAGAGTATTCGCAAAAAGACAGTCTTTTTATTCATGGTGATACATTGACAATGCTCACAGACTCTATATACAGAGAAGTAAGAGCATTTCACAATGTGCGTTTCTATCGTACAGATTTACAAGGTGTGTGCGACTCAATGGTGTTTATATCTAAAGACTCAATACTCTATATGTATGTAGAACCCATAATTTGGAATGATAACAACCAGATATTTGGTGAGGAGATGAACATCTACTTAAACGATTCGACAATTGAAAAAGTACACGTAAAAAATTATGCTTTCAGCATACAGGACCGGCAAAAAGATGACCAATACAATCAGCTAAAGGGACGCGACATGAATGCATATTTTAAAGAGGGCGAGTTGCGCTATATACTTGTGGAGGGTGATGCTCAGTCGCTCTACTACATTGAGGAAGACGATGGAACCATCATTGGTCTCAACAAAACCCAAAGTGCTTATCTCTCCATGGATCTTTATAAAAATGAACTGCAGAAACTAAAGCTATGGTCATCGACCACAGCAGAGACAAACCCTCTGAGTATGCTAAAGCCAGAGGACAAAAAACTAAAGGACTTTATTTGGTATGAAAATATAAGACCTATAAATAAGTTAGACATTTTTAGAAGACCTATAAAGAACTCAACAGAGAAAAGACCTACTCCTCGTAGATTTGAACGAAAGTAACAACGTGTTGATTTTTTTATTATATTTGTATTCAACCATAACTAAAAACAACAGATTATGTTCTTTTTCTACAACAACAGAAAACCCCGCCAATTTGGTTATAAACCCATACTTTTCAATCCAGACAAAGATGAGTTTAACGAGCGCGTTCACAAAATTCATAAAGAGATGGGCGTAATTGAGGATAATGATTACAAACCAACCATAAAAGGTGAGTTCATCAAAAACACTGATCACGTAAGACGAAAGGTAAACAAAGAGGAAGGAACAAGCAATTCTACTTCGAAACGCAATGTAAAGCTTATTATTTTTCTTATAGTGTTAGTGGTAATTGGCTATGTTCTTTATTTCACTTAAATACTATTTATGTGACATGACAAGCTAATAGACATTGAATGCTTTGTCTCTCTATTTTTTCAATATTAAAAAACCAGAGATAAGAGTATGACAGTGACAAACATGTAACCACTTTTTAAACCGAACCTCAAAAAACATGCCCGATATAATTCATCTCTTGCCTGATTCTATTGCCAACCAGATTGCTGCTGGCGAAGTTATACAGCGCCCTGCATCGGTGGTGAAGGAGTTGGTTGAAAATGCTATTGATGCCAAAGCATCGCACATTCAAATCGTAATTAAAGATGCAGGCCGAACCATCATTCAGGTTATTGACAACGGCAAAGGTATGTCTGGAACAGATGCTCGCATGGCTTTTGAACGACATGCTACATCAAAAATACAAAAAGCCAACGATTTATTTGCACTCACCACAATGGGCTTTAGGGGCGAGGCGCTTCCTTCTATTTCGGCCATAGCGCAAGTAGAAATTAAAACACGCACCAGCGATAGTGAGATAGGGACGCTCATAAATATAGCAGCCTCTAAAGTAGAATCGCAAGAACCTACCTCTACCCCCCAAGGAACTTGCATAACAGTAAAAAATCTCTTCTTTAATGTTCCGGCTCGACGAAAATTCTTGAAATCGAACGAGACTGAGCGTCGCAATATATTGGTGGAAGTAGAAAGAATTGCATTGGCTCATCCCGACATCGAATTTACCCTTATCGATGACACGGTAACCCTTATGCAACTACCTGCTACAGGCATTCGCCAGCGCATATCGCAACTTATAGGTAAAAACAGCGACCAACAACTACTCGAAATAGATATTGACACCACACTCGTCAAGATATTTGGGTATATAGCCAAGCCAGAGTATGCAAGGAAACGACGTGCCAGTCAGTTTTTCTTTGTAAATGGTCGCTATATGCGTCATCCTTATTTTCACAAAGCTATTTCGGTTGCATTCGAAAACTTGATTCAGCCAACTGAAAACCCCAACTACTTTATCTACATTCAAGTAGAGCCAGACACTATTGATGTAAACATACATCCTACCAAAACAGAGATAAAGTTCGAAAACGAACAAGCTATTTGGCAAATTCTGATGGTAAGTATCAAAGAGTCGTTGGGCAAGTTCAATGCTGTGCCGAGCATTGATTTTGACACCATTGATTCTATTCCTATCCCTGTATTTGATAAAGAGAAGCAGACCTATTCGCCCAAAGTAAAGATAGACCCAAACTACAATCCATTTAAAAGAAGCTCCTATGCACCACCTCTAAGAATGAATTGGGAACAAGCATACAAAGACTTTGAGCAAGATGTGGATGTAGAGGCTGATGAAGAGGAAACAGGACAAACATCTACTTTCATTTTTTCGAATGAACAGCACCATCTACCTGATATGTCGTCAGATACATTTCCTGACTACTATCAGTATAAGCAAAAATATATATTCACCTCGGTGAAATCAGGATTGATGATTATTGACCAACGCAGAGCTCATGTGCGCATTCTCTTCGATAAATACTTAGAACAGATAGCTCAAAAGAAAGGAATTTCGCAACGCGTTTTGTTTCCCGAAATAATTGAACTTACTGCTTCTGAGGCTGCGATTCTGCCAAGTATAAATGAAGATATGGAGTCGCTTGGTTTTGAATTGAGCAATCTGGGAAGCAACACATTTGCCATACAAGGCGTGCCTTCTGAAATAGAAAACCCTGATGGAGTGAAGCTCATCAAATCTATGTTAGAGAATATAATAGATACAGGATTGGATGTGAAATCGGAAATTCAAGAGAAACTGGCGCTCTCCTTCGCCCGATCGGTGGCTATCAACTATGGCAAACCGCTATCGGTGGAAGAGATAACAGATATTGTAAACAAACTTTTTGCCTGTCCTACACCTAACTATACACCCGATGGCAAAAAGATTATATCAGTTATAGATGACGAGGATATGGATAAGAGGCTACGGTAGTTTCTGCAGAAACTTATACTTGAAATAGCACTGAGGATTCAGTAGAGCCCTCTTTAAACTAAACAGAATCGACAGAGTTTAAAGTGTGATTGTTTGATCCTATGGAAGCATTGTCAATATCACATTGTAAAGATTATATCACTATACTCTTAACTCAAAAAACAATATATTTATAAACCCATATAAAAAACAAAGACCTATGAAATACTCATTTTGCGGACTCAGCGGTTTACAACTCCCACAACTCTCTCTTGGGCTGTGGCACAACTTTGGCTTCAATGATGACTATGAAGAAGCTAAAAAGATGGTTCATTTTGCTTTCGAAAAAGGAATTACTCACTTTGATTTGGCCAATAACTATGGTCCACCTCCTGGATCGGCCGAAACAAACTTTGGCAAAATCATGAAAGAGGGCTTGGCATCTCATCGCGACGAGATGATTGTATCTTCCAAAGCAGGTTATTTGATGTGGGAAGGTCCATACGGAAATGGATCATCACGCAAAAACCTGATGGCAAGCCTCAATCAGAGTTTGAAACGTACAGGCTTGGAATACTTTGATATTTTCTATTCGCATCGCTACGATGGCGTAACACCCATAGAGGAAACTATGCAGGCATTGGTAGATATTGTGAGACAAGGCAAAGCATTGTATATAGGTATTTCAAACTATCCACCTGCAGAAGCAAGACAAGCTATGACATACTTGAGAAAACAACAAGTGCCTTGTCTTATATTTCAAGGTAAGTATAGCATGCTTTACCGCAATCCTGAAGAGGAATTATTTGATGTAGTGAAGAAAGAAGGAGCTGGTTTTATTGGATTCTCTCCACTTGCACAGGGCATTTTGTCTGACAAATACCTCAATGGAATTCCTGCTGGATCGCGTGCAGCCAACCCTGATGGTTTTCTGAAAAAAGAACAGATTACAGAAGAAGTTGTTTCTACTGTGAAGCAACTCAACCTAATTGCAGAGAAGCGTAATCAATCATTAGCACAAATGGCTCTCGCATGGGCTTTGCGTAAAGAGGTTGTGACATCACTTATTGTGGGAACCCGTTCAATGCAACAGTTGCAAGAAAACATAAGCACATTGAACAATTTAAGCTTTAGTGATAATGAACTAAAGCAAATTGATTTAATTTTGGACGGTGAAGTGTAATATTAAGTCGGGTAACATTTGTTGTTTTTAACAACTATAAAAACATAAAAGGGCGTCTCTTTGATATATTGTAGCCGTACAAGAGATCAAGGAGACGTCGTTTTGTTACATTGAAGCAATACATTTTAAGCTACAATTGCAGTAAAAGCAAATAAGAAGCTCGTTTGCACAAGTTTATTTGCATTAATCTCAATTTTTCATCCATTTTCTTTGCGTCTTACTGAAAACATGCTTACATTTGCAATCGCAAAATAATAAAGTTCTCTATAAAGCTATAAGCAGTAAAATAGAGAGTTTAATAAAGTTGAGAGATTTAAACAAGCGAGTTTAATAGAATCCAAGATATATACTGAAAGAAAGCGTACTTTTAATTTTTTGATAAGAAAAGTTCAAAAACAAGGCTTTCGAAGTTTTAGAAACCAAGGAGTTTACACCAGGTAAATGACTGTTTCAAAAACGAGAATAACGCAGTATTTGGACTTTTATTGCAAAAAATGCGAAAGTAGCTCAGTTGGTAGAGCATAACCTTGCCAAGGTTAGGGTCGCGAGTTCGAGTCTCGTCTTTCGCTCAAGGTCTGCTCGGATGGTGGAATGGTAGACACGCAAGACTTAAAATCTTGTG
>JARICS010000114.1 GCA_029264035.1 Dysgonamonadaceae bacterium | reverse complement strand
GAAAACAAGACTTCACCAATGCTGAATTGATGGACTATGATATGATCAATGACTTAAACAGTCAAATCAACAGACTACGTGCAGAAAACGAAAACTTAAGCAAAAGACCAGAATTCTGTCCAGAGTGCCCAGAAATTGTACCACAAGCAGCAGCTGAAAGCGTATACGTTCCTAACGTAGTATTCTTCCGCATCAATTCTGCAACTATTGACAGACAACAACAAATCAGCGTTTATAACACTGCTGAGTACTTGAAGTCTAATCCTAATGCGACTGTTCAAATTGTAGCTTATGCAGACCGTCAAACAGGAACTCCAGATTACAACATGAAGCTCTCTGAAAGACGTGCAAAAGCTGTAGCTGATGCTTTAACTAGCCAATACAGTGTTGACAGCAGCAGAATTAGCTTAGAGTGGAAAGGTGATACAGAACAACCTTACGCTGAGAACGATTGGAACCGCGTTGCAATTTTCATCGCTGACTAATCTTCAAATCTGAAATGCTAGGTCATAAATAGCCTTAAACGGGTTTTATTAAATGACTGAACAATATTAAAAACGTCTTTGCAGGCTTGCCTGCAAAGACGTTTTTTTTGCATTATATATTAAATTAATGATTAGTAAATATTGGTAGTCTCTATCTAAAGATATCTTCTAAAGAATCAAGAGTTCCTATTTAAAACGGTTGCCACATGTATCAATATGTAATTCACAGAAACTTATTTCTAGGCAAATCACTTAACAATAGAATATTAAATAGGACAAAATAAATAGAAATTATTTCCACAACCATAGATTGAACGTTCAACTGTTGTTAACCCAATCTTACGAAGTCGAAATGTTCTGAATCGATAAAACACCTATATAATGGATCTAATAATGGAGGTAAATGTCAGAAAAAAAAGAAAATAAGCCTTTGAATGAAAAATCAATTTCTGATAAGAGAATCTTACGAAAGGCATTGGATTTTTTAAAGTGGGAATGGCGCAAATTAGGACAACATTCCGAAAAAATGTGCTTTCAAACTTTTTCCCCGTCGTGGATGCAGTTTTCAACTGTTTAAAGCATTTTGTTCGCCTAAGAAATGTTTTGAATTGGAATATCAATAGTTTACCAAAAAAATACAGGCTTTTCATGTTATACAAAAAAGGGACTGTCCTTCATTCAAGACAATCCCTTTTCATTTAAATACCTAATTAAATGTCACATACAATTATGCGCGTATAAACTGCGACAATATTTTTTCTTCTGCAAACAGCGATGCAGTATTTATTAGAGCCAAGTGAGAGTATGCCTGTGGGAAATTGCCCAATCTGCGTTTAGTCTCAAAATCTAAGTCTTCGCTCATCAGCCCTACATGATTCACATTTTTAATCAAATTGTCGAATATTTCTTTAGCTTCATCACGTTCGCCAATAGCATAGAGTGCCTCGATGAGCCAAAATGTGCAAATAGTAAAAGCAGATGTAGGTTCGCCAAAATCGTCAGCAGATTTATAACGATACATCAGCCCATTATGCAACAAATTTTCTTTGATAGTCTTCACCGTCTTTATATAGCGTTCATCTGTAGCTTCTATAAAACCATAAGTTTGCATCAATAAAACCGATGAGTCATAGTCTAAATTGTCATATGCTTGTGAGAAACACTGAATCTCTTCTTTCCATCCATTGGTAATGATATCTTCTTTGATTTCAGCAGCAGCCCCATTCCATGCATTGGTATATTTATCTTTCTGTATGAGCGATGCAATTTTGGAAGCTCTATCAATGGCAACCCAACTCATTACTTTAGAGAAAACAAAATGGCGCGAAATGGTTCTGAACTCCCAAATACTTTGATCGGGTTTTCTCCAGTCGCGCAGCACTCTCTGAACAAGGCTTTTCACAATCTCCCAAATCTCTTCCACCTCATCAAGCGTGCCAGGGAAATAGAGATAGTATTGATAAATGACATCGAGCAAATAGCCAATAGAGTCATTTTGTTTCTGATCATAGGCAGCATTACCCACTCTAACGGGAGCAGAGTTTTCGTATCCTGCCAAATGATGAAGCACTTCCTCTGTCAACTTCTTCTCTCCTCTAATGCCATACATGATTTGGAAGTTATCGTCACGCGACTTCAGAATCTTTGTTATAAACTCAATAAATCTTTTGGCAGTATTGCCATGTCTCATATATAGAAAAGTATCAATAGTCATGGATGCATCGCGCACCCAGCAAAATCTATAGTCCCAATTTCTCACTTCACCAATAGATTCAGGTAGACTTGTAGTAAGGGCAGCAAGAACAGCTCCAGAGTACTGATAAGACATTAGTTTGAGTACAAGTATGCTTCGGGTGATTAAATCGTTATACTCCTTAAACTGTCGCGACCGACTGCTCCAGTTCATCCAATATACTTTTGTACGCTCATAGTTAAGGTGTATTCTTTCTAAATCTACAGTTACCAATTTCTGATTGTAAGAAAGAAGAAAAAACTGATGATCTTTCAACTCAAACTCATCACCACTTAATACTGTATCAAAAGGTACACTGGTGTAGAGGTATATCTTATCGTCTTCGTCTTTCTTAGATATTGTTTTTATATATTCTTCAAATTTAATGTGCTCCACCTCTTCGCGGGCATAATTCATGCGAGGTTCGTACTCTATCCTCAAACGAGGTTTTCCACGTATCACGCGCATATAGCGATGAATTTCGGGTGGAAGGTAAGATTTTCTTTCGGTTGTAGTATAGTGAGGCATATAGTCGAATACCAAAAAAGCGCCCTCTTCAGCTTCATAGGTAGTAATAAGTATGTTGGTTTGATCTACATATCTCTGCGACACTGTGTATTGATCGGATACTGTGAAAGCAAAATGGCCTCCTTTTTCCTTATCTAACAAGCGAGAAAAAATAGACGGCGAATCGAAATCGGGAAAACAAAACCAATCAATACTACCTTTTTTTGATACCAATGCAGCACTTCTGCAATTTCCTATTACTCCGTAATTTAAATTATCCATTTATTATTTTATTCTTAATATTCCACTTAGCACTTCGTAAGCTATAGGACAAGTATAAGCATTTTTTATGGATAAATTAAATACTTGATAGAATTTCTTTCTGTCAGTATGAGGATATTCCCGGCAAGCTTTGGGTCTGTTTTCGTAGATAATGCAATAATTATCAGCCATAAGAAAAGGACAGGGCATCTTTTTAAAAACATAGTCTCCATCCTCATCAATTCTTAAATAAGACGCTACAACTTCAGAGGTAGAGAGGCGCAACGCTTTAGCAATACGTTTTATATCAGCATCAGTAATAAGCGGGCCGAGTGTCTTACAGCAATTGGCACATTGCAAACAATCTATCTTATCGGTATAGGTGTGGTGTAGGTCATGAATTTCACAATCCATTTTCTTCAACTGTTTCAAATTCTTCTTCCGATATATCTTTAAAATGGCCTCTGTTTTTGCGGCAAGCGACTCTAAGTTTTCATAACCTTCAATCATCATCCATATTCATTTCTCCTCTTAATGGAGTTTGCATTAGCTGGCGCACTTCAGAAGGCGATTTTTTTAATCCAAACAAATACATCAGCTTAGCTATTGCAGCTTCGGTTGTCAAGTCATATCCGCTTATCACACCAGTCTTTAGTAAGTCTTGGCCTGGCTCGTAACGATGCATTGCTACCAATCCGTATAGGCATTGTGTAACATTCACAATTACAATATCACGTTTCACAGCTTTTTCCAATTCGGAAAGAAACCACTCATCGGTCAGAGCATTGCCCGAACCATAAGTTTCTAATACTACTCCTTTTATGTTTTCGACATTTAGTATTGCCGATACCACACCTGCTGGAATACCCGGAAATATTTTGAGTACTGCAATGCAATCGTCGAACGACTCGTAGAACACCACCTCTTTTGAATAGTCTGGTCTCAAAATTACACTCGTATTGTAACGTATAGTTACACCCGCCTCGGCAAGATTGGTGAAATTGGCACTCGTGAAAGCATTGAAGTTCTCAGCGTTAACTTTCGTTGTGCGGTTGCCCCTTAGCAGTAGATTCTGAAAATAGATACACACCTCTGGTACAACAGGATGTCCATCTACATCTTTATCGGCAGCAATTTCTAAGGCTGTTATTAAATTCTCTTTTCCATCTGTTCTCAGTTTACCAATGGGTAGTTGCGAGCCTGTGAATATAATCGGTTTTGTTAGGTTTTCAAACATAAAGCTAAGCGCCGAAGCAGTATACGACATGGTGTCCGTGCCATGCAGAATGACAAAGCCATCATAGTCGTCATAATGCGATTTGACCACCTCCACCATTTCGCGCCATTTATCGGGCGATATTTCCGATGAATCGATGAGCGGGTCAAAGATGTAAGTATCTACCTGAAAATTCAGACGCTTCATTTCGGGCACATTAGATCGGAGGTGACTAAAATTGAAAGGCTCCAAAGCTCCCGTTTCTAAATTCTCAATCATACCTATTGTTCCACCCGTATAGATCAACAGGACGTGCGCATTTACATCTATCATATCATTAGTTTTACACAAAAGTAACCTTTTGTATCATTATAATAGACTATATTAGCAAAAGATTTTTTTCATTACAACCGTTTGCTGAAGAGGTTATTTGTGCTTATTCTTGCTAACGAACTAAACAAGTAATAAATTGTTACATATCATATCAAATAACATCAAAAAGAAGAAATATGACTACTCACTCTATTAAAACAGTTTGGAAAGAAAATAATACTTTCTCTACAGACATCGACGGCCACAACATTGTAATTGATTTAGGTGAAGACCAGGGAGGACAAAACAAAGGGCCCCGACCAAAAAGACTTTTGCTTGCTGCTGCTGCAGGCTGCACTGGATTGGATGTGGTGGAGATGCTAAGAAAAATGCGTATCGAACTGCAACATTTCGACATCAAGATTGATGCGGAGATGACCGATGAGCATCCAAAAAAATATGAATCAATGAAGCTTATCTATGATTTTAAGGGTGATGACTTGCCAGAAAAGAAAATTGAAAGAGCTGTTAAGCTATCATTCGAGAACTATTGCGGCGTATTGGCCATGTATAAGTCATGCATCCCCATCTCATACGAAGTAAGAATCAATCAAGACTAATTATTTTGTTTAATCCAAATATATCTAACAACATTATATTATCTTTGCAATCTACAATGGTTGTTTTCAACAAATAAGATGTAGATTCTAACATTTGATAAAACTTAAACATATTATGCAAACTATTGAACAATTTAATTTTTCAGGTAAGAAAGCCTTTGTACGCGTAGATTTTAACGTGCCTTTGGATGAACAACTAAACATCACAGACGACACACGCATACAAGCAGCAATGCCTACTCTAAAGAAAATCATTAAAGATGGTGGAAGCGTCATTATTGGTACTCATTTTGGAAGACCAAAAGAAGTTTCCGAGAAATTATCACTTAAACATATCTTACCACGCATATCAGAACTACTGGGTGTGGAAGTGCAATTTGCCAGCAATTGTGTGGGTGACGAAGCTGAAGCTAAAGCTGCTGCTCTACAACCTGGAGAGGCACTACTGCTAGAAAATCTAAGATTTCATGCCGAAGAAGAGGGCAAACCACGCAACCTAGCTGACAATGCTACCGACGCAGAAAAAGAAGCTGCTAAGAAAGCAATAAAAGAGTCTCAAAAAGATTTTACTAAAAGCCTTGCTACTTTAGCAGACGTATATGTGAACGATGCTTTTGGCACAGCCCACAGAGCACACGCATCTACAGCTCTTATTGCAGAATATTTTGATGCTGACCACAAACTGTTTGGTTTCTTGATGCAAAAAGAGATAAATGCTGTTGAGAAAGTATTGAAAGATACTCAAAGTCCTTTCACAGCTATTATGGGTGGATCTAAAGTTTCTTCTAAAATAGAAATTATCAACAATTTATTAGACTCTGTTGATAACTTAATTATTGCTGGTGGCATGAGCTACACATTTGCCAAAGCATTTGGAGGCAAGATTGGGAACTCTCTTGTGGAAGACGACAAGCTAGATCTAGCAAAAGAACTAGTAGAAAAAGCAAAAGAAAAAGGTGTAAATCTATTGTTGGGTACAGATGCTAAAATTGCAGATAGCTTTAGCAACGATGCAAAAACAGATTTTGCACCAGTTAAAGAAATTCCTGACGGTTGGTTAGGCTTGGATATTGGTCCAGATACTATTCAAGAGTTTGTAGAAGTTATCAAAAATTCTAAGACTATACTTTGGAATGGCCCTACAGGTGTATTCGAATTCGAAAATTTCGAAGATGGTACACGTGCAGTTGCCGAGGCTATAGCAGAAGCAACTAGCAAAGGTGCATTCTCTCTTATTGGTGGTGGCGATTCTGTAGCAGCTATCAACAAGTTTGAACTTGCCGACCAAGTATCGTATGTATCCACAGGTGGTGGTGCATTGCTTGAGTTTATGGAAGGCAAAGAACTCCCTGGCATTAAAGCAATTAGAGGTTACTAAAACTTGTAGCCTAGATATAAAGTTACACATATATAAATAGTGTAGCTACTTTTAGAATGAAGGTGTCCAAAACAATGTTTTGGACACCTTTTTTTGTGCAATTGAGAGCAGTATGTGGATTATTTTAGAGCCATCGTTTTAACCTTTTGCTTTATAACTTTTACACCTCATAATCTATATATCTCATGTCTTCAGCTCTAAGCACTAACACTAAGTTTTTATTTTTAATGCTTTTTCTACATTGAGAAACTAGCTAATTATTTTATTTGATATCATCGACCCAATCCAAAAATATTTCCACGAAAAAAGGCATATCTTCGTTTCCATGCATCAACAATGCAACTAAAGATTATATCTATTGGCTCATGTTCAAAGAGACTTTGTTTTAAAAATCGATACCTTGGGACACTCACAAAATCAACACTAAATCATTGCAGCAACCGATATATAAAATTACTACACACAATAACGATTCTCCAATAAAGGTCTGAATCCATACTTTGCAAAGCAATACAATACATTCATCAGAATATCATATATTATTTAGACCCTCCCTCCCCCATTTTCATCTTTTTAGTCTCCTACATTTCATATCTCTCTCTTTTTTTTGTAATTTTGGAGAGTTTTTTTGGAAACAATTCCAACTAAGCTATACCAACAATTACAATAGCAATAAAAACAGACTCAAAATAATGAATATTTCATACAACTGGCTGAAAGATTATCTCGAATTCGATCTTGCACCGCAAGCTACTGCTGACGCACTTACATCTATTGGTTTAGAAACCGAGGGATTAAACGAAATTCAAACCATCAAAGGTGGATTGGAAGGTTTGGTTATTGGCGAAGTGTTGACTTGTTTGCCCCACCCCAACTCTGACCACTTACACTTGACAACTGTAAATGTTGGCCAGAGTGGCGAACCTCTCAACATTGTTTGTGGAGCGCCCAACGTTGCCGCAGGGCAAAAAGTAGTTGTAGCCACAGT
>JARICS010000099.1 GCA_029264035.1 Dysgonamonadaceae bacterium | reverse complement strand
CAACTTTACATCGTATTGTTTGTAATCGAGCAAACTATCGCCTCTTCCATTGTAGAGTTCAAAGAACAGATATTGATTGAACGTTTTTGAGACTTTAAAGGCAGCACTCAAAGTAGTATTCATTGTTATAACGTTATGTCTTGGAGTAATGTTTGCATTAAACCACCATCGATCGTTTTTAGTTCTGTAGTCTACTGAGAAATTGCCATAGCCTTTGTAGGTAAGCAAATCTGTATTGGTATTATCCATCAACAAAACCAAAGGAAGCCACGCTTTAGCCCTAAAGAAAAGCCGGTCATTAAAATAATACTTACCCGAAAGACTTAAAAAGTCCCATGATCTGGAATTTAAACTATCCTTTCCATTAGATTCATGTTCGAGTTGAAGAAACAGACTGCCCATATAGTTATTGTCATCCGAAATTAGATACCGTCCAAAACCTATTCCAGGATTAAAATTTGTATCTCGAAAAGGAGATGATTTTTTATAGATACTCCAAAATGACTTTTGCGTATAGGAAATGAAAACAAATGTGTTGAATGGCAAATAGCTACTGCTTAAACGTTGTCTGAAACTAATTTGATATTTTACATCTGCATTGTCCACATTAATTTGCTTGTTCAATGGGCTGCCAGTAATGAAATAGTTGTCTTTCAAGATACCAAAAGAGTGTGTTGAATCAAGTTTTCTCCTCACATCATCTTCCGATATTTCCAATAAACTCCTTTCCTTCAATACCCTTTCTTTAATTAATAAATCGATTCTTTTTGTGGGATTATCAATAGTATCTACCTCCTGTTTTTCTTCTTGCCCATTTATATCCAATAGAGAGAAAAACAAAAATAGTAATACTACTATCGATCTTGAAAAGTATTTCATTAGAAATTATCAATTAGTCTAATTTATTTTTCTATAACTCAACGCTGTCCACTCATAACTGAGATAATAAAGAGTTTTCGTAACAAATTGCACAGATTATAAGCATATTAGACCTTTGCTGTTTTCATTTTATCTAAACTCATTCGTCCAATCAGTACAATCACCTCTCTATTCAACAGATTCTTCGCGTTCGTTCAGAATGACAGTGAAATTTATCCGAATTCAAAGTCTCGAATCTGTAGTTCCGGGTTCACTAACAATTAACAATTCATCATTAATAATTATTCTCTAATTACTCTTCTTATAACTCAACACAGCCCAGCCATTAAACACAACAGCAAAAGCAATCAATATCCCCATTTGAGGAAGCAAGTCTGCAATGGTGTTTGCTTTCAGGTAAATCAAGCGCATAATCTCAATGAAGTGTGTGAGCGGATTGACATATGCTATAGTCTGAGCCCACACGGGCATGCTGGATACAGGGGTGAACATACCACTCAATAAAATAATGATGAGAATGAAAAACAAGACTACAAACATAGATTGCTGCAAGGTGTCGGAATAGTTAGATATTACAATACCCAATGCTGTTACGCCAACAATAAAAATGACGGATGCCAGATATAGTGCTATAATGCTTCCCGAGGGGAACAGGCCATAGATAATCCACACCATGAAAATAGAAATAGTGAGAATGATAATACCAATAATCCAATAGGGGATAACCTTGGCGAGAATAAAATTGAATTTCGTTACAGGAGTAGTATTCATTTGGTGAATAGTGCCAATCTCCTTCTCCAACACCACATTAAGTGAGGGTAATATACCACAAATAAGCGTTATCATGAGCACAATAAATGCGGGAAGCATAAATGTTTTATAGTCCAATGTTTCGTTGTATCTATAGCGAGGCACAATTTCTAGGCTTTGTGCTTGTTGCACTTTCAAGATGGGCTTTATTTCGTAACGCAAATCAGACGCAAAATCATTTATTATTTCAGTCAAATAGTTACTTCCCAATAGTCCCTGCGTGGTATTCACTGCATTTGCTACAATAGATATATCTGCTTTTTGTTCCTTCACCAAGTGTTCGTCAAATGATGGCGGAATAACCAAGATGATATCACACCTATCATTTTCCATATCCTTCATAGACGACTCGTAACTATCCGTTATGTCATTCAATATGAAATAGGCCGAAGCATCTATCTTGTTTGTCAGACGCTGCGAATAAGTACTTCTGCTTTGATCTACAATATTTACCTTTATGTTCTTTACTTCGAAATTGATGGCCCATGGAAAAATAAGTAGCACTAATATGGGGTAAAACACTATCATTTTCGGAATCATAGGGTTGCGCCATATCTGCTTAAACTCTTTCTCGACAAGGTATTTAAGTGTTTTCATTCTAATCTTGTCTTTATGTTACGTATACTCAATGTTACAATTACCACAATCATCGCTATCATTATTCCTATCTCTTTGGCAACTGCCATAAAGCCTAAGCCCTGAATCATCACTTTTTTCACCGCTATAATATACCACCTTGCAGGAACTAATGCCGAGAACCATTGTAAGAAGTTGGGCATATTGTTTATAGGGAATATCATGCCCGACAGGATGAGCACAGGCATCATCAAACCAATACCCGAAATAAGCATGGCCACTACCTGCGTTTGTGCAACAGTAGATATCAGCAACCCTAATGAAAGGGAGAGAAAAATAAACAATACCGAAATAAATAGCAACAAGAACAGATTCCCCACAATGGGAACTTTCAGCACAAATACGGATAGAACCAATATGGTAGCTAAGTTGATAAATGAGAGCGCTAAATAAGGAATTGTTTTAGAGAGAAGTATGGTGGTAGAGTTGAGTGGCGATGCCAATAACACCTCCATTGTACCCATCTCTTTTTCTCTCACAATAGAGATAGAAGTCATGATGGCACAAATAATCATTAATACCAATCCCATAATGCCAGGAACAAAAGTATAGGCCGACCTCATTTCGGGGTTGTAGTGCAGTTTGCTAGTCACATCTATGTGGTAGGGTATTTGTTGCAATTCCATCCATTCCATTTGCTGTTCGCCAATTATAGCCCGCAGATAATTGGTAGATATTGTTCCAATATTGGGATCGGAGCTATCAGCAATAATCTGCACTTGCGCTGCACCGCCGTTCACAAGACTGTTGTGAAAGTCATTGGGGAAAACCAGTGCAATATCTATTTCGCCCTTGCGCAACATCTCATTCACCTCGTGAATAGAGTGGGGTGTGGCCTGTGGAATGAAGTACGGATTGGCTTCTACCCTTGCTCTAATGTCTTGCGTATACACGTCAGCTTGCGGCTCATATATAGCAACACGTATGTTTTGCACCTCCATATTTATGGCAAACCCAAATATCAATATCTGCACCACAGGCATTCCCAATAGTATCAGCATGGTTCTTTTATCACGCGAAATGTGATAGAACTCTTTTTTTACAAAAGCAAAGAATTGTTTCATCTATCTCTCTTTTTTATTCTCATTAGTCTCTTTCTGCTTTGCGGGCAAGTTTCCTAAACACCTCGTCCATATCAGCAGCCTTGTATTCAGCTTTCAATTGGGCAGGAGTATCCAGCGCATCTATACGCCCATCCACCATTATAGACACACGGTCGCAATATTCAGCCTCGTCCATATAGTGCGTGGTAGCAAATACTGTAATGTTGTCTTCTGCAGCTTGATATATCATTTCCCAAAACTGTCTTCTGGTAGCAGGGTCAACTCCCCCTGTTGGTTCATCCAGAAAAACAATCTTTGGACTGTGGAAAATAGCCACCGAAAAAGCCAATTTTTGTTTCCATCCTAGAGGAAGCGATTTCACTAAAGTATTGCGTTTACCCTCAAAGTCTAAACGGTTCAGCAGTTGATCTGTTTTCTCTGCAATATCTTTGTCTTTCATGCCGTAGATTCCACCAAATAGGCGAATGTTCTCCCACACCTTTAAATCTTCGTATAACGAGAACTTCTGACTCATATAGCCAATATTCTTCTTTATCTTTTCGCTCTGTGTGTGTATGTCATAACCCGCCACAGTAGCCTGCCCCGATGTTTTCTTGGTAAGCCCTATCAACATTTGCATGGCAGTAGTCTTGCCTGCGCCATTAGCCCCTAAGAAACCAAATATCTCACCCTCTTTCACTTGAAATGAAATATTATCGACAGCAGTGAAATTGCCAAACTTTTTGGTGAGTCCCGCAACATCTATAATTATATTTTGCTTCATTTTCAATTTATTTCTTTGGTTAATGCTAAGAAACAATCTTCAACAGTGGGCGTAATCACTTTGATGGTCACATTGGTGTATCCTTTTTCTGTAAGATATGCATGTAACTCCTCTTTCGTTAGCCGTGGGTCAACAGTAATGTGATGTTGATCGCCAAAAGCAAAAGAGGTGTGCACTTTAGGGAAAGCTCGGATATCAGCCAACATTCTGGCTAAATTATCACCCGTCACAGCCCACAATATTTCTTCGTAAGCAGCAATAATATTATTGGGTGTGTCCATTGCAATAAACTCACCCTCACGCATTAAGGCTATTCTGTCACATCGTTTTGCCTCGTCCATATAGGCAGTAGAGACCAAGATAGTCATTCCGCCCTCCTTTAGTTTTTTCAGCATATCCCACAATTCGTTGCGAGATACAGGATCAACTCCCGTAGTGGGCTCGTCCAATATAAGTACATCGGGTTGATGAATGAGTGCCGACGATAACGCCAACTTTTGCTTCATCCCCCCGGACAATGCTCCAGCCCTGCGGTCTTTGAAGGGCTCAATCTGTTGATATATATCTTTAATAAATTCGTAATTTTCCTCAATGGTAGTGTCAAATACAGTAGCGAAAAACTTCAGATTCTCCTCTACACTCAAATCCATATAGAGTGAGAAACTTCCTGGCATGTATCCAATCATTTTGCGAATTTCCTTGTAGTCTTTCACCACATTCCATTTACCCAAATGAGCCTCTCCAGAGTCGGGTAGGAGCAGCGTTGCCAATATCCTAAAGAGTGTAGTCTTGCCTGCTCCGTCAGGACCAATCACGCCAAATATCTCCCCTTTGGGAACGGAAAGCGATACACCACTCTCTACATCATCTTTAATGCCAAGGCCTGCATACTTACCCGATTTTTCGGTATGATAGTTTTTGCGTAGGTTTTTTACTTGTATCATTGTTTTTATTAAATTGACGGTTGAAAATTGACAAATGACAATGTCTTGTTTATTTTATTTTTGTTTAGCCATTAGCGAGCACAACTGTTCTACTCTTTGTATAAGTGGCCATAGGCCATCAACGCATTTCCTTTGCGACTTTGCGTCTTTGCGAGAACCTTTTCTGCTTCGCAGCACACTGACGGTCACTGAGCCTGTCGAAGTGTTTGGAAATCGGCGCGAGCGGTTTTATTAAATTGACCCCATGAAATAAAACTCAGATTTCACAGGGCAGACAGTTGACAATTGATAATTGACAATGTCCTGTTTATTTTTTCTCTGTTTAGCGGTCATTGAGCTTGTCGAAATGCGGTAGAATGAACTACCTAATCTGTTTCTTT
>JARICS010000063.1 GCA_029264035.1 Dysgonamonadaceae bacterium | reverse complement strand
GTTTATAACAATAGGCTTGAGCCATTGGTTATTGTAGAGTACAAAAGACCCACTGTAAAAATTGATCAGCAAGTGTTTGATCAAATAGTGAGATACAACATAGTTCTGAGAGTAGATTTCTTGATTGTTTCTAATGGATTGTCGCACTTCTGTTGCAAAATGAATTATGACGATCAAAGCTATAGTTTTTTGGAGGAGATACCGGAATATCAGGAATTAAGAGTTAAGAATTAAGAATCGTAAAAGCAATGCTTTGCGTATCTGAACATTGCAGATATCTATTTGCAATTTATCTGTAGTAACAGGTCGTGACCTGTCATTTTACAAATATAGCACTACTCACCAAATACAAAAAAGGCTACCCATTATAGGCAGCCTTTATTTTATCTATACAAGAACTCAAAAGTTCAAGTCTGTGATTGCTTAGAATCTATAACCAATGGTTAATAGTCCTCTGATTGAATTATTCTTTAGTTCGTAAGGAGCGGCATCAATATACGTTTCGCCCACGTCGTTATAAACATTAGAATAAGAGTATAAATCATCGTCCTGTGTTTTATATACCACCGCTAGGTCGGCATAAAAGTAACGATTAAATCTATAACCAATACCACCTGTAAAGTAGTTGGCATCGCCTTCCATTCTGTATGCCGTTGTAGCACCTACAGTCATTGCATTTCCGTCTTTTTGGAAATTAGAGTTGTAAGGATTTTGCATCCATGCATAACCCAAACGTCCCGAGAACTGAGGACTGAAACGATATTCTAAACCTGCACGTACAGTAGAAGTTACTTTAAAGTCTTCTTTAATATAAGCATTGTCATTGTTATATGTATCAGCTGAAACATAATAATCTGAAGACGTTGAAAATTTCATATTCTTGTAGTTACTCAATTCATAATCTACACTCAAAATCATACTATTTGACAATACAGCCGCAGCACTCAATGTCCACTTGTCGGGTGTTTTAAAATCATAATCGTGTCTTTTTTCACCTGAAAAGGTTGTACCTGGTTTATAGTCAGTTACTGTTACATATTGCTCCACATTCTCCTCAATTTCAGCTGAGTATCTGTCGGTCATAGAATACCAAGTAGGAGACTGATATGCTAATCCAATGCGAAACTCATTAACTGGACGGTAAATTAGACCTAACTTCACTCCCACTCCATTTCCTTCTGATACAACCCAATTTCGTAAATCAAAACCTGCATTGACACCAGTTGAAAAATCTTCGCTATTTTGTGAAGATAAATTGTAGTAAATATCTGTTAGAGATAATGATACACCCAAATTAAGTACATTGTTGATAGAAGTTCCAACTGTGAAATCATAAGTATCGATAGAGCCTCTTTCTGACATACTTAATGTATTACTTACTGTTTCATTGTGTAAAGGTGTATAAAAATTACCTTGAGCATCTTTGCCTGGATTAATTAAGAAAGAGTTATAGCCTAAAACTGATAACCATGGTGCATCACTCATAAATGGATCGTAATTTTTATCATTATCGTCAAATTCCATAATACTTGGATCAACCCCTGCTCCATTGTTTGCTTCAGTGGAAACATGAGACATATAGTCCATCAATGAACTTCCTCGATTTGCTCCGTATGCTCCAATCTCTTTATCAAAGGATTTTATTTTATTGTATGAGAAGCCAAAGTTTACAACTGGAATACTTGGATTTCGTGTAGGAAAATAACCTACAAAACCTAAGTTTCGGAAGTTGAATTTATTTTTTGTATTACTAATATCTCCCGATTTGAACTTCTCATTCTGAAATACTGCAGTTGCGGCAATCTCTGAACTTCTGTACACTGCAATACCGGCCGGATTGATTGACACTCCTGTGAGATCGCCTCCTAATGCTCCAAAAGCACCTCCCATAGAGATAGCTCTGGCAGTTCCATTCAAATCGTTTCTCGAAAACTGATTTGCTTCTACTTCACCCTGTCCATAAGAGTAGCTTACCATAAGCAGAAGTGAAATGACTATATATGTGATTTTTTTCATTGTTCTATATTATTAAGTTGCTATTAAAAAAGAAACTACCTCGAAAAAACACTACCGTATAGTTTCGAGGTAGCCTAATATTGAAAGATTAAATAATTATTTTCTAAAGAAATATATTATCTACGTCCTCCACCTGAACTTCTGCTACTGCCACCACCACCTGAAGATCTGCTACTGCTACTACTTCCCGATGAACCAGATATAGAAGAAGAAGAGGAAGAAGAACTTCTAGTAGGTGCACTGTAAGTAGAAGAACTGCGAGTAGGTGTTGATGACCTTGTTTCAATTGTTGTTCTACTTGGAGTGTATGTTCCTGTATTATTACTACGCGATGGAGTAGAATATATACCCGTATTTCTATTGGATGTAGAAGAACCACTTCTGTTTACTGCACCACTTCTGTTTACTGCACCACTACGTGAACTCTGAACAGGTGATGAACTTCTTTGATAAACTCTTGAAGGAGTGCTGCTAACACCTGAACGATTAGTACTTGATCCACTAGGGCGACCTACATCGCTTCTGCTTGAAGCATTGCTTCTTCCAACTATAAGTCCTGATCTTGAATCAATAACTCTTCCCGATGAACTATCAACAATTCGGGTTCTTGAACCTGATGTTGCGCTTCTAGTTGCTGAAGAGCCTCTTGATGTTGCGGCACTTCTGCTATATGTGTTTGAAGTGCGATTACTTTGAGCTGTTCTGCTCACACTGCTTCTTGATGATGATGTAGATGATCTACCACCCGTGCCTGCAATACTTGATCGACCACTGCTTGAAGATCTATAACCTGAAGAAGTTCTACCCGATCTGCTTCTGCTAAGGCCCGAATAATATCCGTCACTGAAACCAGAACCATAACCATAGCCATAACCTCCACCGTAATAGCCTCCATAATAACCACCATATCCACCATAATACCATGGATTGTGCCAGCTACTATAATAGAATGGCGAATACCATCCACCAAAACCCCATGGTGAATACCAAGGATTATACCATCCTGCATATCCAAATCCACCCCATGGTGATCTCCATCCGTATGAGAAAGGATAATTATACCACGAGTCATACCAAGGATAGTAACCTCCCCAACCAATGTTCATATTGTAATTGTAACCCCTATTTTCATAGTAGTCACTATACAAATCGTCGCCGACGTATATGGTTACTTCATCAGCACCAGTAATTTTGACACTAGACTCTGGATCGTGATATTTAATTATCCGATCTGTATATTCATAATCTGTGTACTCTTGTACAGTTGCTTGTCCAGTTTCCACCTCTTCATTTCCACCTCTACGGTTATATTCATCAATGTTGCGACCATTTGCTTCAACAGCCACATTAGATGCGTCACCTTGGATAACCACAATTTTTCTCTTTTGAGGTTTTTGTGGTTCTTCTTTCCTAATTACTTGTGTTCCCTGTTTGTCGGGATTGGCGTATATATCGTCCCATTCTTGGGCATTACCTAGAAAGGGCGTCAATAGTAGCAATCCTGAGATAAATAATTTAATTGTTTTCATATCTTATGCTCCTTTATTTATATTTTCTATAATCTATAATTGTTCTTCAATTAGTTTGACTTGGCTAAGCTCAAATAGTTTAATTTATTTTGTAAATATGTTGCTAATTCTCCAACATCGCTAATCTTCTATAAGCTAATCAAATACAGCCTTACTCTTTATATACAAGATGCTCAAAATGATTAATAGTTGCACACCCTACTGTTAAAAATAAAAAACTTATTCCAATCTGTATTCTTCTGTTTGACTAAACAGATATTTTCAGACCATCAAAGGCAATATTTACTCTTCTGTCAAGCTCCTGTTGCACTTCATCATGCAACCCCATTTCATGACTTAAATGAGTGAGATAAGTCTCCTTAGCATCAATTTTATGAATCAACGCTATGGCTTGATCTAAGTTTTGATGAGATATGTGCTCACTTCTGCGCAATGCACTCACAACCAATACACTCAAGCCTTTTAGTTTATCCAACTCTTCTGTTGGTATAGTTTTCACATCCGTGAGATAAGCAAAATCATCAATTCTGAAACCTAATATTGGCAACTTGTGATGCATTACTCGAATAGGGATAATGTCAATGCCCTCAATCTGAAATGGAGCACAATCTATATCAGTGATGCGCAAGTTGGGTATATCCGAATATTTATTTTTCATGAAGCAATAGGGAATCCGATTCATTAAAGCATCAGAAACATTATTTTCTGCGTATATACTAATCTCTCCAAATCTACCAAAGGGGCGTAAATCATCCAAACCTCCCACATGATCGTAATGCTCATGTGTAATCAATACGCCATCTATTTTAGTAAATGTCAACCCCAGCATCTGCTCCCTAAAGTCAGGCGTCACATCAATAAGCAGGCGAACACCATCTTTTTCAATTAAAACAGACGAGCGCAATCGCCTATCTTTAGTATTGTCAGACCTACAAACTATGCACTCACACCCCACAACAGGAACTCCTGAAGATGTTCCCGTGCCTAAAAAAGTTATTTCCATAAGCAAAAAAAACAAGCACCCTCATTTCATAAACGAGAGTGCTTGCTCAAATATTTAAACTTTTAGTATGTTCAACTATTAATATTCTCTCTGAAGAATCCAAAGGTCGTTGAAAGGAACTCCGTATGTTCTTCTCAAATGATCTGTATCGCCTCTTGCAGAGTATTTTTCGTATATTTCGCTTCGTTTTTCAACAGCCGAAATTTTGTCGTCGTAACTTGCCACGATTACACGGTACATACCTTGTTCGTTTTGAGCTAAAATCACAGAGTAGCCCTCATTTTCCATTCTCGATTTCAATGACTCAGCATTTAGCTTCACGCTCAATGAGGCAATAACCACGTTGAATGACTTCAAGCCTGCAGCATCTGAATTATAAACGGGTGTAACCTTCTCTTTTCTCACAGAAACTTCGACAGGAGAAAGGGTTCCGGCCGATTTAACTACCGTGTTAGACTCGTTAGATGTTTCCTGCATTTCTCTTTCTTTAGCAGCTTCGTATACAGATTTGTATGCGCTTTGTTTTGGTTTGCACGATGTAACAATAAATGAAAGGCAAAGTAATGCCAAGCTTATTTGTAATACTTTTTTCATGTGTTTATTTTTTTCGAAACGATTAATAAATTTCTGCTGTAATAATAATAACAAAGATAGAAATAAGAGTATAAAAAGAACTATACAACATGTGAAAATAAACTAAATTGCTCACTCTTGCTTCTAATTTTCATAAATATCCTATTCTACTGCACAAAAAGACTCTTTTTTATATGTTTACAAGCTTTCCAATAATTCAAAATCTATCATAGGAGCATCACTTTTGGGTTGTAACTCGAATTTTGAACCAAAAGGAGTGGAGTCACTAAAAAACCCACAATTTTGCAAGTAGAATTTGTTCTCATCTTGCTCATATCCACCTTTATAGTCTATTCTCACTCCTTGTTTAGCAGTTGCGTCGTGCGAAAAAGAACTCTTACTTCCCGCTATCCACTCACCGTCAATTGTTCTATACCATTGATTGCCAAAATAGACCTTGCGTGTTAAGTAACCTTGTTCAGGACTAAAGTTCTCAAGAAAAGAATGAGCACGTTCGTAATGAGTAACAGTTTCGGGTCGTAAAAAACTGGCAATCAAACGCCATCTACCTTCATCTGTTGCATAAAAGTATGATGTATAAATAGTACTACCCTTGCCTGTTGGTTTTATCTGCGTCAAGAATTTATAGGTATTGCCCGCTTTCCAATCATATCTCAGATAGCTCTGTCCACCCGAACCTTCATTGCCAAATTCTCCCACATGCACACCTTCACCCCTGCGTAACATCTTTATTTGTAGGCTATCGGGAATTAAACTGGGGTCTTGTGTATCAAAAGGACTCCAAACAGAGAAAAGAACTCTTCGCTCAGTGGGTGAATTGGCCTGCATGCCAAAGTAACCCTCGCCAAACCCATTGGCCATATAGTAACTAGCAAGTACATCATTGCCCTCGGGCACAGTCACTTCGTTGTAAAACCACTCAATTGTTTCAGAAGGCATTTCGTAATTCAAATGTACTGACGGACCTCTGCGTCCCCAATAGTCCGAAAAGTCGTGCACATACACCAGTGCATCATCAACCGTTTCCACAATTAATGCCTCCACATTGGCAAACATAATTCCGCTCTTACTAACTCCTTCAAGAGAAAAGGGTATATAGCCAGTTTTTTTTACCTCAAAATCACCCACTAATGTCTCAAAGTTACCTTGTTTCAACTCTACCAATCTGCTTTCACCATTGGCTGAGAGTTTTATCACTGATTTTCCTTCCTCTACAGTTCCTATAATGGAAACAGAAAAAGTCTGAGGCTTCGAAAAGTAAACATAGGTGTTTATTTTTGATCCTTCACCCACCCAATTAGTTAATCCCTCATTGGTTATAGTTGCTCCATCTCTCTCTTCTACAACGTAGCTATTTCCACTCAGGTTTACTAAGTGTTTTCTTGCTTGCCCCATTGCAACTGTAAATGATAGGCAAATGCCTATAAATAATAATAACTGTTTTCTCATTCTTTCTTGGTCAGTTTTAATTAGTTGTTTTGATTAATGTCCTATTTTTCTCAGCAGAACATCGATTGTAACTCGTCTCCACTCTTTTATTTATATTAGATTACAAAAATAGGGAAATATTCTTAGTTTGCTATTGTAGGATTAAAGAGATGTAAATATAAGCCTTATCTTCATGCCTTATTTCTACATAAATGTAACTTTAAGCCTATATCTATATTTATTGTGGTTTAATTTCACATTGACTCAAAGGTTGAGATAAATATCCTAATCATCGATAAAAATCCGCACCAGCTGAAGATAAAAAGGTCTAATTATACCCTTCAGACTTCAAGAAAACCCACACTCATCAATGGATATCGGATTTTCATACGTTTACTCCCTGTTTTCATATTCCACACCTTTACAAAGAGCCTTATCTTTGCACTATACTTTTAAAACAATGAATATGAACCGAAAAAAGAATAGTAAACGCACCTCCTCTGCAGGGATTATAGGTGCAGTTGTTCCAAAAAGAGGCAGAGCAACACAACGCAAATTTATACAGATTGACACCTGTGAGTGCAACTAATACTAAATTCACTCCTGATGCAAACAATACTTTGAATCAAAAATAGGCCGTGAGCCTATAACAATGAGTTTAGCAGAAGCATCTCAATTGAACATTAAAAAACAATCATAAAAATAAAAACAGATAACGACAATGGAAAAGAAATTAAAAGACGCAATTAAAGATAGACGTACATATTATCAACTACAAAATAGCTCTCCAGTATCCGATCAAGAGATACAATCAATTCTTGAGCATGTATTGCTCTATGCTCCTTCAGCATTCAATTCGCAATCAGCGCGGATGTTGCTTTTGCTAGGAGAAAATCACACTAAGATGTGGGAAATAACCAAAGATGAACTCAAGAAAGTGAGCAAATCTGAAGAGGCCTTCAAATCAACAGAAGATAAAGTAAACACATCTTTTGCTTCTGGATATGGAACAGTTCTGTTTTTTGAAGATCAAACAGTAATAAAAGGTCTGCAAGGCAGTCTTCCTTCCATGGCTGAAAAATTTACACAATGGAGCGAACACTCCTCGGGTATAGCTCAAATACTTACATGGATAGGACTCGAAAGTGTTGGCTTTGGAGCATCTCTACAGCACTACAACCCTTTGATTGACGAAGCTGTGAGAAAAGAATGGTCTATAAACGAAGATTGGAAGCTAATAGCACAAATGCCTTTTGGTCTGCCAGCGGGCGAACCAGGCGAAAAAACTCACGTAAAGTTGGAAGAGAGATTGGTTGTGGTTAAATAGCTTTTTTCTAAAAGAATACTTTCAATATAAAGAAGACACCTTAAATAGGGTGTCTTTTTTGTTTCCTGGCAGATTCAATCGATCCTATTATCCTACCAAAGAGGCCCCGTTAGTGCGTCTGTACGAAGAGTAATATTTATCATGTTCTAAACAAAAAAAAGAGCTATTACCTACAAAATCTTTATACCTTTGTTGGTCAAAGAGAATCAACAAGAATAAAAATACACACGCACATCAGGAGGAAACAATATGCTGAGAGACGAAGTAAGAAAATATACTGAATACGAACTACAATATGAATCACAAAGAGAGCTCTATCACTACAGCTGTGCTCAAGCCATGCTACATGGTTCAAATGATTACTACAATATTGGACTACAGCCAAAAACACTGAAGCTAATAGTCCCCTTTGGTGCTGGAATGTGCACTGGCAACACATGTGGCATGCTCACTGGTGGTATAGCCGTAATAGGTGCACTGTTTGCAGAAGAAATGCCCACCCAAAACCTTAAAATGAAAGAGGTAACACGTTATTGGACAGAACAGTTCGAGGGTGAATTTCAAAATTTAAATTGCAGTCTCATAAAAGAAATCAACCTAAAGCCTGATGAAAGATGTGCAAATTTAATCTTGAAAGCTGCTGATATATTAGAAGAGGTGGTTGAAAAGTATAAGGATGATATAACTATGTGATATAAGTAAATAATAACGCGGTATTAAAGTCAGGTAACATTATTTAAACCACTTTTGCGCATTTGCTCTTCGGTGAGGACAACCTGGCCAACAACACGGTTGTCGTTTACCTTCGTTCAATTCCTTCATCATTCGGACTATGTGCTTCGACCTCGTCTCTGGCTTCTTAACTATAGTTATCCAACATATCCACTCGTTACGTTGAATTGGCGTCAGCCCATTCCAAACAGCCAGTATGTGCTCATTGCCTGTCAGCACATTTTCAATATCCTGTGGAACTTCGTGCACTACTCCAGCTTTTAATTCCTTTTTCATTCAATTTTCGAGGAATATTTAGGTTTCATTTCTGTTTGCTAAAGTTCTATTCCTTAAAACCCATCTTCTATTGGAGTTCTAGCTTTATTTGGCTTTTTCGATTGCTCATCAAGCATTTTCCGACTCTCAGTAATGTACTTTCCTAATTCATTCGACCACCAGTTTTGCTCAAAGAAAGTATCCATATATTCAATTCGCATTTTAATAATGCCATGGTTTTTTATCCCCTCCAACACCTTAGTATCAACATCAAAAAGTGCTGAATAGTAATCAACATTTCTATTTATACTCAAACCAATCTGTTTTCCACCAAGAATAGTTAGATCCTTAGGCATATTCACTTTTTCTACTTTCACATCAGAGGCTGTCAGTTTCACATTCTCGTTATTTCCAAGTTTAAGCAACAGTACATTGTTTTCTTGCATTTTAGATGTAGAAGCAACTCCCAAGTAATATTTTTTCGAATTTACAGACAAATCTAATATCATATTAAATTTATAGGAAGCATCGCCTATTTGCATATCCACAGGCTCAGTAATAATTCTACGAATACCATTTTGCCCTATCAAATCGCTACTTATTTTGACATTAGTTCGCACATTATTTTTCATTGTAGAACAACTATAGCTAAGCAAAATAGTCAGTATAATGACAACAGTAATTTTAATTCTATTCATATCACTTCTCTTTTAAATAATTTATCTGCAAATCTTCTTTTTACAAACTTAGCATTCTTTTTTGCTAATGCGTATAAGATCTCCACTTTTCATATTTCTGTAAATCATTATGAAATTGCTTTAACACCAAGCCAATTACAAATACATCATCAATAAGTCCAATACCCAATATGAAATCAGGAATAAAATCTATGGGAGATAGAAAATATAATATAGCTGCAACAACTGCAACTATAGACCCATAAGGTATGCCTCTATATTTTCCCGTAATATAATCTTTTACAAGTAAGAGCATCAACTTTAGATCATTAAATACTTCCGATATTGCTCCTTCATTTTTTAAAGCTTTGTCAAAAGCACGTTGCAAAGTCTCTTTAGTTTTTTCGATATCAAATAAGAGTTTTGCTGCTTTATTTCTAAATTGGTCAACAAAACCCTGTATTTTGTCTTTGTCAAAATCAGAAATTTTTGTGCTCATAATATATGCCTTTTTTTTTAAGTTGTTTACACTCTCACTATTATCAACAGCAAGAATAGATATCTATGACAAGCTGTTACTAACTGTAACATATAGATCTACAATATTCTTTTTCGTTTAAACCATATGTAGATTATTATTGAAATGATAAACATCACCAATAAAGCAATGAAATAGCCATGCTCCAACTTAAGTTCCGGCATATTGTGAAAATTCATTCCATATACCCCCACAATAAATGTCAAAGGCAGAAAAAATGCAGAAAAAACCGTCAACAACTTCATTACATCATTGCTTTTCTGAGCTGTATAAGTCATGTGAGAATTCAACAAAGATTTGGCGTCATCAATCATCTCTTCAGATCTAAGTGTAAGATGCAGAACTGTATCCTTTAAATCTTGTAGCGTAGACGATAAATTATCCTCCACTTTTAGTTGGTCAAATACACTCTGCGTAATAAGTAATATCTTCTTTGTGAGACGTGCTTTCGATTTTTCAAAGTACAACTTCTCCACCGATAGTTTACCACCACCTTTCAGGAATAGATCCTGTTCAAACTCGTCCATCTTATCAGCTTGGTTTCGTATTGGCTCATCATAAGTCAATAAAACTTCATTGAACAGATATAAAGCAACTTCTTCGGGGCTTTTAAAATTAGTGGGTGTGTTATCAATGAATTTAAAAGAAGGTCTATGAATAGTAACTAGCGTTCTGTCAGTAATAAAAAAAGCAACTTTATTACTTATTTGCTGCACTCCTATCACCTTTTCGCTCTCAGCAGCAGTATATGCTCTCAGAATAATAAACAGATAGTCTGGTGTTCGCTCAATCTTGGGTAAGTGTCCTAATTGAAGCGAGTCTTCAATCAAATTTTCATCTATCTCAAAAGGAAACGATGTCGATTTTATTTCATCCACAGTTGGGTTTTCAAGATCAATCCAATCAAAGTTGTCGAATTTTTGTATTCTTTTGCTCATTGGTTATGGGTTTCAACTTCAAACAAATTAGTTATTAATTTGTTTTCTCAGCCAAAAAAATCATATACAAGAAGCGCGAATGTTAGATTAAGATTAAGTAAATTGTTTTTTAAGACAGCATTGCCTGTAGTCGGTATCTATGAACAATGCGGATATCAATTGCTATGTACTGTAGCACACCTTCAAATCATGGTTATAACATAATTCTTCCATAATGTTTCAACCTTTTTTACATATGCTGATTTATAATATCCAGAAGCTCCTGCTTACTTGCAACACCCGAATGCCGCCAAACAGCCTCTCCGTTTTTAAATAAAATAAGAGTAGGAATACTCCTCACTTGATACTGTTGAGCAAGAGCTTGATTCTTGTCAACATCTATTTTTATGATTCTCGCTTTTCCTTTTATATTAGGAGCTAAATCCTTCAAAATAGGAGCTTGGGTATGACATGGGCCACACCAAGTTGCATGAAAATCTACTAATACTGGCTCATTGCCATTGATAATACTTTTAAAAGACTCTTTCATAACCAATTAAATGTTTTGTTTATAATAGTCTACCTTGTAAATTTTGATAATGGTATTTTATCTATTTACCCTCAATCACCCTCACCATACTCACCCCATCTATTGAGCTTAGTTGTTCGGCAATGGCTGGGTCTAATGTTTGGCGTGTAATATCGATGATGTTATATGCAATGCCATTATATTTGCGATTGAGCATACTGTCT
>JARICS010000052.1 GCA_029264035.1 Dysgonamonadaceae bacterium | reverse complement strand
CTTATTTGTATTGGGGTTCATCAGATTCGACTTTCAAAATAGAGGGACGTTGTCTTGCTGTAAAACTAAACAAAGATATGGTCTCATTTGATGGTGAACCACAGGATGTTACACCTCCTTATTTCTTCGAAGCACCTTACATGATTAAACGCAATGGTACTTACTTTTTTATGTATTCATACGGACATACATGGGATAAAACCTATCAAGTGCGATACGTTACAGGTCCTACTCCTCTTGGTCCGTGGACAGAGGGAATGGTGCGTCCTATTTTAGTGGCTAACGAAAAAGAAGACAAAATAATTTCTACTGGACATCACACAATGTTGAATTATGATGGTAAAGATTACATTGTATATCACCGTTTTAACACCATGGATAATTATGACATTGCAGCAAAACTTCGTCAAGTGAGTATGGATGAGATTTCTTATACTTCCGATGGTGGAATCGATCATGTGTTGACAACCCACCGTGGTGTTCACCCCATTGCTGCAAACACTAACGAAAGAAGAAACTTAGCTTTCAATGCGAAAATGCAAAGCTCCTCAGATTTTAGTTCTGAAACTAAAGCAGGCAATGCAGTAGATGAAAACAATGGAACTTTGTGGATAGGAGGCAAGGCCAATGAAGAGTGGATTATGGTTGATCTTGACCAAATTAAGGATATTTCAACAATTGAAATATATCCTGAATATCCAATTTACTTCTATCAATATAAAGTAGACATTTCGAAGGATGGCAAACAATGGACCAATATAACGAATGCAATGAATAACACTCAGAATGGATCTCCATTTGAGATACAAAAGCAAGTGAATGCTCAGTTTATAAGAGTTACTATGCTAAATAATGAAGATGGTCCTCGACCAGGTATTTGGGAAATCAAGGTGTACTAAAAATTAAACCAATTTAAGAAATAAAGATTAACAAAATGACTAAAACGACATTACTCTCTCTAATTCTTTTAATCACTTTACCTCTCACGGCACAATGGAAGCCTGCAGGAGATAAGATTAAAACCAAGTGGGCCAGTGAGATTGACCCAAAGAATGTACTCGAAGAGTATCCTCGTCCTATAATGGAGCGAGGCGAATGGAAGAATTTAAACGGTTTGTGGAATTATGCTATTCAAGACTTTGGCCAAAGCAAACCTTCAAGTTTTGATGGGGAAATATTAGTCCCGTTTGCAATAGAATCGAGCCTATCTGGAGTGATGAAAGAAGTTGGATCATCAAAAAACTTATGGTACAATACTACTTTTACTATTCCTGAAAATTGGAACGGTAAAGATATTTTGTTGCATTTTGGAGCTGTTGATTGGAAAGCTGAAGTGTGGATTAACGATATAAAGATAGGTTCTCATACAGGAGGATTTACACCTTTTAATTTCAATATTACTCCTTTTTTAAATAGTTCTACGCAGGAACTAACAGTGAAAGTTTGGGACCCTACTAACGATGGACCTCAACCAGTTGGCAAGCAATCCAACAAACCTGAAGGAATTTGGTATACTTCCGTAACTGGAATATGGCAAACAGTTTGGTTGGAGCCTGTTAACAAAACAAATATATCCTCCATTAAAACGGTCCCTAATATAGATGAAGGAATCATTCAAATAGAAACAAGCATCGAGGGAGCCAGTTATGGGGATATAATAGAAGTTGTTGTTCTTGATGGCGACAAAGAACTCTCCTCAACAAAAGCTGCTGTTGGAGAAATCTTAGAAATACCGATAGAGAATGCTAAGTTGTGGTCTCCTGAAACACCTTTTCTATATCGCACTAACATAAAATTGGTAAGTAATGGAAGTGTTACAGATGAAGTGAAAAGCTACTTTGCTATGCGCAAAATATCTATGAAAAGAGATGACCAAGGAATTGTTCGCATGCAATTAAACAACAAAAACTATTTCCATTTCGGCACTTTAGACCAAGGTTGGTGGCCTGATGGATTGTACACTGCTCCTACTGATGAAGCTTTGAAGTATGATATAGTTAAGACAAAAGAACTCGGCTTTAACATGATTCGCAAACATGTGAAGGTAGAACCTGCACGATGGTACACCCATTGCGACGAAATTGGTATGTTGGTATGGCAAGATATGCCCAATGGCGATAAAAGTACGCAGTGGCAAGGACACAGCTATTTTAGTGGCTCAGAACTTATCCGTAGTAGCGAATCAGAAGCTATTTACAAAAAAGAGTGGAAGGAGATAATGGATTTTCTCTACTCCTATCCAAGCATTGTTGTATGGGTTCCTTTTAATGAAGCGTGGGGACAATTTAAAACTGAGGAAGTTTCTGAGTGGACAAAGTCATACGATTCAAGCAGATTGGTGAATGCTGCAAGTGGTGGTAATCATTACAGAACGGGTGATATATTAGATTTGCACAACTATCCAAACCCAAAATTATATTTATATGATGCCGAAAGAGTAAACGTATTGGGTGAATATGGAGGTATAGGTCTTGCATTGGAAAAGCACTTGTGGAATACCGACAAAAACTGGGGATATATTCAATTTAAAAACTCAAAAGAGACCACTTCCGAGTATGTGAAGTATGCCAATGAGTTGAAAAAACTTGTAAAAGTAGGTTTTTCAGCAGCAGTATACACCCAAACTACAGACGTAGAAGGCGAAGTGAATGGCTTTATGACTTATGATAGGAAAGTAGACAAAATGAATATACAGGAGGTGAAAAGAGTGAACGAAGAAGTGATCAGGACAATTCACGATTGAGATTGAGAGTTGTATTTTTAGCAATCTATCCTCTTTTATTTAAAACATTTCTACCACGGGGAAAATGTTTCAATTTGTTGAAACTCGCATCTTCGAGGGTAGAAATGTTTTAAATGTAATTATCCCCCCTTTTGTTGTCCGTTTCTTGGTCATTTATATCATAAAAACGCAATCCACGTCATTGCATTATTTTCTCATCTGCTGTTATTTCAATTCTCAACCGCATGTACTCCGTTCATGGTAGTTATTCGTAATTTTCGTTCTAAAAAGACTCATTTTATTTGTTTAAAACATTTTCACGGCCGTATATTGCGTTTTCAACTCATGAACGTCAAATCCACCGCTGTGGATTTAACTTTCATCTCTTATATGACATGCTATCGCACAATGTGAAAGAGATGGAATGGTTTTAATTACAATTTGACAGGTAGCTGTTTTTCTTAAAATCAACTCGACTCAATCAGCATCTCCTCATTGCGAACATTAAATACAAACAACTACCTAACTACTTTCTCAACAAGTTGGCATAAAAAGGAACAAGCTGTTCGGCCATTATCGCATGATCTCTTAAATTGGGATGACTATCACAACCGTTAGGTTGCATGGGTTCAAATTCAAAGATAGAAATGGAGTAATTACTATCAAAGTGGGCTTTGATTTCTTGTAAGCAACTCAGCAATATTCTATTTTTCTCAACAGAGAGCATTGGACTGGTTAAGAGCGTCATTTTTGTTGTTGAATATACTTCAAAGATTCTTTCTACTAAATCGATGTAGTTGCTGATGAACTTGTCTGCATTAAAAGATTTTCGTTCTTTTATGCCATCACCATCAGAAAAATCGTTTGTTCCCAAGCAAATACTAACAATTTCAGGCTGTTGGCCAGAGAAACCCCACAGTTTATCATTATTCCCATCTAAGTTTTTGGTGAAATATACATCTCCCATAACCGGGTCAGTATCTTCGTCATTCCAATTGCGATAAATACCAATGCCTGAAACCGAGCTTAATTGATAACTAAGTCCCAATTGACGAGCAACTAAAGGACCATAAGCAAGATAAGCATTGTGCTGATCATACCATGTACCTGTACCACAAGGAGTCTGCTCAGTATCTGCGCCGAATCCACATGTAATAGAATTACCAATAAACTCAATTATTGCTTTAGACTCCACGTTTGCCATCTCCACTTTTTTTGCTTCAACACCGTAAAATAGTAGGTTACCATTACTCGCTTCTGTCGCTTTATAAAGTCCAATTTGGTTCTTCATGTTCAGTACAAGAGGTATTGATAGACGATTCACAGAGTCTTTCACAATCTTAAATCTATCAAGATAAGTGCCATTCAATTCAATAGCGACATAAGCTGTTGCGTCGCCCTCACAATTTAGCAAGAATATTACGGAATCGCTTTCAGCATTAAACCTCACACCAGATGCTGAACTGATTAATGCAAAAGTGCTATCATTTACTCTTTCATGCCTTCCAGCATAAGCAAAGGCTTTGTTGGAGGCTTCAAAATGGGTGTATTTATTTTCATGTTTAGTAGCACATGAAATTAAGAGAGTTGATATTAAAACTAACAGTAATTTATTGTACATAAATTTGAATTTAATCGATATATGAAAAGTAATTTCGCACAGCAGGTGTCTCTATAAGGACCTGCAAGGTCGTTTATTTCTTTAGAGTTGATGCATTTGCATCTAATTGAAAATTGCGAGATTTATATAAAATGTTTTCATCTTTATTTGATTCTGGCAAATCTACTCCCTCCATTTTCAAACCATCTACATCGTCAAAAACAAATGCAGGCCTAAAGTCTTTATCATCCAATGTAAGTGTAACATTTTTGAAAGTTATACATTTAGCATGGCGCACATAAAAAGCCCACGCAGGAAGTTCACGAAACATATCATACTCTGGATAGTTTTTTATGTTTTCTGGCACTTGATTTAATCTGCTTAATGGAACATAAGCCATTCCTTTTGATGCTCTACCAGGATAGGATATTTCAACATTCTCTATGACTACATTCTCCACAACATGGCCTGGAATACCAACAATAGAAGAAGGAAACGGATTGTGAAAGAAATCCACCTCTGGACCACGCATGTCATAGTCAATATCGGGTCGACCGAATGGAACCTGCACTTTAAAATCTTTAATATGCACGTTTCTAACTATACCTGGAGTCTCTCCATCCCGATGTCCTAATCTTATAAAAAGGGCATTACCTGTATTTATTGCCTCAATATTACGCACCTCTATGTTCTCAATAATACCTCCATCAACAGACTCTAAGGCAAGAGCTGATCGAAATGTATCATATATTTTAATGTTCTCAATATTAACGTTCTTAAAACCTCCGTAGGAGGCAGTTCCAAATTTAATTGCACTTGCACTGGAGCGGATAGTGCAATCAGCAATGTAAATACTATCATTGAAATGACCTGGATAATATGACTTTAAGCAAATACCATCATCAGCTGAATTTACATCACAATTTGTGATTCTAACGTTTTTACAATCTGTAATATCTATGCCATCGTTGTTCCAAAAAGCACGATTAATTATCTTTACATTATCAATAGTCAGATTATTACATAGTTCAAATGATAATCCCCAACTTGCACTGCTCTTTACTTCAATATCCATTATCTTCACATCCTCGCATTGAGAGAATCTAAAAAGTTTAGGACGAACAGTTTCATTGGGCCGCATGGTGTGATAACCATAGTTTGGGTCGATGCGCTCTCCTATATGATGCAAACTATCAATATTTAAGGCCAATTCCCTACCCTGTCCATCAATTACTCCTTTTCCTGAAAAGAGAATTTTTTTTGCACTCTGTGATAAAACCAAAGCAAGTTGAGAATTGTCGTCATTTTTAGGCGAACTTGGTCTACCCTTGGTATCCATTGCTTTATAATCATCTGGATTCGTGCTTCCAAGCAGTACTGCTCCTTCGTCAAGATAAATATCTACATTGCTTTTCACTTCTATACTCCCTGTTAAGAATACCCCTTTTGAAAATACAACACTACCCCCACCTTTAGCACTATGAGCTGCATCAATGGCAGTTTGTATTGGTTCTGTATTAAGCGTCTTTCCATCTGCAATAGCACCATAATCAACAACATTAAATTTATCCCTCAGTTTAGCTGGTTCTTTTGTGCTTGATAGAGGCTTCGCTGAAATGCATGAAAACAAACATAAATTTAATAGTAAATAGACTTTTATATTCATTGTAAAGTATTTTATTGTCATTTCTATTTGCCGAAATTAATATTTGGAGTTTCTCCCATTTCAAATTCTAATTCTCCACCTTTGACAAGATCTACATGAGATATTTTCAAACTATTGAATGGTTTACCGTTCAACTTTGCAGTTTGTATATATAAATTCGAATTCGAATTGTTGTTAGCTTTAATTGTAAAAGTTTTACCTGAATAGTATTCTTTATCAAGATGAATTACAATTTTATCAAACATAGGACTCCCTATATCATAAGATGGATCAACTGAACAACCTCCATCCATTTGAAACAAACCCATTGCCGATAATACATACCAAGCACTCATTTGTCCCTCATCTTCTTCTCCCTGCCAACCATTTAGTGGAGATGAATCAAAAAAATCGTCTAACAGGTTTCTTGTGTATTTTTGCGTTAGCCAAGGTTTGCCAGAATAATTGAAAATCCAAGGGGCTTGCATGTTAGGTTGGTTACCAATAAAGACATTGCCATTGTGAAATCCCTCTTCGAGTCTATTATTAAAAAGGTCTATCCCTACTAAATCAATCATACCTGGATAATCGTGAGGCACAAAATAGGTAAACTGCCATGCAGTTCCCTCTACATAGCCTGCACCAAACCAGGTTCCATGATTTTCTAAAGAATCCCATTCTTGAACCCATTGTCCATCTTCATGGCGTTGTCTTATAAACTTTGTGGAGGAATCAAAAGCGTTTTTATAATTCATGGAACGATCTGTAAAATATTTATAGTCTGACTTTTTGCCCAAAGCTTTTGCAAATTGTGCTACGCAATAATCATCATATGAATATTCCATAGTATTAGAAACAGGACCATCCTCATTGGACACATAACCCAACTTAATGTAAGATTCTAAGTTTTTATTACCAACATATCCTCCACACTCATGCGGTTTGCCAGGTGTAGTCTGTATGAACTTAATGGCATCCCAAGCTTTTTGAACATCGAAATTGCGGATACCTTTTTGATAGGCGGATACAATTAGTGCAATTTGATGCTGCGCCACCATGACATCGGCATACTCCAATCCTGAAGGACTTTTGGGTAACCATCCACCACCTTTATCAGCCATTTCAAGCAAAGAATTGACCCACGAATTGGCTAATCCTGGATTAAGCAAAGTCCAGAGTGGAGTTAAGTTCCATTGACTTCCCCACAATGCATCGCAACCATACATGGCATCAACAGGTGCTTCTATTTGCTGTACTCTTTCACACATATCTGTGTACTTACCATTCACATCACTCAAAACACCACGCCCTGCATATACTCTATATAAACTTGTGTAGAATTTCACTTTATCATCTTCGTTTTCCGTGAAAACTTCAACAATGTTTAGCTTCTCACTCCAAGCTTTTTTATTGGCAGCTACTATTGATTGAAAATCCCAATCAAATCCATTTAGTTCTGTAGTTAAGTTTAATCTGGCTTGATCTATAGATACCAAAGAAATAGCAGTTTGTTGCTGAATCACTTCTCTTTCTTCCGTATCAAAAGTCAAGTATATGCCGCAATCATCAAATCCTTTAAAGGATGAAATATTCTCCTCTCTATCGACTTCTTTTTTCCAGTCCTCACCATACCTTTTTTCAGTACCTGTATAAGGATGTGCTTGGAAACCTCCCATTGACTTAAAGCTTTTGTTGAATCGTGTTACAAAATGGACTACATAATCATTGCCATCAACATTATATTCTATAGATCCTTCAATTTCTTTGTCATTCACTATGCGTGCAATAGCTTCGGGTATTACAGTCTTAGACTCCTCTTGCGGATATAAGAACTTGAAAATGACATTTGATTTATCGCTTTTGGGATACGTATAGTTTAAGACTCCACAACGAGTTGTTGAAGTCAATTCAACATCAATATCATAATCGTAAAGTGTTGCTTTATAATAACCCACTTCACCTTGCTCAAGTTTCTTTTCAATACGCGATTTATAGCCTGCTGTCCACATGTGAGAACCAAAAGGTCCGTCAGCTGGTCCTGGATAAGTTTTTATGTTTCCCGTGGTTGGCATAACGCTTGGGCCATTCATCAAGTAGGCATGAATAAAACTAAAACCATTGATGGCATTTATGTTATATTCATATCCTGCACACCACGAACTCAATTGATTATCAGGACTAAGCCGTACCATTCCCATGGGCATAGTAGGTCCAGGAAATAACATCCAACGGGAATTGGATGTTCCCGTGAAAACGTTTACATAATCTATTGGCTGTTTGCTGTTTTGTGCAAACAGATTACTAAACATAAACGTTGCGAAAAGAATAAGAATAACCCTCGAATACTTCATATTTACGCTCTCTCTAAATAAGTGTTGGTTTTAATAAAACAAGAATTACTTATTCTTATTAGGCCATGCTGACATCTCCTCTAACTCATGTGCAACTTTTGAGATAATGTCAAGTGTGCTTTTATCAGTATCGTAAATGGAGTTCAATCCTTGCGCTTCGCCATATGGATCTGCTGTGTAGTTAACATCGCCAATTTTCCAAATATGATCAGCTTGTTGAGCGCGACCTTCGCCACCCCATCCCCAGAAATTCAATCCTGAAATGGCTTTGCCATCTTCGATAGAACTTTTCAACATGTCTAAAATAAAAACGTAAAACTCATCTCTTGCAGTAACAGTACTATCGGGTGAAAATGTTTCTCTATCGCGTACAAAACCAAACTCTTCAATCACACTTGGTTTGTTGAGTTTTCTTGATAGTTCAATATGCTCTGCAATATATTTTGATGCGTTTTCTTTTGTTTCTTTCATTGTATCATGATTGTCTGCCTTGTACCATCCCCAATTTTTAGGCCACATATGAAAAGTAGTATAATCAATGTGCTTGCTGGAATGGGCTTGCATTGCATTTTCAAGAGAATTGAGAGATCCTTGACTTCCTTCACTTCCGGTGCTCACTAAATGGTTAGTATCGAGAGATTTAATATAACTTGCAGTTTCATCTATCCAATTCGTGAATATCTTCACGCTCTCTTCAACATTGCCCTCTTTTGAAGGACGAGGCTCATTGGCCAATTGCCAAGCCATAATAGTTGGATCGTTTTTATATAATATTTTCGTGTAGGTATTCTCACGATTTATTATAGTATTGATATATTTACGATATAACGCTTGAGCCTCTTCAATTTCATAAAAACGAGCAGAAAAAGCCATTGCTTGATCCCATGTATGACCATTATCTGCACCTGGATCAAAAACGTCTTCGTTTGTTGTCCATGAAACATATTGACTCATTCCACCAGTCCAATCCCAATAATTATTTAAAACTAATACAGCATACAAGTTTCTTTTCCCCATTTCTGCGAGCAAAAAGTCTAACCCTTCAAAAAGCGTTTCATTGTAATCTCCATTTTTATATTGAAAGGGAGGACTAAGAGGGCGTCCAAAATCTGATTCTTCAGAAGATGCCATAATGCGTAAATTATTAATGCCTAATCTCTGCAGATTATCAAGCTCTCTAATAAGTCGTTCGCGATCGCCATATTCTGCATCAGCTCCAAGATATGCTCCATACCAAAAGTTAGCTCCTACAAAATAATAAGGTGCACCATCTATTGTAAAATTTATTCCTTCTATTTTAACGAATGCCTTTTTATCTGATTCTTTTTGACAAGATTGCAATAGTGTGAAAACAGCTATTACTACTAAAGTTAGAATTGTTTTAGTTTTCATATTTATTTATTTTCTAATTGTTGTTTCTTTTCCTTTATACTCTATCGTGCTATCTGCTTGATTGCTTAATTCATGGTTTGCACCTTTCTGCTTATCTACAAAAACTATTCGGAAAGTTCTGTTGACCAACATACCTGGAAACTCACCCTGGCGTTCTCCAATCGTCAGTGTCTGAGATGCCTCACTCCAATTAAATGAAATTGTGCTATAAGCCCCTTTTTCGTATTCATAATTATCACCTTCATCTTCGTAGAGATCAAAACTTCCGTCTGAACCTGTGTAAACTCTTATTTCTATTGGATCAGCCTTCTTTTCGTTCACATATTGCACATTGGGTCCCATTGGAATAATAGAACCTGACTTTACATAAAGTGGCATTGATTCAAATGGTGCAGGAGCATTTATTTCTTGGCCTCCATCAAAGTATTCACCTGTCCAGAAATCATACCATCCATTTGTTCCAGGCAGATATACTTTGCGTTGTGTAGCTTGATAATCTGTTACCGGATTAACCATGAAAGCAGGACCAAACATAAATTGATCATCAATATTCAACACTTTTTTGTCTGTTGCAAAGTCCATCACCAATGCACGCATTATAGTATAGTGCTCGTGCGTTACTTTCCCAGCCAAGCTGTATATGTAAGGCATCAATCGATAACGCAATTGATTAAATTTGAGTTGCGTTTTATATGATTTATCTTCTTCATTTCCAAAGTACCACATTTCTCTCTCCGTACTCGAACCGTGTACCCTAAAGATAGGACAGAAAGTGCCATACTGATACCAACGTGTAAACAATTCACGGTATTCTTCATTTTGGTTACCTCCATCATGTCTCACCCAAAAGCCTCCAATGTCCGTTGTCCAATATGGAATGCCCGACAAAGCTAAACTTAGTCCTGCAGGAATAGATGCTTTTAGTGAACTCCACTCTCCCGATATATCACCCGACCAAATGGTAGAGGCATAACGCTGACTACCTGCAAAAGCGGAACGCGTTAATATGCAAACACGCTTTTCAGGATTAGTTTCTCGTTGTCCTTCAAAAATGCCTTTGCACGTCATTAATGGATATGCATTCAAATTCTCTACTCCAGGACCTTCATAAGTAGGGTTCATATAGTTAGCTATTAAGTCAGGACTTGGTCCATAATCAGGTAACTCAGGCTCTGTGGCATCCAACCACCATGCATCTACACCTTTACTAAACAAATTTTCGTTCATTTGCTTCCAATAGAGATTTCTCGCTTTCGGATTGAAGGCATCGTAGTAGGTGTATTTATTATCCAGAAAATCTCTCAATGTATCTTGAAGCGGTTTTTGAAAAAGATAACCTGCATCATTCAACTCATTAAATGTTTGCGATCCGGGATAAAACTTACCCCACACTGAAATCATGAATTTAGTATGCAGTTGGTTGTGTAGCTCATCAATCATGCTCTCTACATTAGGAAATCTATCTTCATCAAAAAGATGTGAACCCCATGCACCATCTTTCCAATATTGCCAATCTTGAATTATAACATCCAATGGGATTTCACGTTTGCGAAACTCCTTCACAACATCAAGCAGTTCTTGCTGAGTCTTATAACGTTCGCGGCTTTGCCAAAATCCCATTGCATATTTGGGCATGAGTGGTGCAGTACCAGTTGCATTTCTGTAACCCGCAATTACCTCATCCATTGAGTCTCCGGCAAAGATATAATAATTGATCTCTTCACCAGCTCTCGACCAAAGCGATATTTTATTGGCTTCTTCTTCTTTTATTGGCTCTCGCCATTTAAGACTAAAAGAGTTCTTTGGGTAATATTTACTCCACTCAATATTGATTTTATATTTCTTACCTTTTTCAAGTACCACTCGCCCCATATCTCGTGCATTGGCATATGGTGCCCAGTTATCTAAAATCAACTCATCATTGATCCAAACTTTAAAAGTACCATCCGCATAACTATATAATAAGTGTTCACCAGTTTTATTTGCAATGATACTTCCCGTTAGTTTAGCAGATTCAATAGGTGTATCTTTGCCAATAGTTAAGGTAGATGAGGCATCTAATGAGTCAACTTTTATAGACTGCTTGAATAGGCTATCAGAAAAAGCAGTTAAAGTCAGTCCACCTTGTTTTCCATTTTCATCATATAGTTGCTCAGTGGGAATAGATTGAATAGCATCGGGATTACCAAATTTGGTGTGAGAGTAGTTATGCCACAACAATCCATATCCTTTACTGGATACTAAAAAAGGTACATAAACCTCAGTATTGTATTGAAAAAGGTCTAAGTCATAACCTTTAATATTAAGCAGTCGATCGTGATGTTGTCCTAAACCATAAATGGCCTCGTTGGGAGAGGTCTCGAATTGTTGTTGCACCGTATTAGTTTCTACTCCATTATAATTGTCGGGTAGTATTAGTTTACCACCACCAGCTATTTCTTTAAGCAATAGACTGCCTTTGGAATCGTAGAATGTAAGTTCCCCTGTTCTTTTGTTTACAAATACTTTGAGCTTGCCTGTTGAAATATTTACAAGATCATTCTCCTCTGCTATATCAAAAGAAATATTAGACCATTGTTTCTTTTCAATTATCAAACTATTCTTAGAAGAGAAGTTGTCTGCAAGCGTATATCTTACTTGCATAGTAGTAGAGTCCAGCACATTTATCTTTAGATGAGCATTGTTAATTATAAAACTAACACTATTTCCATCTTTTATGTAACTTTTAGAGGGATTGTCAGCGTGTACTGACACGACAGAGATAATAAATAAAGATATAAGACAACTTAAAACCCTTTGTAAATATGACATGATATAATTGCTTTAATAGAGGTGAATGGATGAATATTGTTTATTTTCAAAATGAATACAACTCAGAAATCTCACAGCACAAAGGTATAACAAGACATTTAAATAATATGGTGTTTATTTATCACATCATAAGCTTATTTTATCATTTAATGCTGAGCAACTGTGCTGTTGAAAGGTTGAAGAGCTAATTATATAATTGGCCATAAACTATAAATATACAATGCAAAGAGAAGATTGAATATAGTATATATAACCCTCATCAATATTACTACTAAGGAGATACGACACATATATCATTGATCAACAATCATCATGAGGAAGTATAACAATAGTGTATTATTAGAAATATTACCTCCTTATCATTATAGTACCAATAAAAGATAAATAATGCAATAAAAGGTTTGGATAATAGTAATACTTTTGTTTAAAATAAAAACATAAACATAATTCAACGAAGACTTGATAGCTATCAGTCTCCTATTCAACTGACATATTTAAACTTACAGAAACATGAAAATAATCAATTTACTCACGGTCTTTGCATTTTTGCTTTCACTCACTGCTTGTGGGAATAAGCAAAACACTAACAACAACGATGCTGCTATTCCTACTACTTTTAGCCGAACAAAAGAAACTCAAAATTTACTTTCTAATCTAAGTAAGATTCCAACACATGGGTTTATGTTTGGCCATCAAGATGACCCATTGTATGGTGTAACATGGGAGGGAGAAAGTGACCGTTCTGATGTAAAAAGCATTGTAGGAGATTATCCTGCTGTGATGGGCTTTGAAATTGGAAGAATTGAATTGGGTGGAGATAAAAGTCTTGACAATATTGATTTCAATACAATGCGCAAAGAAATTGTCAAACAATACAACCGTGGCGGAATGATAACTATCAGTTGGCACATGGACAACCCCATTACAGGTGGAGACTCTTGGGATGTAGAAACTAAAGGAGTAGTTACATCTGTTCTTCCAAAAGGGGAGAATCACGAGAAATTCATTTCATGGTTACAAGTGGGCGCAGATTTCTTCAGCTCATTGGTTACAGAAGATGGTGTGAAAGTACCTATTCTACTCCGTCCATGGCACGAACACACAGGAAGTTGGTTTTGGTGGGGCCAAGACAATTGTACCACAGAAGAATATAAAGAGCTTTGGATTTTCACTTATAATTACTTTCAAGAACAAGGTGTGAACAATCTACTGTATGCATACTCTCCAGATAGTCATGGACCCGGTGATATATATATGGAGCGTTATCCAGGGGATGAGTATGTAGATTTGCTGGGACTTGATATATATCATCGAGATAATGAAGATGGTATTGAGACGTATCAAAACAAATTAAATACAATTCTAACATTTTTGACAGAAGAAGGAGAAAAAAGAAACAAACCTATTGCAGTAAGTGAAACAGGACTGGAAACTATTACTATTGCAAATTGGTGGACAGAAGTACTTTATCCTGCTATTGAAAAATATCCTATAAGCTACGTACTGCTTTGGCGTAATGCTCACGATATCCCAAATCATTACTATGGACCATATCCCGGACAAAAATCAGAAGAAGATTTTGTGAAGTTCTACAATAACCCTAAGACTCTTTTTCTTAATGATATACCCAATTTATATAACTAACACAATTAAAAATATGAATTCATACAATTCAAAAATAAAAGAACTGTTTAAGGAGCACGATGCTCTAATAGAAAAAGAGAATAAACCGATAATTGCAAACGGTTGGTATGATCGCTACGCAAATCCTATTCTAACAGCTGCACATACTCCCATATTTTGGCGTTATGATCTTAATCCGGAAACAAATCCATTTCTTATAGAAAGAATTGGAATGAATGCCGTTATGAATTCGGGTGCAATGAAGTGGAAAGATAAATATCTTTTAGCTGTAAGAGTGGAGGGTGCAGACAGGAAATCTTTCTTTGCCATAGCCGAAAGTCCAAATGGGATAGATAATTTTCGCTTTTGGGATTATCCTATAACTATTCCAGAGACAGATGATCCTACAACAAACACATACGACATGCGACTTATAGAACACGAAGATGGTTGGGTATATGGTGTGTTTTGTGCTGAAAGAAGAGATCCAGAAGCAACTGAAAGTGATTTATCATCTGCTGTTGCTTCTGCAGGAATCGCACGAACAAAAGATTTGATAAATTGGGATCGTCTACCTGATATAAAGTCTTCAAGCCATCAACGAAACGTGGTACTTCATCCTGAATTTGTGGATGGAAAATATGCTCTTTACACCCGTCCTCAAGATGGGTTTATAGATGCAGGAAGCGGTTCAGGAATAGGCTGGGCATTGGTTGATGACATTACCAATGCAGAGATATTAGAAGAGAAAATAATTGATAGACGTTACTATCATACTATCAAAGAGGTGAAAAATGGTGAAGGACCTGCACCTATTAAAACCGCTAAAGGTTGGCTTCATATGGCACACGGAGTTAGAGCATGTGCTGCCGGACTTCGTTATGTTTTGTATCTTTACATGACCTCATTAGATGACCCATCCGAGTTGATTGCATCTCCCGGAGGTTATTTCATGGCACCCGAAGGCATTGAAAGAGTTGGCGATGTATCCAACGTTCTTTTCAGCAATGGTTGGATAGCAGATGAAGACGGCAAAGTGTTCATATATTATGCCTCTTCTGATACACGTATGCATGTAGCCACATCTACTGTAGAGAGATTAGTAGATTACTGTTTACATACACCTGAAGATGGTCTTTCATCTACTGCATCGGTAGAAACGCTGAAAGAACAAATCGAAAAGAATCTTTCTCTCTTAAATAAGTCGTAAAACATAGAGCCTTATGATTAAACTGAAAGAAAAAATAGGATATGGATTTGGGGACATGGCATCGTCTATGTTTTGGAAACTGTTTGGTTCCTATTTAATGATATTCTATACTGATGTGTTTGGATTGCCTGCAGCTGTTGTAGGAACGATGTTTCTCGTAACACGTATTTGGGATTCGCTGAGCGACCCCGTCATGGGGGCTATTGCAGACAGAACAACTACTAAGTGGGGCAAGTTTCGCCCCTATATATTATGGGGAGCAGTTCCTTTTGGCATAATCGGTGTTCTTACATTTACAACGCCATCGCTGGGTATGACAGGTAAAATTATTTATGCTTATGTAACCTATTCATTAATGATGGGTATGTACACAATAGTAAATGTGCCATATGCTTCGCTATTGGGTGTGATGAGTCCAAACCCAAAAGATAGAAATACATTGGCTACTTTCAGAATGGCGTTTGCATATATTGGCAGCTTCATAGCGCTATTGTTGTTTATGCCCATTGTAAATATGATAAGTGGAAATAGTCCTGATATTGTTGACCAACAGCAAGCTTGGACTGTGGGTGTGGGTGTGATTGCAGTCATATGTGTTGTTCTTTTTGTTCTCACTTTTGCGCTCACAAGAGAAAGAGTGAAACCCATAAAAGAGAAACAAGCAAAACTGAAAGAGGACCTCAGAGATTTAGCTAAAAACAAACCTTGGTGGATTCTTTTAGGTGCAGGCATTGCAGCTCTCGTATTCAATTCGATAAGAGATGGAGCGACGGTCTATTATTTCAAATACTTTATTGTAGAAGAATCATTTACCAGTGTTTCACTATTTGGATTTTCGTTCGTATTGAGCGGACTTTACCTTGCAGTGGGACAAGCGGCAAATATAGCTGGTGTAGTATTGGCAGCCCCTATCAGTAATAAAATAGGAAAGAAAAACACCTACCTTGGTGCAATGGTAATTGCTACTATATTGAGTGTTATTTTCTTTTGGTTTTCCAGAGAGCAGATTGCACTAATCTTCATTTTCCAAGTATTAATAAGCATTTGTGCAGGAAGCATATTCCCATTGCTTTGGTCTATGTATGCAGATTGTACTGACTACTCTGAATTGCAAACTGGAAATAGAGCAACAGGTCTTATCTTCAGTTCTTCATCCATGAGCCAAAAATTTGGATGGGCTATTGGAAGTGCTCTTACAGGTTGGCTATTGGCTTATTATGGATTTCAAGCAAACCAGGTGCAGAGTGCCGAAACTTTGAATGGAATAAAAATGTTTATGAGTATACTTCCTGCTGTAGGCACGTTGCTTTCTGTTCTTTTCATTTCAATGTATCCATTGAGTGAAAAGAAAATGGAGAAAATTGTGAGTCAATTAGAAGCAAGAAGGAGTCATCCAGAATAAAAGAAATATCAAGTCAATGAAGAATGAAGTTGCTCAGTTGAAAACTGAAATTGAAGATACACTCAAAAATAATATTCTTCCCTATTGGATCAACAATATGGTGGATGCCGAAAACGGTGGTTTTTATGGACGTATCACTGGTGAAGAAATAATCAGGCGTGAAGCTCCAAAAGGATCTGTCTTAAATACTCGTATTCTGTGGACTTATTCAGCAGCTTACCGTATTGTAAAAGAAGAGGCTTATTTGAAAATTGCAAAAAGAGCGAAAGACTATTTAATAGATTATTTCTACGATGATGAACATGGTGGTGTTTATTGGCTTTTGGATTACAAAGGAAATCCCATTGAAACAAAAAAACAAATCTATGCATTGGGTTTTGCCATATATGGACTGAGCGAATATTACCGTGCAACCAATGATAAAGAGGCCTTAGAATATGCTGTGAAGCTGTTTAAAACAATTGAAAAACAGAGTTTCGATAAAGAAAGCAATGGCTACCTTGAAGCATTCACGCAAGATTGGCAATTGATAGAAGATATGCGCTTGAGCGATAAAGATGCCAATGAGCAAAAGACAATGAACACGCACTTGCACATTTTAGAACCCTATACCAATCTCTATAGAGTATGGAAAAATGAGTCGCTTAAAAAGCAGTTGAAAAACCTCATCAATTTGTTTCTTGATAAGATTATTGATCAACAAACACATCATTTGAAACTGTTTTTTGACACCGAATGGAACTCTAAAAGCGATATGGTTTCTTACGGACACGATATAGAAGCAGCTTGGCTTTTGCATGAAGCTGCTATGGTGTTAGAAGATAGCGAAATGCTTGAGAAGGTGTCAACTGTAGTCCCACATATTGTGCAAGCCGCTGCAAAGGGATTGCAAAGTGATGGAAGTATGATTTATGAAACCGACACCCAAACAGGTCATACTGATACCGAAAGACATTGGTGGGTTCAATCAGAAGCAGTCATTGGTTTTTTAAATCATTATCAGTACTACCATGATGAAGAGTCTTTGAAAAGAGCATTAGACTGTTGGAGTTTCATAAAGAAAAATCTAATTGATTGGGAGAATGGAGAATGGTATTGGAGTGTTTTCGAAGATGGCTCAGTCAATATAGAAGAAGATAAAGCAGGAGTCTGGAAGTGCCCCTATCACAATAGCCGGATGTGTATGGAGATAATTGAAAGATTTTAAACCCACAAAAAAGGATGCGCTCTTGATTGAGTGCATCCTTTTTTTTAGCTAAATCTCCTATAACTTCCCCGATTACTTATTTTGCTTTACTCTCAACCCTGTCAATCAAAAAGCCTTTTGTATCTTCCTGCTCAGCAGTTGAGATAAAATGAACATAATTGATGCCATTTTTAGTATTAAAGCTAAGCGGCAGTGTAGCTATTTCATTGCCCTCACTATCTTTCACAGAACAGTTTTGATTGTCACTTGCAAGATCCCATTCAAAGACCAAGTCGTTCCATTTGTTCTGTTCCAATTTTGTTAACTCAAAGTTGTACATAGCAAACTTATGAGCTGTGGTGTCCGATGCATTGAACCAACGGTCGGTGAGACTTATTCTACCGCCTTGACTACCTTCAGGAATATATACAGAGGTTTCGAAGCGCCCTTTGTGTAGTGTAGGGAAATTCCAAACCGCTCCCTGAGTTGATATTTCAAGCTCATCCCTATCTATCTTCGCAATCTTCAATACGTTCTTCTGCTCAGCTTCTGGATTCGGAACTAATTGTGCACCGTGTGCCCTATTGTATGCACAATGACCCACAACTCCTTTTTGATAGAGAAATGTACTCCAATTGTCTAATCCTTCTGAAAAATCATCGGCTCTTGAAGTCTCATTTAGCCAATTAGGGTCGAAAAGTAATAACTTACGAATATCCTTATGCTGCCCAAGTGAAACCAATACCTCGCCACTTGGCAGCTCCACTGATTGAGTTTGGTGTACACTCATATCTATACTCATACTTCTATCAGCATTCTTATAATCAAAATCGTTGCGATTTGGATTTATATAAAGTTCACGGAAACCTTTCCAGGTCTTTCCATCATCGTCCGATATAGCAGCATGCAGCACATCACGATTGGTAAAGACATCTTCCCAAACACCATTAATGCCTTCTTTCTCTGGCAGAGGTGTAGTATTATTCCAGATAAAAAGTATTCTTCCATCGCTCAATCTATTCATTGATGGCATGGTAATAGTTCCGTAAAAGCGAGAAGGCTTCAATTCGCTCCAAGTTTCACCACCATCTTCTGAGAAACTCTCGTAATGTTGGTCTTGAGCAGTGCGGGCTAACATCCATATCCGTCCATCTTCCAATTCAATTACAGTTGGCTCTACAGCTCCGTGATTCCATCTGACACCTTTGTGAACTCCTCCAGCTTCGTGAGGTGGTGATTGAACAAACTGAGAACGTTTCCAACTCACTCCATCGTCGTCAGAATAAAACACTCCACAACCAATACGTGCAGTGCTATGAGAACCGACCAGCACACGCTTGCCTTCTCTTATAAACAAAGGTGGCTTGAACATAATATATACGCCTTCATCTTCTTTTGCTGTATAAACTTCGCTCTTTGTCCAATCGCCATCAATGCCTCCTTTAGAACGAACAGCTATCACTCCATTTTCACCTGTCGCCAAGCGGATATACTCTCCAGATTGAGGACTTTTTATATCTGCACCTACCCATTGGCTCTCAACATACACTGTATCCCAACTATGCCCATTATCTACACTTCGGATATAGAATGATCTCTCCCCTTTATTACCTTCTCCATAATTGTAATGACGAATCTCTCCGTTTTCAAGTCTCACCAGACCCACAAAAGCATTATCTGGTGGAGAACCGACTACAGTAGGCTCGTACACTTTGCTTGTCTGACTTATGCAAGCAGTAAACATTAACGAGACAATAAGTAATCCTTCGATTAAAAATTTAATAAGCTTCATAATATATATAGTTGCTTTATTATTTTTGTACTCTACTTCAGAAAGTCTTTCAACTTCATCTCTTCAAACGCGCCCATTTGCTTCAGCTGCTCCATATCTATCTTTTTCTTATTCCCAATTACAATGTAGACCACTGTTTGGTCTTTAATGTTTTGTTTGTAGAAATCTTCTAAGTCAGTTAGTGTCATTTTCGACACATCCTCCACAAGCATTTCATTGGGGTCTTGCGTGTAACCTTGTTGCAAGTAATAAGCTATACTTTCTGTCTTGTCTCTAAAATTGGGATAGGCGCTTTGTGCTTGGTTTATCAAGTTCTCTTTGGCAGCTTCCAGTCTTTTTTCACTCAGGGGCATATCGGTCAACAAAGATTGCAGCGCTTGCAATGCATCGGTTGTTTTATCTGCTTGGGTAGAGAGAAATATGTTGATGAGCATGTATCTGTCTTTTAGCTTTATAGGAGGATTTTCGATGAACGAATTGGCACGATAGGCCAATGAACGAAACTCGCGAATCTCTTGAAACATAAGTGAACTCATACCCGCTCCAAAATAAGTGTTGAACAGCTTAGAGATGTTTTTGTCTGCTATGTTTGTCTGTTTCGGTCCCATTATATAGGCTTGCACAATGCTTTGTGTAGCTTTGGAGTCGTGAAAGAAAAACACTTTTGTGTTACTGTATGTCAGTCCGTTTCTAAAAGTAGGATTGATTGACTTCTCACCAATTCCTTGTATGGGAAAGTGTTGTTTCACAATCTGTGATACTATTTTATCTGACAATGTTCCCGAATAATGAAAATTGGTTTCTGTTGCCAAAACTTGTTGCAGAGCAAGTGTATAGTCTTCAGTCGAAAGCTTTTTCAATTCTTTTGTTGATAAGAGAGTGAGGTATTTAGACTTGTCTCCATATTTCACTTTCTCGGCCATAGCTTTGCTCAAGTCGTCGGGAGATTTCTTAATGGCTTTGTCTTCTACGTTCTTCTCTTTCACCAATTTCTTTAGTTTAGACTTATCTGCTTTCAAGTTGGTGAGGAAGTGACTAACCAACTGGAATGTTTCATCAAAGTTATCGTCGAATCCCGAAACGGTGATAGTAAACTGAGAGGAGCTAGCATTGAAGCTTAACGTACTGCCCAACTGTTGCAATTTCTCATTGAATTGATCTACCGTATATTTGTCTGTTCCCACATAATTCAAATACGATACCAATGGGGTAAGTATGGGTAGCTGTTGGTTGCCAATTTCGAAGTTCATCTGCAAGTTGAACACATTGTTCATCTCATTAGATGTGTGATATAACTTGACGAGTTGGTTGTTGTCCAATACTGTTTTAGCTCCTTCCTTGGCAAAGTTGAGATAGCGCGGTGTGAAAGGTGTTCTCTCTATTGTCTCCAGCCATTTGCTATAGTCAGATTCTTCATCTCTATTTGTTGTTTCAATGGCTTTAAAGGGTGGTTTGGTAATCTTAGCACTCGGATATTTACCTGTTTTCTTCTTTACATCGAAATAGTTACCCGTTAAGTATTTATTGGCAGCCGCTATCACATCTTGTTTGGTAATAGACTCAATCTTTTTTGTCTGCTCCAAGTAATCATCCCATGTGAGCCCTTTGGCAAAAACTTCAATCATTTTTTGATTGCGCTTATCCAAGCTTTCCAACTCTAACAAGTAGTTGCGTTGCTGCTCCAACTTCAGGCTCTGAAACATTTCGTCAGAAATATCGCCACTCTTCACTTTCTTTATGGCCTCAAACAGAAGTTTCTGAGCCGATCCATATGTTTGGAAAGGTATGTTTGGTATTGCAATTAGTGCAATTGCACCCGCATCGTTCATGCTTAATGAAAGGCCAGCGCTCATCATCAACTTGCCATCAATAGAGAGCTTGTCGAGCAAACCCGTTTTGTTTTCATTACTCAACATAGACATCACCAAGTTCAACGCAACTTCATCGGGGTGATTAGATGGCACACCGCGCCACAATAGAGCATTGGCTCTCACAATTGGAATAGGAATCTTTACTTTCAAATCCACCTTTCCATTAATGGGTGCAGGCATTTCAATATCCTCTTTCACAACTGATCTCTTTTCAATCCTCCCAAAAGTCTTTTCAAGAATAGGCAAAACCTCGTCAGCATCGAAATGTCCACTCAACACCAAGCCCATATTGTTGGCAACATAGTAAGTATTGAAAAACTCTTCCATCTGCGATAGTTTGGGATTTTTCAAATTCTCAGTACTTCCTATTATTGGGTATTGATATGGGTGGGGTTTGAAAAAGGCTTCAATAATTTTTTCGGCTGCTTGACTACCCAGCATATCGGCATACATATTTTTCTCCTCATATACTGTTTCCAGTTCGCTCTGAAACATGCGGAAGACAGGATTGATCAATCGTTCGCTGTTTATTTCACACCACTGTGTCATGTATTGTGGCGAGAATGTATTGAAGTACATTGTGTAATCCCACGATGTTCCTGCATTTAGCCCCGTTCCTCCATATTGCGATATCAGTCGGTTGAATTCATTTGGGATAACATAATCGGCAGCTTTTATTGAAAGCTCATTGATCTCTTTTTGTATTTCTAAACGCTTCGAATCATCAGTAGTGCCCGCCAACTCATCGTACTTATTTGAAATAGAATCGAGCCACACTTTCTCTTCTACAAAATTGGTAGTGCCGATCTTATCGGTCCCTTTAAACATGATATGCTCAAAGTAGTGTGCAAGTCCTGTGTTGGGTGAATCTTTTGCACCTGCTCTCACAATGATGCTCCCTATTACTTTTGGTTGAGAGGTATCTTCGTTCAACCACACGGTTAAACCATTACTTAATTTATATTCTTTCACTTTGAGTGTGTTTTTAGGATTTACTGAGAATAAAACAAATAGTGAGCATAATAGAAGAACAATTGTTGTAGTTAGCTTTTTCATTGACTCATGTATTATTGATATTCAAATTATTGGACGAACAACAAAAATACAAAAACCCATGAATAAGATACTATGAACAGTAAGAATAAAAAAAATACGCTCCATCATGAAGCGTATTAATTTTATTGTATTCGGGTTGATTGCTGATCAGAGTTATTCAACAACTTGATTTATGAAACCTTCAGCACCTCTAAATGCTATTTGCATTACTTCTTGAACCACACCTCCCATTTGAGAGGCAAACTGTTCAATATTCATTCTTGATACGTATGTTTCGCCGTTGGCTTTCTCATATACAGACAAACGACATGGCATCATGTTTGAATAAACACGCTCCTCATCACTCGAAAGTAGTTTGAAAGCAAATGATGGTGCACATATCTCCATTACCTTTGCAGGCAACACTTCGAGTCCATTTTTATGCATCAACTGTTGCAAATCGTGGGTGTGAATAAGTTTCCAATCACTTTTACTAACTGCTTCAGTTAATTTCAAAACAGTCTCTTCTAAATTAAACTTGCTTTTGCTTTCTATAAACATGTTATCCATCTCAATTGATTTTATTTACTTGTTTGTAATCTGTAATACAATCAACCACTTTATTGTCTTTAAAAAAATACATGAAGTGGTATATATTAATTTTTCTTCAATAACACTTCATCGATAGCTTGTTTGAAACCATCTTTAGGAAGTGCACCTTGCGCCATTTGTGGCTGTTCACCCATTGGACAAAATAGAATTGAAGGAATACTGCGAATACCAAAAGCTCCAGCTAATTCTTGCTCTGCTTCTGTATCTACTTTGTAGATATAAATCTCACCTTCGTATTCTGCGGCTAACTCTTCCAATATAGGAGCTACCATTTTACAAGGTCCACACCAGTCCGCATAAAAATCTATCAGACAAGGCTTATCTCCTAAATATTCCCATTTGTCAGGGCTTTGTTCGTAGTTTGCAACTTTGGTTAAGAATTCCGCTTTTGTTAAGTTGATTGTTTTTTGTTCCATATTAATATTTGTTTGTTTTAAATTTGTATCTTGATTTTCTTGTTTACTTGTATTGGTGCACGCTGCCAAAATAAATGCCGAAAGCACACCTACTATTAAAATTTTTATTTTCATATCATTCTTGAGTTTACTTTTCGTCTATTTTATCCTCGGCTATCTCTTTTTTAGTGTTCTTGCTGAACATACTAAATAGTAGGAATCCCAAAAGGGCGCCATACAATGTGCTATTGGTAGGATCTGACGTTATGGGACATGTACCAGACAAGCAGCCTACTTTTACATAATAAATATAGCCACCTAATGCGCCAACTATTGGACCAATAATTTTAAGCCAATGTTTTAATAAAAAATTCTTCATATAATTCTACTTACAGTAATTTAAAAGACACTCTATGAGTGGTATTACTTGTTCGTTATTGATTGAATAGAGGTTACGTTGCCCCTCTCTTCGTGATTTTAATATTCCTTTGGCTCTCAAATCGGTGAGATGATGCGACAGAAGAGATTGCTCGCAACCCACTTCTTTCATCAAATCGGAAACCGACTTCTCTTTGTTCTCAGCCAAGTGAATGAGGACACACAAACGGGTTTCGTGTGACAAAGCCTTTAATACATAGGCTGCTCTTTCTAATTTTTCTTTACTTACTTCTACTTCCATAATTTCTTTCATACTATAGATACATGAACATGCATTCATATGTAATTGTTCACAAAGGTATGATTTTTATTGAAAAGAATACATTGTGTGATTAAAAAGTTGGTTAAAGAACTGTTTTTTCGCTGATGTGTGTTTGTTAGATAAGAAAAAAGAGAACATCTAAGTCGTCTATACTACTGCAGTTGTGGTAGTTGAAATTACATCAAAAGACTTTATGCTTGTACTTTATTGTCCGATAGAAAATAATAATACACTATAGAGTAACTTGATAACAAGATGAGCCTATTTCTAAATGGTTTTATTGTATAAATCTTGAAAGAGGAATAAGGTAATGAAGGGTTTTCTGTCTTCAATGCAATTGTATGATAATTTACTTATGTCAATATGTAATAAACAGAGCCTTATTTCTTTCACTTTACATGAGAAAACACGGCTTAGGAGTTAGAAATCAAGAGCGCGTCCGTGGATTGGGCGTTCATGCGAAGAAAATAGAAGCTACGGCGAGGGAGATGTTTTAATAAGAATAAATGGTGCACTTTTTGGTAAAAATGGGAGGAAAATGCCACAAATAGAGAAGTTGCTGTATAGAATTGAAAAAAACATGAAAGGGCGAAATAATTCTACCGCCCGAAATGGATTTTTATCCTGTGTATTGCTAAGAAGAAGGTGAAAAGAAAGATAATGGCACAAATTGAGCCATTCACGGCCATAAAAAGGGTATATATGTTTTAGGAATCATTTTCCCCGCCGTGTTTGCAATTTTCATGCTATTTCTTCCGAAACAGAGCGAGGAAAATGATTTGAAAAAGAGTTGTTGTGAGGTCTGAGAGGGAAGACCTAAAAACTAACGAAAAAATAGGTCAGTTTACCCGAGAAGTATCGATGTGCAGAGCGCGAGAAGTTTCCTGCTCTGCTACG
>JARICS010000105.1 GCA_029264035.1 Dysgonamonadaceae bacterium | reverse complement strand
ATATTCATTTTTCTATAAATTAAAATAGTTAATAATTAAATATTTTATTGCTATTCTACTCGATAGTGCGAATAGCGATTAGTTTTCTATAATTTACATAGCGAATTCTGTGCCAAAAGTGATTTATAACTATATCTTTCCAAAAAAGAGTGTAAAATATAGTATGACTGACAAAAGTGCAGTTTGACATGACGTGAAAAATTGTTTTTGTTTTCTTTTTTACGGAGTAAGGATTATAATTTAGTAAGATGCTTAAAAAGCATCAAAATTATGTACGAGTTTAGTGTATTGTTGGGAAATAAATGGTGTATATATACTTTAATTATAGAGCGAAAAAACTTATATATATTAACTGTAGATTCAATATTTTTACTATATTTGCACTGTCACATTATTTATTTATACATAATTCTAATAATAAACTAAATTAAGTATTATGAAACATGAAAAGAATTTTGTTTATTTAAAAGCACTCTTCCTTATGTTTGCTTTTATTTCTACGATGAGTATACTCGGACAGACCATGAATGTCAGAGGTTCTATATCGGATATTCAAGGTCAATCATTAATTGGAGTGAATGTACTTGAAGAGAATACTAATAATGGAACTGTAACGGATGTGTCAGGTAACTATTCTTTACAGGTTTCTTCACCCCAATCACAATTAGTTTTTTCTTATATTGGCTATGAAACACAAAGAGTGTTAGTAGGCAATAAAAGTACAATAGATGTGATATTAGTTGAAGACACAAAAAGCTTAGATGAATTAATTGTTGTAGGCTATGGAACACAATACAAACGTGAAATATCCGGCTCAATAACAAATGTTTCAGAGAGAAATTTCAACAAAGGGGTTACTAACACAGGGATTGATTTATTGAAAGGAAAAGTAGCAGGATTGACGATAACCCAAGGTAGTGGAGATATCTCAAAAGAACAAACAATTCGCTTACGCGGAACTTCTTCATTAACTGGTAGTAGTCAACCATTTATTGTTATTGATGGTGTTCCAGGAATGAATTTAAATTCTGTAGCTCCTCAGGATATTGAGTCTATAAGTGTATTGAAAGATGCTGCTTCAGCCGCTATTTATGGTTCGCGTTCAGCAAGTGGTGTCATCCTAATTACTACAAAAAAAGGAACTACTGCAGGAAACAGGATTGAATATGAGGGCTATATAGCTGTTGATAATGTAACTAATACTCCTAACGTACTCAATGCTCAACAGTGGAGAAATTATACATCAAGCAATAATATTAACACCGAGGGGTTAGATCTAGGTGGGAATACAGATTGGTTTGGAGAAATTATGCGTACAGGTATTACTCACAATCATAACGTCTCTTTTTCTGGTGCAGGAGTAAACAATAATTATCGTGCATCGCTATCATACATGGATCAAGAAGGAGTTGTGAAAGACAATAGTATGCAACGTTATAATCTAAGAATGAATTTTATTCAGAAGGCACTTAATGATAGGCTTGACATCTCTTTGACAGGAGTTCTTACCCAACGTGACTATAGTCCTACTGATACTCGAAACTTTATTTTAGCTTATAACATGCTGCCAGTTGCGCCAATTAAAAGAGATGACGGAACTTGGTATGATACACAAGAATATGACCAAGGTAATCCAGTTAGAAACATTGAGTTTAATAGTAACGATTATAAAACTAGCAACTATTATGGAAACCTTAAAGCTTCATATAATATTTTTGAAGGATTTGATGCAGGAATAAATCTTTTGAAAGAACGTTCTAATTCTGATAGAAATCAATATTACGATTCAAATACAGAACGAGGACGTAATGATTTAGGTTATGCTAGACGTGAAAGTTGGACATCAGATAAGAAAATGTTGGAATTTACATTGAATTATCGAAAAGAATTTGCATCCAGTGCGCTTACTGCATTAGGTGGTTACTCCTATGAAGATAATTACTATCAAAATTCGGGAGCACAAAATCGTCAATTCGTAACCAACTTTTTCGAATCTAATAATATTGGTGCGGGAGAAAATCTGCGTGCAGGAGATGTTTGGTCGGGCAAAAATATGTATAAGCTAATCTCATTCTTTGGAAGGGTCAATTACAGTCTAAAAGATAAATATGTTGCAACAGTTTCGCTACGTCATGATGGATCATCCAAGTTTGGAGCTAACCATCGTTGGGGAACATTCCCATCAGTTTCTGGAGCATGGCATATTGGAGACGAGGCATTTATGAGCTTTTTAGGTAATAAAGTTGATGATCTAAAAATTAGAGCTGGTTATGGTGTTTCGGGTAATCAAGATGGATTAGACCCCTACAAGTCTTTAGAGTTATATGGTGCTTCAGGTCAATACTACGACAATGGAAAATGGTATAAAGCTTACCAAATAGCACAAAATGCCAATCCAAACTTAAAGTGGGAGGAAACATCAATGTTGAATATAGGTTTAGACTATAGCTTTTGGAATGGTAGATTGAATGGTACTATTGAGTTTTACAATAAAAAGACAAACGATTTACTATATACTTACTCTGTTCCAGTTCCACCTTATTTATATCCCGAAATGGTTGCCAACGTAGGTAGCATGTCCAACAAAGGTGTTGAGTTGCTTATAAGCGGTGATATTATTCGTTCAAGAGACTTTAGATGGAATGCATCTTTAAACTTTGCTCATAATAAAAATAAAATAACAAAATTGTCTGGCGAAGAGTTTTCTACTAGTTCAATTAAAACAGGTGATGCATGGATTAGAGGTGGATCTCAAAATACAACTCACATTGTTGAAGAGGGCAGAGAAGTTGGAACTTTTTATGGATGGCGTTGTCTTGGTATAGATGCTGATGGTATGTATATTATGGACGATATGGTTGATGGCAAAGAGGGTTTGACCGAAGAAGATAGAACCTATATTGGTTCTGCACAGCCCGATTTTACTTATGGTTTTGCTAATATCGTCACTTACAAGAACTGGGAACTTAATTTCTTTTTCCGTGGTGTATATGGAAATGATTTGCTTAACTTCTCAAAAATGTCATATGCTACAACACAATGGTTACCAGGTGCAAACGTGTTAAACGATGCATTGACAATTGGATTAAAAGATAATCCTAAGTATTGTAGCTATTACATCGAAAAAGGATCATTTTTGAGACTTGATAATGCAAGTATTGCTTATAATTTCGACACTAAAAATTACATGGGTATTAGTAATCTAAGACTTTACGTTACAGGCCAAAACTTATTTACTATAACTAACTATACTGGTTTAGATCCAGAGGTAGAAATGTCTGGTCTTGATCCAGGCGTAGAAGGACGTGAATATTACCCTAAATCACGTACTTTTTCAATCGGGATTAATCTCTCATTTTAATTAACCGAACTCAAAAATACAATAAAATGAAAAAGATAAAAACTTTAATACTGCTCTCCTTGGTACTATTTATTTTCCCTATTTATCAAGGATGTACCAATTTGGATGAAAATGTTTATGATAAGCTTCCGGTAGATGAATTTGGACAGACTACGAATGAAATTAACTCGCTGATTGCTCCAATTTACCGAACTTTAAAACTTGTTTTCCCAGGCGATTATTCTTTAATGGCTGAGTGTTCATCAGATATGGCCATTACACCTACTCGTAAAGGTGGTGACTGGTGGGATGGTGGACAATTTAAAGAGATGCGTTTGCATACTTGGACACCTAATACGGGTTTAGTGCGTGCTTATAACGGTACTATGGAACGTATTACTTTATGTAATAAAATTTACACGATGATTGATGTTAATGAAACAATCACAAACAAAGAGCAAATATTAGCTGAAATTCGTGGTGTAAGAGCGTTTTGGTATTATATGCTTATAGACTGTTATGGCAATGTTCCATTAGTTACCGATTTTACAGATACTTCTTTACCTTCAACTACACTCCGAAAAGATGTATATAAATTTGTAATAGATGAATTGAATGATATTAAAGATTTAGTTCGCGACGATGTAACTTCTTCTAGCTATGGTAAAGTGACAAAAGGTTTCGTTTATACACTCCTTGCAAAAATGTATTTAAATGCTGAAGTTTGGAATCCAACTGATGGAGCTAAATGGCAAGAAACAGTTAATGCTTGTAATGAAGTAATTGCTTTGCCTTATATTTTAGAACCTGATTGGAAAGCTAGTTTTGCAGTTCAAAACCAAAACTCAATGGAAATAATTTTCCCTTGTATTTTTAGTACAAGTGACGCTGGAAATCATATTCACAAACGTACTTTGCATTATTTAGATCCCATTGCTCTCAACTTGAAAGTGGGCACATGGAACGGACTAAGTGCAATGCCAGATTATGTTAAAGCTTTTGATCCAACTGATAAGCGTCTAAATGGATCCTTTCTTTTAGGTGAAATGAAAGATCCTAGTACAGGAAAAGTATTAATAACAGCTCACGGTCGTCCATTGATACACACAGCTGATATAGAATTGAAATATAACGTTGAAGATGGATGGGGGCAGGTAGAACAAGAAGCAGGTGCCCGTTGCAATAAATGGGAGTTCGAAAACGGATTGAATGGTGATATGGAAAATGATTTCGCTATTTTCCGTTTAGCAGATGTTTATTTAATGAAAGCCGAAGCTCTTGTTCGTATGGGAAAAGAGAATGCAGAAGCCACACGTTTGGTAAATGAAGTAAGAAAAAGAGGCTTTGATGATCCTTCAAAATTATTTAGCGCGGTTACTTTAGATGATATTTATAAAGAACGTAGATTTGAATTGGCATGGGAAGGCTATACACGACAGGATATGATAAGATTTGGAACTTTTCTTAAACCAATACCAGGATGGAAAGGTCAAACTCCTGAAAAATGTTTAATTTTCCCAATTCCTCAAAGAGCTTTAGATGCAAATGAAAACCTTGACCAGAATCCTGGTTATTAAAGACTACATTTTAAATTATTAAAAGAAAAAGAGGGTGTCCAGTTATTTACTGGTCACCCTCTTTCTCAATTATCGTTGTAGATTATAAAGTCTTGGCTCAACTGCAAAAGTATCTGTTTATGTTTAGTTTTCTTGCTGGTTAGAGGTTTGACTTTTGTCTGCCGTTGGTAAATATTACATTTTCTATGCGAGATTCAAATTGCAATTTGGAGGGAGTGTGGAGGTGAAAATTAGAACAAACAAGATGTTAAAGGCTACTAATAAAGCAACTGTTTACTGATCACAATCCATGGGACAATTACAGTTTATAATCAAACCCAAGCTAGAATCTACTTTTAAAATTGTGTTTTTTGACTCTAACTAGAAGTATTATCTGACACTCATATTATTTTTACGATTACGCAAGTTTCAATTTGTAAATAATAGGGTGCTATTTTTTGCAATTCACTCGTAGATGTGCCATAAAAAAGTTGGAAATCAAATCTTAGGCCTACAATCGGACGATCATGTCATGAAACTCGAATCCACGGCCGTGGATTCTAGTTTCAACAAATATAATGGACCTTAATGGGCAGAATATTACGAATATATGCCATAAATGGAGAAAATGTAGCCGAGAATTGAAAAAACAACAAATTAATGAAGCAATCTATGGCGCGGAATAGGATTTTATGACATAAATGTCCCAAAATAGGGCAACAATAGGGAAATAATGACATTTAGATCATTTTGTAGGGCGTGGATGCGAGTTTCAACAAATTGAAACATTTTCCCCATGATAGAAATGCTTTAAATTTTAACATTGTGTGAATTGTGAAAACAGAACATGCAAAATAAAGAATTATTTAGAATTAGAAACAAAAATATCTTTTTGTATTTGAGTAATTATCACTTTAGATAATAGGATGTGAGGCAGTTATGTATAAATAGGGAGCACCGAAGATGAAGTATCCTTAAGTCAAAAACTATCTCTTGGTAGTTCATCTGTAACACCAGTGTCAAACTCTCTGCATAGCATACACATACTTGTGCATGTGATCCAAAGTCTTTCTTATTATTGATAGTCTATATTTAGTATATCAACTTAAAATTATCAACTATCAGTTTACTACCCGGTGCACCAATAAAATAGTCACCCAAATAGCTTGATGTAAATACCACAATTATATGTGTTGGTCTTTCCGTTGCAGCATCTCCCCATGTAACTTCAGGCATGTTGCTTGGGTCGGTTGCAGATGTATCTCCATCATGACCATATTTCAATACATGCTTTGCATACTCTTTCACTCCCTGTGGTGCTTGTCCGTTGCGTGCATATTCAATATCTATCACTTTGGTTTCCCACTCAGTTTGATTATCAAAACTTCTATACCATCCAACACCCAAACGCTTCACTTTCTCACCATCTCTTTTTTCAAGAATTAGGTACATGTCCATAGCATCATCACCTTCAACAGGTTTGCGTTTACCATCTAACAATCCTTTAGAGGGAGCGTATTTATAATCCACCTGAAATGCTTTAGGCATTTGTGTATAAGGAATTCCAAATACTGGACGAGCGTTGACTGTATTTCCAATATCAAATCTACCAGTAAATATATTTCCAGCAGCAATTCCTTTTCCCGCAATTGAACCAAAAAAGCCCATGTTTGCAGTTGTTAATTCAGCTGCAAAGTTATCTGTTCCTATTACATGTGGTTGTGAGGGTAATTTAGATTTATCACCACTCAGCGCAATTATTGCACCCTGATTGCCAGTTCCCCACGTTTTGTCTTCTTCGTTTTTACCAATTTCTTCATAGTCGTAATTAGAGTGGATTGCAGTGTACCACAAATCGAAATTGCTATTAGGAATTTGTGGTTTGCTTGAACCTCCACTCTCTACTACTACGTAATAAACTCTCGAACTACCATCTTCAGCTATTACTGTGTATGCTACTGGTTGTGTGAAATCTTGTTTTTCACCAACTGCAGGTGTAACTTTTGCATAGTCAGAAATTTTTATGCTAGTCGCACTAAGGTTAGTCATTAAGATATCGCCCGATACTTTCACGAAAATGGTGTCACCTTTTATAAGTGTAGAACCAGCCTGACCTTCTAGTTGAAAAATGAGAATCTCTTTCTCAGTGCGCTCTCCAAAATAGTCTCTCGTAGAACAGCTTGCTATTATCAACCCTATTAGGAATAGGAAACCTATTGTTTTTTTATTCATCATTGTCCGTTTTTAGAAATAATATGAGAAACCAAAACCTATTTTCAAAAGGTCGAACTTAAGGTTTAGGTCTGTTGATTTATTAGTAGAATCTTTTTTGCGATTGCTCTCCGATGGAGGATTGTTTTCAGGATACTCATAGCTTACATCTTCTTTTGAATGAGAAAATCCAAGAATACCCATATTCAAATCAAAAGCAAAGTCATCTGTCAGGAATACAAGAATGCCTGGTCTTATACTCACTCCCATGCTATGCTTCACTGCATAATTGCGTTCCAGAATCTCACCAATATATGTTTCCGATGGGCCACTTTTGTATCCATAATACAACTCGGTTTGGTTGGTTACATAGAAAACATTGTTAGACGAAATGGGAATATGATTTTTGATAAACCCTAAAGCTCCATAACTTCTGCTGAAGTTGCGAATGTTTCGCGTGTAAGAGTTGTCAAGAAGATTAGCTACTAAGTCAACTTTGTTTTCTCCATACTGAAGTCCTAGACCAACACTCACATTTTCTTTATAGAAATAGGACCCTTCTACTCGCACATTAAATGCACGTTGATCAAAACCTTCAACATCAAGCACCAGTAAATCTATATCTGAAAGACTGTTAGACTTTGCTGATAAAGTTCCACCTAACAACCATGTGCCTTTTGTTAATCTTTTGCCTGCCGAATGTGCTACAGGCACAAGTATAGAATCTTGCTTTTTTGTCAAAAGCTCTACATCATTCGTACCGAATGAGAGACCCACTGACATTGCTCCCATGAGGAGAATGAGTAAATTTTTTTTCATGCTTTTTTTATTTTAAAACACAAAGTTAAGCAATGGACGCGTTAACATTTGATATATATACTTAAATTAGCTCATGTGCTATTGATTCCCAACTAATAGTTGCGCTTTGCTAGCAAAGTGAAGCTATTACTCAATTGGACGCTCTAATGTGTCATATCTTAGAAACTCAACTTATTAGATATCATATGCAAAAAGCCAGTAGCGGTTGATTTAGTTTTTCGCTTGGGTTTTCGCACACTCCAGTGAAATAGAGTGAGATTTCAGAGGGCACACCGATTACAATCGGCGCGAGCAGGGTTTGCTACATAATAAAAAGAGGCTGTTTCACAATTAAATGGAAACAACCTCTTCTTAAATTCTATATTCTATATTGCGCTCTGTGGCTCTATTCTGTTTAGTTCAACGAAATTTCGTCAACAAACACATAAGCACCACGTCCTTTTCCTGAATGCCATTCTGGCATTTCGCTCAACGACTTGATGGTTACTTTAAAATAACGAGCTGTAGTAGCATCAAAAGTAAACTCATGATTCACTACATCTTGCCAATGCTCTTCTTTCACATTGAGTCCTTTTTCAGATACAATAGTTTCAAAAGTCTCGTTGTCGTTTGAGGTTTCTACAATGACTTCTTCTGCATCAAAAATCCAATCACCAGTTACTACATTCGTGTTGAATTTCACTTCGGTTATTTCAGTTGGCTGTAACATGTCTATCACCACTACCAAATCTGCACCCTGGAAACCAATCCAACGACCAGTCTTGTAATTGCTGCTTCCATATAGTCCGTCAACCAATAAGGGTGCTCCATTGAAGGAGTAGCCTCTTGCAGCTGTAGACAACATTGTAATAGGCTTGTAAGAAGACTTAGACATCTTTATCTCTTCAGAAAAAATCTTGCTGCTCAACTTACCGTTTGCAAAAGCAGCTGCTTTAATTTTAGCATCCTCTTTTACAGTAAATTTACCTACATATTCGTTTGAAGATTTTGTGGGCTCACTTCCATCTAACGTGTAATAAATAGGGGAGTCTGCAAGTGTACTGAATTCTACATCCAATGCATTTGTTTGGAAGTTTGGCTCAAGTTTGGCTTGCACATCATATACATGCGTAGCGAAGTTATAGCCTGCTTTGCTGTAAAGATCTGTAAGTTGAGGAAGTCTTGTCAAAAAATTATAATAGTCCTTCTTTTCAGGTTGTGACCATGCTACTTCACTCAAAGCCGCCATACGTGGCAGAAGCATATATTCTGCTTGTTCTGGCGTGGGTATATACTCTGTCCAAAGGTTGGCTTGAGCTCCCAATATATGACCTCTCTGTTCAGGAGTCAGGCTTTCGGGTGCAGGTTCAAAGCTATATACTTTTTCTAAAGGTAAGAAACCACCAATTGCTGTTGGTTCATCTTCTGTATTAGCTGTCTGATAATAATCAAAATAAACATATGTATTGGGAGTCATTATCACATCGTGACCCATTTGAGCCGCTTGAATACCGCCACCCATTCCTTGCCACGACATCACTGTAGCGTTAGGAGCAAGTTCGCCTTCCAATATTTCGTCCCATCCAATGATGCGACGGCCATTATCGTTCAAAAATCTCTCAATACGAGCAGTCAAGTAGCTTTGTAGATAGTGTTCTTTGGTGTGCTTGTCATCACCTTTTATACCCAATTCTTTAATCTTAGCCTGACATTTAGGACACTCTTCCCATCGTACTTTTGGAACTTCGTCACCTCCAATATGAATGTATTCCGCAGGGAACATTTCCATCACTTCGGTCAAAATATTTTCTAAGAAAGTATAAGTTCCTTCATTTCCTGCACAAAGCACTTCGTCAAAAACTCCCCAAGAAGTAGCCACCTCATATGGGCCGCCTGTACAACCAAATTCTGGATAACCTGTAAGCGCTGCCATCATATGACCCGGTAGGTCAATCTCAGGAATAGTTGTAACGTAACGCTCTTGAGCATAAGCTACAATCTCTCTTATCTCTTCTTGTGTATAGAATCCTCCGTGAGGTTTGCCATCATATTCAGGTGAATTATTACCAATAACAGTCTCTTTTCGCATCGATCCTAGTTCGGTAAGTTTAGGATATTGTTTGATCTCTATTCTCCAACCCTGATCTTCGGTCAAGTGCCAATGGAAACGATTGATGTTGTGCATAGCAAGAAGGTCGATAAATTTCTTTACAAATGCAACGGGTTGGTAGTGACGCGCCACATCAAGCATCACACCTCTGTATCCAAAACGAGGTGCATCGTTGATAGTTACAGCAGCTAAAGAGGCTATTGCATCTCCAAGAGGAACTGCTTTGCGCAATGTCTGAATACCATAAAACACACCTGCTTCAGTTGCGCCGGTTATGATAACTTTGTTTTCTGTTACCTCTAAACGATACGCTTCTTTGTTATCGTTTTCCAAACCAAGAGCCAGCTCAATCTGTTTGTCATCGGTTGCTGTAGAAGTAGCTTCAAGAACTATACCCATTGATATATGCAGGTATTCCGACAAAAACTCAGCATTGCGTTTCATCATTTCATTTCCTTCAGGATAAACAACTTTTGTGGCAGAGGTCAACATAAATGGTTGTCCTTCCACATTGCTTATTTCTTGAGGAAGTGGAATTATCTGATAATTGGCTTCGCCTGTTGTTGTTTTGCCACATGCCATCAAGGCCCCAGCAAATAGAACAGACATTAATAATTTATTAATTTTTCTCATAAAGATTTTCAAAATTGTTTGAATAATATTTTGTATAAAAATTCTATTTTCTTGAACTGATTTTTTTAAAGGTGTTCTTACTTTAATTTGTCAATAGTACGTTGTACTTTATCAGCATCAGTCACATTTTGTATAAATTCATCAATAGAAACGACCGTTCCACCCATTTTCAAGTTTGGATTGCGGTATTTCATTTTGCTATCTATGGGTTCGCGTGCCGAGAAGTGAAACACTGTAGCCTTGGTCTCTTTTGCAAGTTTAGCAATATTTTCTTCATTCACACCACTACCCGGCATAATCTCAATGCGTCCATCAGCTTTGGCCACCAATTCGCTCAATAGCGACACACCTTCTATAGCTGTAGGTCTTTGACCTGATGTGAGTAATGTGTCGCAACCCAACGTAATAATTTGTTCTAAGCTTTCGAAAGGATCTTTACACATATCAAATGCACGGTGAAAAGTTACACTCATGCCTTCTGCTGCGTCTATCAATTCTTTGTTACGCACCATATCTATTTTACCATCGGCTGTGAGGCAACCAATAACTACGCCATCTACTCCCAGTTTTTTTGCCATCATTATATCGTTTAGCATCACTTCATGCTCCACGTCAGAGTATAGAAAATCGCCACCACGAGGTCGAATGATTATATTTAATTTTATATTTAGCAACTTACGTGCTACGGCAGTTTCGCCATACGAAGGTGTAGTTCCACCTTCTGGAATGCCAGCGCAAAGTTCTACTCTATAGGCTCCGCCTTTTTGCGCTTGTAGGCAACTCTCAACCGAGTTAGTGCAAATTTCAATTTTGTACATCATTTATGCTATTTCATTGTAAATAAGAGTCAAATATACAACTTAAAAGAAAAATACGAAAGGGAATGGGAAAATTAAATGTTAATAGCCCAATTGTTAATTGATAATGAGTGTGTGAGAGACAAGTCAATATATTCTAAAAGAGACACCGTATAGGACGTCTCCTTGAAATAAGTAGCAACATCTATATTTTTTGTGAGTATGAGAACCACTACGCATTTAACTCTTAACTCATAATTATTAATCAAATACTACTCTTCGCTTGGTCTATCAACAGATTCCAATTGCACACGAGCAGGTAATTGCTGAAAACCAATTGGGTTAGCTACATCTTCAAATATCTCTAAATCGAAATACTTCATAGCTGCAAGAGTATGATCAAAAATATCGGCAACAATACCCTCATATTTTGCCCACACTACTGTATCAGCAAACATGTACAACTCCAAAGGCACTCCTTTTGAAGTAGGATCTAACTGTCGCACCATTATCATCATATCTTGTTTTATCTCGGGATGACTTCGTAGGTATCCATTCACATAAGATCTAAACAGCCCCATATTTGTGAGGTTTCTGCCGTTCACTGCTAAAGTTTTGTCGGCTCCAGTATCCTCGTTGAATTTCTTTATTTCAGCATATCGCTCATCTATGTATTCCGAAATGCCTTGTATACGTTTAAAATGTTCTAACTCTTTCTCATCAATAAATCTGATAGAAGATTGTTTTATGTGTACAGATCTCTTGATGCGTCTACCACCTGTTTCTTGCATCCCTCGCCAGTTCTGAAAAGATTCTGAAACTAAAGAGTAGGGAGGTATATAAGATATAGTTTTATCGAAGTTGCGAATCTTCACTGTGGTAAGGTTTATTTCAATTACATCACCATCTGCGCTAAATTTGCCCATCGTAATCCAATCACCAATTCGCACCATATCATTAGCAGATAATTGAATGCTTGCTACAAATCCCATAATGGTGTCTTTAAACACCAACATCAATATGGCTGAAGCGGCACCCAAACCTCCAAGAAGAACCGATGGGTTTTCGCTTATTAATATCGATATAAGTATGATAATACCAACAGCATATAGAAATATTTTGACTACTTGAAAATAGCTTTTTAGAGGTTTGTCTTTCAATGAATCTTTCTGCGACAGCATATCAGCAAATGTGTTTAGAACTGCTGACAGCAACCACAACACATAAAACACAAGATAAGCATCGGCCAATTTATTAAAAAACACCATTGTTTTAGGGAAGTCAAAAAAGATGGTAGGAATAGATCCTTTTATCAAACTAAAAGGAACAATCATGGCTATATAATGCGGAAGTTTTCTGTTTATAGCATATTGCAGAAAAGACAATCTTTTCATTTTTGATGTTCTCTCCAAAATTGCTGATAAAATCTTACGCGTCACCACTTGTAGTACATATACCAATATAACAACTACCGCTATTAGAAAGAGTAAGTTGATGTACTTGATAAACTGATCACTAATTCCTAGGTTGGCAAGGAATTCCATTGACCAATTTCTGATGAGATTGGTTGAATGAGTTATTTGCTCAATCTGTTCTTTTTCGTTCATATTAAAATTAAAAAATAAATGGGAGTTGGTTTTATTTCCAAGAAATAATGCCATCTCTTAAATTATATACTGTAAAACCTTTTTCAACAAGCAGTATTCCTGCATCCACACTTCTCACTCCGCTTCGGCAATATATTGCTACTGGAATAGAAACATCCAATTGAGCATCTATTTGCTTCTCAAAATCGCTGGCGTAAAAATCTATAAGCATTGCTCCTTCAATATTGCGAAGCTGATACTCAAGAGGAGTACGCACATCTAGCAATTGAACTTTGTATTCAGTTATGAGTTTTTTAAACGCTGTTGCGTCTACCGATTTAAACTTGTCCATCATGTCGGGCTGTGAAAAAGATGCTTTTGCCATACGAGGTGTGTTATTAGTTTTATACTCAAAGGAATTCGTGTAAAACAATCATTCAATAAGAGATGTTCAATCTCTTATTGCTCATTTTCATACGTATTATATTTTTCCATCTTGCTATAAAAACAAATAGTTTACAAAGATATGAAATTTATTGAGTGTTAAAAAACATGAGGGTTGTTTTGTTGCTCGTGCCCTTTTGCAAAGCGTGTGTCGCATAGCGAAACTATTCCTGTTTATTTCATTTTCCAGGCAACACTCCGATTAGGAAATCGGCCCGCAAGCTGTACAATGCTAAGATGCTACCACAATGTGGTCTTATGCGCATATTCACAGATGGGCTATAAATATATAACCTCTATAAGGTTGGATTTTGCCCTACGACTCTGCACAGGAATCGGTGTGTTTAACATTCACCTCTTCTGCTTCGCAACATTCACCCCGTGAAAATCACATGAACATATTTCACAGGGCAGGCCGATTATATCGCAGCGTACGGGTTATTCCTTTGTTGAACAGTAACAAAAATAATGTAGCCAATTAGTAAATAGCAAGCTAGAATGGCTACGCCATAGAACCAATGGCTTTTTATTCAAATCATTGTTTGGATAGTAATTGTAAGGAACATCTACTGTATTCAGTCCCTTTTGCATGTCTCTTGTATATTCTTTATGGAGGGCCATAGGTGCATATTCAGAATGGCCTGTTATGTAGAACTCTTTTCGAGAAGTATCTGCAATTAAGTAGATACCTGCCTCTTCTGTTTCGGAGAAAATTGTAAGCTCAGGGTGTTTTAATATGTCTTTTTTAAGTATTGTGGTGTGACGACTATGGGGTACATAAAACACATCATCGAACCCTCGAAACAATGGAAAGGAAGAGTCTATTACGGTATGCGGATATACTCCAAATAACTTCTTCTCTAACTCATATTTTGGGACTCCATGAAAATGATGAAGAGCTGCCTGTGCTCCCCAGCAAATATATAGCGTCGATGTCACACTTTTGCGTGCCCAATTAAAAACAGCTTCAAGTTCTTTCCAATAACCTACTTCCTCAAAAGGGAATAATTCAACTGGCGCTCCTGTAACGATAAAACCATCGTATTTGTCGTTTTTTATTGCAGAAAAAGACTTGTAAAACTCTTGTATGTGTTCCATTGGAGTGTTTTTTGGTGTGTGACTCTCCAAGTAAATAAAATCTAAGTAAATGTATAGTGGGCTATTACTCATGATGCGAATCATATCTGCTTCGGTATCAATCTTAAGAGGCATTAAGTTAAGCACAGCCACTTTAAGGTGAGGTTTTGCTTCCTTCTTTGTTAAAATAAGATCCGAAATAGAGAACTGCTCTTTAGCAAGCAGTTTTAAGGCAGGGAAGTTATGGGGTATATTTAGTAACATTTACTTAGTATTATAGATATATGGAGTGAGTGAGAAAGGATTACTTCTTTGGACTGCGCTTCTTTCCAGTCTTGCTGGTGTTTGGACGCTTCTTCTCTACGCTCCAGCCAAATTTACCAACATGGTTGGTCAATTCATAATAGTTGCCATGTGCAAAAGCAATAAGATTGGCCTTGTCCATTTCAAACTGACCTGTCGTCACGTCAAAGAATCTATTGTCAGCCTGCACATTCACTACCTCAGCAATGAACATATGATGAGAACCCAACTCTACAATTTCTTTCACCCTGCACTCCAATGATAGAGGCGACTCTTCAATAATGGGAGTATTGATGACATTTGATTTTCCAGGCGTAAGCTTTGTGGCTTCAAATTTATTGTTGTGCTTGCCCGATCTTATGCCACACCAATCTGCCCATTTTGCCAAATCTTTGCTTGTTAAGTTTATCACAAACTCCATGTTACGTTTGATGATATCATACGAATGGCTTTCGGGTTTTAGCGAAATATAACACAGAGGCGGATTGCCACACAGTGTTCCAACATAATTCACTGTTGTTATATTATACTCCTCGGGAGTAGTTCCACAGCTTACCATTACTGTTGGTAAGGGGTATATCATTGTACCTGGTTTCCAGTCTTGTTTCATTTACTTTTGCTTAATATAATGTCTTCTTTGTTTATTTTAATCTCGCAGTAGTGACATTGTAATAACACCCTGTCTTTGTCCACCACGTCAAACCTTGTAGGCATGGGCTCGTTGTTGGTTATGCATTTTGGATTGTTGCATTTCACAATACCTATTAGAAAATCGGGTAACGTGACCCTTCTTTTCTCAACTACTTCGTAGTTTTTGATGATGTTGAGTTTCACTTTAGGAGCTACCAAGGCAATGCGATTTATCTCGTCTTCTTCAAAAAACTTTCCCGATATTTTAATAATACCCTTTGTGCCCATTTTCTTGCTGTCGAAATTATTGCCAATGGTAATGCTGTTTTCTAATTCGTGCAGTCTCAATAGCTTCACCACCTTAAAAAGTTGGTCAGATGGTATGTGGTCTATGGCCGTACCGCTTTCCAATGCTGCTACTTGTAATTCTTTGCCCATATCTTTCTCTGTTTTTTGTTGTCTATTTAAAAAACACATTCATTTTCTTTACTCAAGGGACGACACTTAGTTCCCTACAACTGCCCTGCAAATAGAATTTGCAATATTTACACAAGCGCTTTTAAACTCTTAATTCTTAACTTTCAATCCACATCTATATTCAGCAAATCGCATATCACCGCTTGTCGGGTGTAAATACCATTGCGAGCTTGCTCAAAATAGTAAGCCTTGGGGTTATTGTCCACATCTTGATCTATCTCTTTCACACGCGGCAATGGATGCAACACTTTCAGATTGGGTTTAGAATCCTTCAACATCTCATTCCTCAGGGTGTACACATTTTTCACCTTCTCATATTCCATCAAGTCTGTAAAGCGTTCTTTTTGCACACGAGTCATATAAAGTATATCGGCACTATTGATAGATTCGGGTGAAAAATCAGCAAACTCTTGGTACTTAATAGACTTCTTATCACAATAGAGCTTGTGCTTGTCGGGAATCTTCATCTCCTCGGGTGCAACAAAGTTGAACGTTGGGTTGAAATGTGACAACCCCTCTATCAATGAGTGCACTGCCCGTCCATACTTCAAGTCGCCCACAATAGTTATGGTAAGGTTCTCAAGCGTCTGTTGCGTTTCGTGAATACTGAATATGTCCAACATCGTTTGCGTGGGATGTTGGTTAGATCCATCGCCAGCGTTAATGATAGGCACGGGCGATACTTCCGATGCATATCTGGCCGACCCTTCCAAATGATGACGCATAATGATGATATCAGTGTAGTTACTCACCATCATAATGGTATCTTTCAGCGATTCGCCCTTAGTAGCACTGCTTGTAGCAGTATCCGAAAATCCAATTATCCTACCTTCCAATCGATTGATTGCTGTTTCGAAACTCAAACGTGTGCGTGTGGAAGGTTCAAAAAACAGCGTGCCACACACCAAGCCCTTCAAGAGCGAGCGGTCGGGGTGTTTCTTAAACTTAGAGGCGGTTTCAATTATGCGCAATATATCGTCTCTACTGTAGTCGTCTATGTTTACTAAGCTCTTTGGTTTCATCTTTATTATTTATGAAAATGCTGTTTGCTGTTTATCTCCGAAACTTCTTTGATGGCGCAGATCTCCTGACCTGTGCTTTTATTACAATAGTGTCAGCAAAAGTCAGAGACTTGTGCTAGCGAAAGTACACTCTGCAATATCTGCATAATCTACAATCAGCGCCAGAAAGCACTTAACTTTTAACTTTCAATTCTTAACTCTTAATTCTTCTCTCCGCTACAAAAATATAAAAAAACCTTGCAGTAAACACTGCAAGGCTTGTTTTTATTATTCTTCAATTACAATTCTAAGTCTATATTAAACAACTCGTGCCATGGCAATCCTTGTTTGTTCAGTTGCTCCATAAAGGGATCGGGGTTGAATTGCTCCACGTTATAAACGCCTGGTTTGCTCCACAGACCTTGCATAAACATGCGTGCGCCAATAGTGGCTGGAACACCCGTAGTGTAGCTCACGCCCTGCGCACCTGTCTCTTTGTAGGCCTCTTGATGACTACAATTGTTGTATATATAATAGGTCAGTTCTTTGCCATCTTTT
>JARICS010000071.1 GCA_029264035.1 Dysgonamonadaceae bacterium | reverse complement strand
TACACCAGAACCTGGAACAGTTTCACTCACCTCTTTGGATGTGTTCAAGATAAAACCTGTTAGATTGAAGTTTAGAAGACTCTTGTAGTTATATTCTATACCAGCCTCGTATTGCCAAACTTCTGATGGATCAACATCAGCATCTCTATTATAACGAATAGCCCCGTCTGGCAATGAAAATCCATTAGAAACATTGGCTTTAAAATCAAATCCATCAAACAATGTAGAACGGAAACCAACCTTTGGGCTGAAATGCGACAAATTGTTTAGCGGCTTGTTTACACTGGGGTTATTGGGGTCGTGCAACTCTAAATTACCATCATAAGTGTCGAAACGAAGACCAATAGTTGGTCTAAAATAAGGATTAATATCTAATTCTGCTTGTCCAAAAAATGAATAAGATTGTAGATCGTAACTACGATCTTCATTTAAGCCTTGTTTAACTCTGTTGCTTGTGTCCCATTTTCTTGCATCTGTAAGTTCGCTAAAGATCTCAAATCCTCCTAACCAATTCACCTCAACAGAACCAATGCTGTTTTTCCCATTCAAATTAGCACCTGTTCCATATAGATTACGGCTTACATAACTTTCAGTCTGCCCACCTGGTTTATAACCGAATTTCATGTAGCGTTGCGAGTTTTGTTGCACTGCATATCCAAAAACTAAAAGTCGCAGGTTTTTGCTAAAACTATGATTGATATCAACTCGTTCTGAAGCAAAGTTTTTGCTCCCTCCATCATTCTCTGCATTTACAGCTTGGTTGTTTCGCTGGTCTTTGTCCAAGAGTTGTTCTGTAGGAATATATCCTGTAGCATCCCATTTGCCACTATAGGCCTTGAGATTTAGAGCAATATCAGTATTATCTGTCAGTTCGTAAGCTAATCGGCCATTCAAATTTCCTTTGAAAAACTCCGAGTTCTCCTTATAGCCATCAGTCTTGTACAATTGTGCAGCAAAATTTGTTTTCAATGCTTTTTTGGCCACTTTAAAAGGCTTTCCGAGTGCTATTTGAGCATCCACAGTTTCAAAAGAACCCCCTTTAATACTGAGGTCTTGATATTCGCCACCTTTTCGGGTTGCAAAAGCTAATGTTCCAGCCGTTCCAAAACGTCCAAATAGAGCTGAAGAGGGACCTTTATACACATCAACTTTACTTATGTTTAAGGGTATAATAAGATTCATATCTGCATAGCCATCATGATTGCCTTCACCCTCGTTTAGCGAAACACCATCAACTTCTATAGCTGCCTGTCCCTCATGACCAGCTCCGCTAAAACCGCGCAGCGAAAAAGCATCGGCTACCCCACCCTGATGATATGCACCAATCTCAACTCCAGGCACAAGATTTAAAATATCGAGAGGACTTGTAAGGTGAAGCTCTTTTATAGTACTAAGGAGCACCGTGGTAACAGTCTCCGATCTATTGCGTTTTCTGAAACCATCACCTTTTATTACAATTTCACTCAACTCTAAAGGTGTTTGATAAAGAATGATATCTACAACTATGGTTTTTGAGGCCTGCACTTTTATTCTTTTAGTTGCTGTATCGTAGCCCATAGCCGAAGCTTCCAAAACAAACTCTCCAGCAGAAACATCTGTAATGGAATAAAATCCATTTGAGTTGGAATAGGTTCCTTTATCGGTTCCTATTACCGATATATTTACATCGTTCATTACAGTGCCTATATCAGAAACAACACGACCTTTGATCTCGCCAGTTTCGTGGGCTCGAATTGAAGAAATAAAAATAAGGCTAAATAGAAAAAACAGAATGGATGTAAACTTCGTATTCATACAATTGTAAATTGAGATTGTGTACTTAAATGAGTATTATTTTTTACACGCTTCGTAATACTGGGCAAATGTAAACATTTTTTTGCTAAAGATAAAACTTAATTCAGTAATGTTAAATTATGAATGGTAAGTGAAACTACAAGGAGGTTACCTACAAAATGTTTAGAACTGTTGGAAATCTCATTCACCACGCGGGAAATGTTTGAAAACACATTACTGTTCCTTTTTTGATCTAATATAGTCCATTCATGTCTTAAAAATTCAATTCCCGATTTAGAATTCACCGTACATCAATTGAAATATTACTTTTTGATTGATTTTTCTTTTTTCTTCGGCATATTTCTCTCATATTTTCGCATAAAAGATCCAATTATGCAATTCACAACTTTTCTACTGGTGTGGATTCATTTTCATGGCATAAAAGACTAATCCACGACAGTGGACAGGAGTTTCAACTGATTTATGTTATGATATTAAAAACCTTAAACTTTCCCAGCGAGTTGCTCAAAGTTAAGAATACGAGTACAGATTTGATTCAATAAAGGCAATTCGTGACTAATAACGAGCACCCCAAGTTGTCGTTGTTCAACAAGCTGCAAGACAGATTGCCAAATCTGAGCTTGTGTAATGGCATCGAGCATAGTGGTCATTTCGTCAGCTATCAAGTATTTTGTCTCTGGTGCAATGGCTCTTGCAAGACAAAAACGTTGCAGTTCACCTCCAGAAAGTTGAGAAGGGAAACGGTGCATCCACTCTTTACTAATACCCAGTTTTTCTAAAAACGCATCGCTATACTCCCCTGACTCTTCTAACACTTGTTTCATCTGCCAGTAGGGATTAATAGCTTTTTCGGGATGTTGCCCAATTAATTGTACAGGGTTTCGTCCTTTTTGTGGATGCAGTTTCCCATCCACACTGATTGACCCTTTGTCGGGTTTCAAGTAACCAGCAATGATCTTTGCAAATGTAGATTTGCCAACGCCACTTTGCCCGTATAGGCCAACCACCTCTCCAGGTTGAATACTGAGTTCAATCGCATCGAATAAGCATTGATTAGGACTGTAACTAAAACTAATATTGTTGGCTTTAAGCATAAAAACAACGTGTTATTCCTTTATTTATCACTGCCGATTTCGGTTTGTTGGATCTGCAATACTCTGTAGCTATTGGGCATCTTGGGGCGAATACACAGCCTGTGAAAACCTCCTCCGAGTCGGGTTGATTTCCTTTTAATGCTTTAAAATCATTTTCGGGCAAAGCAAGCCACAAAGCTTTTGTATAGGGGTGTCTCAATTTATCACCTTGTCCTGAAAAGTCCTCTTTATTGGCAATTTCAATCGTTTCTCCTGCGTAGAAGACAGCTATTTTATCTGCAATTTTAAGAGCTGCATGTATGTCGTGGGTAATAAACATGACACCCCCATTGGTCTCGCTTAGTTGTTTTATATTGATAAGCGTCTCTTCCCAGGCTTGTTCGTCAAGGCCAGGAGTGGGCTCATCTGCAATTATCAGTTTCGCTCCGCTTAGCATTGCTGTTGCTATCAAAACCCTTCTTGCCATTCCACCAGAGAGTTCAAACGGATACTTATCACCCGTATTGGGTGGTAAGTTTAATTTAAGAAAGGTCTCCTCTTGTATTCTTTTTCTGTTCTTTTTGTCACGGATAACGCTTTGTACTTGTTTACCCGTTTTCATAAGCGGGTCTAATGCCTTCACCGATTGTGGAATGAGCGATATTGCCTTTCCGCGGAGTTCATCTTGCAATTTAGGAGTCAATGGTGCACCTTCAAATAAAATGGTTCCATTTGTTTGCGCATTGTCAGGCAAGATTCCCAATATTGAGTCGGCCAATAGACTTTTTCCTGAACCACTTGAACCCACAACGGCCACTATTTCACCAGAATGAATAGTCAATTCGAAATCTCTAATCACTTGAATATAAGACTCTTCAAACCCTTCTTTATATTGAGGGAATGAAAGCGAAAGTTGTTTCACCTCCAATAGTGGCATGACTTCTTTTGTATCAGGATGTGATTTATTTATCATAGCAAAACTCAACTTTGTTGTCCTTTAAATGGGTCTAATACTTTACGCAAATTACGACCTAAACTATCAAATACTGCCACCATCAATAACAGCATTAATCCGGGGAATACTGCCAGCCACCACATTCCAGAGGAGAGATAACCCATAGCCTCGGACAAAATAATGCCAATAGCGGGTTGTTCTGATGACAAGCCAAACCCTAAAAATGTAATACTGGCTTCGTGCAAAATGGCATGTGGAAACATTAAGATAAAGCCAATAGCTAATTGGGGAACTAAATGGGGTAAAACATGATGTCGTGCAATCCAAGTCCATGATTTGCCCATATTGCGTGAAACGGTGATGTATTCGGTGTTCTTTATTTGCATAATCTCGGCTCGTAATAACCGCGCTAATAGCGGCCAGTGAGTCAATGCTACAGCAATGATAACTCCATTTAATCCACCTCCAAACATAAACGAAATTAAGATAAGAGCAATAATATGTGGCAGACCGAGAAAGAGATCAATAAGCCCAGTTACGAGCGTATCCATTGTTTTATTCAAAAGCAACAATAAGCTTAGAATCAATGCAATGACAACACTGATGAATGCAGCTAACAAACCCACCCAAAAGCTCAGAGCCAAGCCTTTAATGGTGCGAACAAACATATTGCGACCCAACCAATCTGTGCCAAAGGGATACTTCAGGGAAGGAGCACTATTGGCAACGTCAAAATTAACCGTCAATCTGTCTGCACTAATAAAGAATCCACTCCCAATAAGTATTAGCAACAGAACAACTGCGATAGCAGACATTACCAACGCTTGCTTTCGTCGATTCCTTTGTCTGAAACGTTTCAATGGCAAATATCTTACTATTAGTTCTGTCATACAGATTGTTTTATTTTCATCCGTGGATCTATCACTACATATAGTAAATCTGCCAAAAAGTTACCGACGAAGATAAATATAACACTAAACAGAGTGATTCCTAAAAGAAGGGGCACGTCTCCGCCCAACCCAGCTTTTACAACAGCTTGTCCCAAGCCAGGGTAAGAAAACACCTGTTCAGTCAAGACTGCACCACCAAAGAGTTCGCCAAATGAAGCAAAATGCAATGAGATGGCGGGCAGTGAAATATTGCGCAATCCGTGACGCCATAATAGACTCACACCCTTTTCACCTTTAGCCTTAGCAAACCGAATATATTCACTGTTGAGCACTTCAATTAATTTCTCTCGTGTATGCAATGCAATATTAGCCACCCCAACAATACTCAAAGTGAGGACTGGCAAAAACAGATGGCTTATTTTATCAGCCAAGCTTACCTCTCCAGCTAAACTGCCAGCAGGTGAAGCCAACCCTACTGGAAACCAGCCTAAATAAGCGGCGAAAAACATTAAAAGCAACAACCCCAACCAAAAAGCGGGGGTGGAAGCCAGTACAAAACAATAACCTTTGATGATGCGATCGAGAATTGATCCCTCATTCATACCAGCTAAAACACCGAGCAGAAAACCAAAGAGGCCTGAAAACAACCATGCAAGACCCATAAGTGTGATAGAGGCAAAGAAACGATTGCTTATAATCTCTGCAACTGGTTTGCGATATATCAATGATTCTCCTAAATTACCTTGAACCACAGTCTTTGCCCACAAAAAGAACTGCTCTGGTTTGGATTTGTGCAATCCCCAATACTTTTCTATGTTTGCTCGCTGCTCTGGGGTTATCCTCGAAACCTCTGCACCTATGTAAGATTGAATCGGATCGACAGGCGAATAACTTATTAGTATAAAAGACAGCAGACTTATAGCTAACAGCAACCCTCCCAATTTTCCAATCTTTTTCAGAATAAATTTAATCATCTATTGTTAGTTGCTATTGGTATTTTGTTTTTCCCAATGCCAGTTTTCAATAAAATCTGTAATGGGCCAACTATGCTCGTGGGGCTGTACTTTTTGTTCGCCTATAACTAAGTTTTCGCGCATAAGAAAAAGATGATCTATATTGACCAACCAAACCCACGGTGCGTCACCCTTGTTTGAAAATCCCGTTTCCCCATCCCACTGTGCCTGTTTCCAATATTCATTGGCTTCGTTTTGAGATGTAGCACTTAAGGCTTTTTCGAAATAAGCATCCACCACATCATTAGCATAATAGTTTGGATTATTCAGACCGTTACCACGCACTTTACTACTAAAGGCATTGTATAATTCAAGCGGATCATGGCTTCCCAAGCCAAAAAGCGTGGCACTTCTATGTAACTCTTTTTCTATCCCATTCCAGTTTTTCCCTTTCACCTCTATCTTGATGCCCAATGGTATCATCATATCGACAAAGGCAATAGATAATGATTGTCGGATGTGGTCGTTGGAGGGATAGTGCAAAGTAAATTGTGCTTTTATACCACCCTTTTCACGAATGCCGTCGTTGTTCTCTTTCCAACCTGCGTTCTCTAATATCTCTTTGGCTTTCACTATATCGCCATCATTTTCAATCTCAGTTTCGGAATTCCACCAAGGCAAATGGTCAGCTATGGAATAGGCTGGTGTTCCATAACCTTTCAAAACTCCATCGACCAAAGCTTGACGGTCTACACCAATATTCATGGCTTTGCGAATGGCTATATCAGAAGTAACTGCATTCCCAATTGGTCGACCGTTAATTGACTTCCCTTCTTCTGGCATAAAAGGAAGCACTACACCACGATTGTCCACACTTTTCAAAGCAACCAACTTCATACCCTTTACTTGTTCGTCAGCCAATGAGGCAGTTACCGATGCAATATCTACTTGACCAGCCTTAGCTGCAGCAAAAGCGGCATCTTGCGATAGAAATAAAAATATCAACTTCTTGAAAAAAGGCTTCTTTCCATAGTAATGGGGATTGGCTGTAAGTATGAGCTGTTGCCCTTTGTCCCACTGCACCATCTGATAAGGGCCCGAACCCAATGGGTTTTCATTGTATGTTGCATCATAAGCATGTTCTGGCACGATGCCCAAGCTTGTGAGGTAATGAATGAAAGTGGAGTTGCGTGTGTATAAGGTGAATTGAATCGTATGACTATCAATACCTTTCACCTCTTTTAGATTAGTAAGATCAACTACCGATGCGCTATTTTTAGCGGTTTCAAAGGTGAAAACCACATCGTAGGCAGTGAGGGGGTTTCCATCGGAAAACTTGATGTTGTCGCGCAATGTTACAGTCCATTTCAGACCGTCATCACTTATTGTATAATCGATAGCGGCATCATTTTCAATATTAAAATCTTTGTCATATTTCAACAATGTACTCTGAAAAAGTGGTGATGCATATTGTCCCCAACCAGTTGTGGGGTCAAAACCATTATCAGGCTCGCCACCAATTGCTAAAATCAAACTCTCTTTTTCTTTTCCTTTACCATCTTTTTTATCATTACCTACACAGGAAATAAGTAGTAATGCAAATAGCAAATAAAACACAAATGGTAGTTTTTTCATCATATTTATAATTATCAGGAAACCTTAAAAAGTGAAAACTTACTATGCAAAAGTAATACTTTATTTGTGATTCGTAATACTGTTTGATTATAATGTTAGGTCAAGCCAATTAAACAGTAGATGAATTGGGTGATGTTTAAGGCTCAAATATTTCACAATATCGATTTTTCCATTCATAAAAAAACTACGCATATAAAAACATCATCGTTATTATATGCGTAGTTCAATAAATTAGTACTTGTTGAAAACAATCTAAATTTGAAATTTTATTTTTTTACTTACAACAACCCATTCATTCGTATCGCTTACAATCAATTGACTCATCAGTCCAATTTCCATTAAGATTATAATGTTGATGCAATTGGTCTTCATTGTCTCGGGTTAGAAGAAGCCATTCGGCCAATGCTACAACCTCTTCGTTAGACCACATCCAAGTGGGCCATCAATGCAGCTTCATCAAAACATCTTTTGCAGAGCTTGCCGCACCCTCCCTATTTTTCACATAGTTATTGAGATGATATATTGAGATGATATAAAGAAGCAAAATCGCCTTCTACCGCAATAAAGCTAAAGCTGTGTTCTGCTATCAGTCTTCTACTTATTTTGTCTCGCCACAAGTAGTATTCGCGAGTTCCATGATTGGCCTCGCCCAATAATACTAGTTCTTTTTCGGCAGCCGTTAAGATGAGACTATCCAAACTTGCATCCGTTTTAAGCGGAATAGCTTTTTCTTTAAGATTCTGCGGTGATGTAAACTTACTTTTAGCTAAAAATAAAAGACCAAATAAACCCTACATAAACAATTGATTCATAATAAAAGAAAGATATGCATTTTTAGTATGATTGTCAAATAAATGGAAAGGTGTTTGTTTGTGTTAGCATTTATCATCTGGTAATGGTGTGTTCTTGGATCAGAACGATGGATTGAAAATCGACTTAAGTGAACCTCAACCACGAAGTGGTTTAACATGAAAGCCACGGATGTAAATCCGTGGAAGCAATGAGATAAGAACAGAGAACCCCGAAGAGGGTTCAATTATTATGGTGATGGAATTAATGTATAAGCACCAATGTTCTGATAAACGTTCGATTGAAACCCTTTTGGATTCTATTTCCCAATGCATCATAGACCCCGCATTTCATGCGGGGCTATTCATATTTGAACCACCTCAGGGTAAGAGTAAATATCGACCTTGCTCTTGCGGGTTCGGATTTGTAACCCGTGTGAAGCGCTAATGAAACTGTTATACCTTAATGTTCTTTGCTACGCAACCCACCCTGTTGAAATAAATTTAATTTATATATTTCTTAAAAAAACTATGTAGTCACTCTGAAAATAGTCAAGCTACAAAGGGTTTAGGAAAATTATAAAATATATAAGTATCCTACAATAATGTAGTTCGATCATAAAATCGCAAATCACATAAATGCGGATATGAATAATTGTTTTTAAAGTCGAATTTGTAGATTAGTACCAGTAAGATATCGACATATAAAATGGTAAATAATTCCATTCGGTGCTCCTGAACTATTTAGAACAAGTTATTGTTGTAAATAAAAACATTCGTAAATAATAAATCCACCCCAAACGATTACATACTCAAATGATTAATATAAAAACTATAATTCCCGCTCTTGTGGGTACTGTGCTTCTTCTAACCGCTTGTGGTGGAAAGAATAACGATCAATCGCCTTACGGACAACAACAACAACAACAACAAGCTATGCCCTATCCGGTGATTACCCTTCCATCCGAAACTGTGACCGCATATGTGACATACCCTACAAGTCTTGAGGGAATCATTAATAGTGAAGTCAGGGCCAAAGCTTCTGGGTTTATAACCCGTGTATTAGTAGATGAAGGCCAAAAGGTAAGAAAAGGTCAAACTCTATTTACTTTGGAAACGCAATCTCTAAGCGAGGATGCAGCAGCAGCGCAAGCCAATGTAAATGCGGCACAAGTAGAAGTTGATAAATTGATTCCTTTAGTAGATAAAAATATAATTAGCAATGTGCAGTTAGAAACAGCAAAAGCTAAATTGGCACAAGCAAAAAGTGGGTATAATTCCATTGCCGCAAATATTGGATATGCAATTATTAAAAGTCCTGTTGACGGCTATGTGGGTGCAATTCCTTTCAGAGAGGGTGCACTCATAAGTCCTACATCTCAGATTCCATTAACTACAGTTGCTGACATTGATAAGATATATGCTTTCTTTTCAATGAACGAGAAAAGATATTTAGATTTTATCCAAAATACGAAAGGCACAACGCGAAGTGAGAAAATAAAAAACCTACCAAAAGTACGCTTGCGACTTGCTAATGGCAAACTTTATGATCAGGAAGGAACAATAGAGACTATCAATTCTCAGGTAAACGCTTCAACAGGAACTGTTTCTTTCAGAGCAATTTTTGACAATCCAGCATTTTTACTCTCTAGCGGATATAGTGGATTAATAGAAATTCCTACTGTATATGTCGATGCCACGATAGTTCCAGCAATGTCGACTTTGGAGCGACAAGGAATAACTTATGTTTATAAAGTAGTTGGAGATACGATGGTTGTTTCTACTTCTATTGAGATAGTTGATAGAGTAGATAATATTATTGTAGTGGGAGAAGAACTCAAGCCGGGTGATAAAATAGTTGCACAGGGTGTCTCAAAACTCAGAGATCAAGCACCCATTATTCCTCAACCAATGGAATTTGACAGCGTAGCCAAAGGATTAAAAAAAGTATTTAAATAAAAAATTCCATGATCAAAAAATTTATAGACCGACCCGTTCTATCGAGTGTTGTTTCCATTATAATATTAATTCTTGGAGTTCTTGGATACACTTCATTGCCCACTACTCAATATCCTGAAATTGCGCCCCCTACTGTTCAAGTAAGTGCAAATTTTCCCGGTGCAAACGCTGCAACCGTTCTTGAGAGTGTAATTGTTCCCATTGAAGATCAGATTAATGGTGTGGAGGGAATGGCTTATATTACTTCCAGTGCCAGTAACGATGGCAGAGCAACCATCACCGTTTTCTTTGACCAAGGTGTAGATGCAGACATCGCTGCTGTTAACGTTCAAAATCGTGTAGCAAGGGCAAATCCATTACTACCTCAGGAGGTGATACAATCAGGAGTGATTACTCAGAAACAACAAACCAGCTCTTTGATGTTTCTCACCGTTTTTTCGGAGAATGAAGATTACGATGCTACCTACATACAGAATTATTTGAACATCAATGCACTTCCCGAGCTTAAAAGAATTGAAGGAGTTGGAGATGTGAGTGTTTTTGGAAGCAAGGATTATGCTATGCGAATATGGTTAAAGCCTGAAAAATTGGAGGCTTACAACCTAGAACCTAGCGATATTACTGCTGCTATTCGAGAGCAGAGTCGGGAGGCTGCAGCGGGAGCATTGGGTCAAAACAATGCTCAATCATTTGAGTATGTTCTAAGGTATAGTGGAAGGTACAAAGAAGCTGAACAATATGAGGATATTATAGTTAAGGCTCTTCGAGGTGGTAAGTTTCTTACCCTTAAGGATGTTGCCGAAATTGAATTGGATGCACAAAACTACGGTTCTGTATCATATACCAATGGATATCCCGGTGTGAGTATAGCCGTTTATCAAACTGCTGGATCGAATGCACAGGAAATTATTAGAACCATTCATAAGAAAATGGAAGAAATAAGTGCCGATTTTCCAACTGGTGTAAAGTATATTGTAAATTTCGATAGCAATGAATTTCTAGATGCTTCTATTTCAAAAGTACTTACAACCCTTGGCGAAGCTTTTTTATTAGTTTTCTTGGTTGTGTTTATCTTCTTGCAAGATTTCAGGTCTACACTTATACCTGCAATTGCAGTGCCCGTTTCTATTATTGGTACTTTCTTTTTCCTCAACTTATTTGGATACTCAATTAATCTACTAACTCTTTTTGCTCTTGTTCTGGCAATTGGAATTGTTGTGGATGATGCCATTGTGGTTGTGGAAGCGGTTCACGCAAAACTAGAACAGGGTGCCGAGTCGGCCAGGAAAGCGACTCATTCAGCCATGGACGAAATAACGGGCGCTATCATTTCTATCACGTTGGTGATGGGAGCTGTATTTATACCAGTAACGTTTATTACAGGACCTACTGGTGTTTTCTACGAACAATTTGGGGTAACGCTCATAGTGGCAATCTTTATTTCGGCAGTAAATGCTCTCACACTCAGTCCGGCATTGTGTGCTATATTTTTGAAAACTCATGATGAAGAAGTAAAGAAAAAAAAAATTCTTAGACGTTGCTTTAGTAAATTCAACACAGCATTTGATGTAACCACAAAAAAATATGTCAAGTCGCTTGGTTTTTTATATCAGCATAAGTGGATTACTGTTGTATTTCTTTTGATTTGTCTTGTTGGTATTGCTTGGACTTCGGAGACTACTCCAACAGGCTTTGTACCCGATGAAGATAGAGGACTTATTTTTGCCAATGTTGAATTACCTCCGGGAGCATCGCTTGACAGGACAGTTGCAGCAACACAAGAGTTAGGCGAAAAAATGAAGGATATTGCAGGTATCAGCGATTTCTCTTTGGTAAATGGGTTTAGCATAATTAGCGGATCTGGGAGCAACTATGGTATCAGTTTTATAAAATTGGATAATTGGTCGGACAGAAAAGCAGATAGTTTATCTGTAGAGTCAATTACGGCAAAACTCTTTAAGGTTGCAGCAACCATTCCTGATGCTCAGATTTTATTTTTCCAACCGCCTAGTGTACCAGGATTTGGTGCCTCATCAGGTTTTGAAGCACAAGTCCTTGATCGTCAGGGAGGATCTTTTAATGAACTTAGCACAGTTACCAACGATTATCTTCAGGAGTTAATGAAACGACCTGAAATTTTATTTGCTCAGTCTTCTTTCAATACTAATTATCCGCAATATGAAATTGATGTTGATATTGCAAAGACAAAAGAGGCAGGTATTACAGTAAGCGCCATTCTATCTACTCTGCAGGGATACATTGGTAGTATTTATGCTGCCGATTTCTCGAAGTACGGTAAGCAATACCGCGTTTTTGTACAAGCTTTGCCTGAGGACAGGTCAACTACCGAGAGTTTGAATCATATGTTTGTGCGAAATTCACAAAATGAGATGGCTCCAATAACTGAATTCATCACCCTGAAACGGGTATACGGACCCCAGTCTATCAAGAGATTCAATCTCTTTACTGCTGCCAGTGTAAATGGTGCTGCCGCTCCTGGATATTCTACCGGAGATGCAATTAAAGCCGTACAAGAAGTAAGTGCAAATGCATTGCCACAGAATTATTCCGTTGAATTTTCTGGTCTTACGCGTGAGGAAATATCGGCAGGAAGCCAGACTACCTTTATATTTATTCTGGTTATTCTTTTTGTATACTTTATATTGGCTGCACAATACGAAAGTTATTTGATTCCGTTTGCGGTAATTCTATCAGTTCCTATTGGTGTTTTCGGCGCTTATTTTATTACTAAGCTTTCAGGATTAGAAAACAATGTTTACTTCCAAATTGCACTGATTATGTTAATAGGTCTTTTGGCAAAAAATGCCATACTTATTGTAGAATTTGCGCTGCAAAGGCGTCGCGCCGGATACACACGAGTGAAAGCGGCATTTGAAGGAGCTCAAACACGTTTGAGACCTATTTTAATGACATCTTTTGCATTCATTATTGGATTAACACCACTCGTGTTTTCTTCAGGTATTGGTGCCCGTGGCAACAATGCAATTGGAACTGGAGCAGTGGGAGGATTATTAATTGGGACTATATTTGGAGTATTCATCATCCCCATTATTTACATCTTCTTCCAATGGTTGCAAGATAAAATGAGCAAAACTCCCGATGTTATTGAACTTGAAAATAAAGAAGAGCATGAAGAGTAAAAGAAAACATACGTGTATATCAAAAGTAGCTTTAATCGGTTTTGCTGTTTTATCACTACAATCTTGTTTTGTAGCTAAAACATATGTGAGACCTGACAACATGGTAGAAACGGAAAAATTCCGAACCGATAAATTACCTCAGGATAGTTTCTCCATGGCTAATATCTCCTGGAGGGAGTTATTTACAGATCCTTTTTTGCAGCAATATATTGATGAAGGTTTATCCAACAATATGGACATACGCATTGCAATACAAAAGATAGCTGTAGCAGAATCTTATGCAAGACAAGGCAAAGCAGGATATCTTCCCAGTTTAAATTTAAATTCTTCGGCTGTTCATCAGGAGTTATCAGCCAACAGTGCTGCGGGATTAAATGCTTCATCGATAAACCAATTTGAATTAGGCGGAGCTCTTTCTTGGGAGGTAGATATATGGGGGAAAATCCGAAGCAATAAGCGAGCATCAGATGCACGGTATTTGCAAAGTGTTGCAGCTCATCAAGCAGTGAAAAGCCGCTTAATTGCAAATATAGCTTCTACTTACTATCAGCTTCTAACTTTAGATGAGCAAATAAGGGTAACTGAAAAAACGATTGAAACTCGAGAGAAAGGTCTGGAAACGACCATTGCTTTAAAAGATGCTGGCAATGTTACAGAGGTTGGAGTAAAACAAACAGAAGCTCAACTTTATACTGCACAAGCAATATTAGTTGATCTAAATCTTCAAAGCAGATTTCTTGAAAACACCTTATCAATTCTCATTGGATACTATCCAAAGGCTATAAAGAGAAATACTTTACAAGAACAAAATATTGATATTCCTTTCGACCTTGGAGTTCCTTCTGAATTGTTAAGCAACAGACCCGATGTTATTTCGGCTGAGTATGCACTCATTAGTGCTTTTGAAATAACCAATATAGCACGCAGTGCTTTTTATCCTTCTTTGACGCTTAGTGCAAGTGGGGGATTTCAGAGTTTAGAACTTGATAAACTATTCAATGTAAACTCACTATTTTCAAGCTTATTTGGAGGTCTGACCCAACCTGTTTTCAATAATAGAAAAGTCAGAACACAGTATGAAGTTTCTAAAGCAGAACAAGAACAATCATTAATACAGTTTAAGTATGCTCTGTTAGTCGCCAGTAAGGAAGTGTCTGACGCAATGTATAGTATTGAAGCTGCTTCACAAAAAATTGAAATCAAGGAACGTGAATACGATGCATTTAATTTAGCTACTGACTATTCGCGGGAGTTATTAGACAATGGATTGGCAAATTACCTAGAAGTGCTTGTTGCACAAGAGCGCGCTCTTACTTCAAATTTGGATATGGTAGCAGCTAGAAACAATCGGCTTCAGGCTATTGTAGATTTGTATCAAGCTCTTGGAGGAGGTTGGAGATAGGTAGTAAAGATAAATTTTTATCATCAAAAGAAGGGTGAATTTATGGATATCAGCTTCTTAAAAGAATTTCTAATATAAAGACAAAACATACTCCATTAAACTCAACCTCAAGCCTATTAAAAGAAATTGAGTTTTCTTCTCTAACGAGATGTGTATTATATGATACTCAGATTATCTTTGTTTATGCACTTGTGTCAATTTGTAAATAATAGGGAGCTAATCTTTTAAAATTACTTGAAAATGTGCCGTATTATAATTGGAAATCAAACTGTAGACCTAAATTTGAAGGATCATCTGTTGAAAACGCAATCTAAGGTCGTAGAAATGTTTTGAATGACTTAAACGGTAATTTTTAGGATTAATATTGAATATAAAAGGCGTGAAATTATAAGAATCTGCTTAAAATTGAAAAAACAACTAATGAAAAGAAAATCTTAGGGACTGTGTAATACTTTGTGTATAGAAAATGACTTTTTATTGTTTATCTTGAGGTATTAGGATTCATAGTTTATAAATCTTATATTAATTAAATTATGAAGAATCAGAAAATAGATGATTTGTTAGACTCAATTTTAAATCAAGTAGATGATAAAGAGTCCTTATTAGACTTGCAGGATAAGTTATTTAAACGAGGGGTGGAGACTCTGTTGAATTCAGGCCTACAAAAGGTTTAACTAATAAAGTCATAGATTATATACATGCACGAAATAAACTATTATAAGAATTAGGATTAAAGTTAAAATAGAATTAGGACTCTGCCATATATACGTAATAGCAAGAATATTACAATTTTTTTTCCCACATCAGCACCATTTTGTAATTTTATTATTCGATCTATCATTGCATCACATCGTTACTCTTTCAAATTTTTATCTGGAAGATTAAACCAATGAAAGCCATCTTTTTCAATAAGAGCTTCAGCTTTGTCAGGACCCCAAGAATTAGCTGAATAATTAGGAAAATCAGAGCCTATATTCTTCTCCCAATAATCGAGAATAGGCATAATCAGTTTCCAAGCAGCCTCTACCTGATCAGCACGCATAAACAAAGTTTGATCGCCGTTAATTGCATCTAACAAAAGAGTTTCGTATGCTTTGGGAGAATCAGCCTTTTTATTTTCTGAATAATCAAACAAAATATCTACGGTATCTAAATCCATTTCAAGCCCTGGAATTTTGCTCTGCAATTGAAAACGAATGGCCATATCTGGTTGTATACTTATTACCAATCGGTTTTGCTTAGGAGTACCTGACTTCTCAGAAATAAAAATCTTGTGTGGAACTTCCTTAAATTGAATTGTGATCATAGAAGCCGTTTTAATCAATCGTTTGCCAGTTCGTAAATAAAACGGTACTCCTTGCCAGCGCCAATTATCTACATAAAATTTGAGGGCAGCAAATGTTTCTGTATTCGATTCAGGATCTACATTTTCTTCTTCACGATAACCCAACACTTCTTTTCCTTTAATCAGACAAGAACTATACTGACCCCTTACTGACATGGCATCAATTTCTTCAGACATGCTTTTGTGCATTGCCTTGAGCACATCTACTTTTTTGTTGCGTACTTCATCTGCATCAAAGCATATGGGGGGTTCCATGGCTATTATACAGATTAACTGTAGCAGATGATTTTGAATCATATCGCGAAGAACACCAGCGTGGTCAAAGTATTTACCTCGATCGCCAATTCCAATTTGCTCAGTCACAGAAATCTGAACATGTTCCACATGATTTCTATTCCAGAGTGGTTCAATTATTTCATTCGCAAATCTAAAAGCCATGATGTTTTGAACAACTTCTTTGCCTAGATAATGATCGATGCGATAAATTTGATTTTCATTAAATATCCTGAGCAGTGTATTATTTAGTTTTTTAGCTGACTCGAGGTCTCTTCCAAAAGGTTTTTCTACAATAATACGGGTTGTTTCTGGATCATTATCGAGTTTATTTTGAGATATATTTTCAGCAATAGTTCCAAAGAACTGTGGAGCTACAGCACAATAGTAAATTATGGAAGGTTTCTCTTCCCACTCTTTTTTATACCGTTCAATTATCACACTTAATGGCTTAAAGGTAGAAGAATTATTAATATCTACTTCTTGGAAGGTTATATGTGAAGCAAATTTTTTCCATTCTTCTTTTTTAGTTTTTCCCTTACGGGAAAATTCATCAACGGATGACTTTAATTTAGTTTTATAATTTTCGTCATTCAGATTGTCCAATGAAGCACCAATAATTTTAAAGTTTTCAGGCATCCATCCGTCCAAAAAAAGGTTGTAAAGGGCAGGAATAATTTTCCTCTTGGTCAGATCTCCCGTTCCACCGAAAATAATAAAAATAGTAGATTTAGTTGCTACAGATGATGTATTTGCCATAATTTTAGTTTTAGATATTATTCCATATCATTCCATTCAGTATGAAAAGTCCCTTCTTTACCTTTAAACTCATAAGTATGTGAACCAAAATAATAACGTTGCGCCTGAATAAGATTGGTGGGCATCTCCTCACTCCGGAAACTATCAAAATAACCCAAAGCAACTGAAAATGCAGGAGCGGCAATTCCACTCAATGCAGCATATGAAACAGTTTTTCGAATTCCTGTTAGATTTTCAGTAAGTTTCTTGAGAATATCCTCATTCAAAAAGAGGTGTTTCAAATTAGAGTCTTCATTATACGCTGCATAGATATCTTCCAAAAATGCTGACCGAATAATGCAACCACCCCGCCATATTTTGGCAATTAAATCGAGTTCAAGTTTATATTCATACTCATCATTGGCACGGTAAAGTAAGTGCATACCTTGTGCATAAGCAACTATCATTGCAAAATAAAAGGCTTGCTCCACGTTATCAATACATTCAGTGGCTTTTTCATCTTGCTTCAATATTTTAAAATCAGTGTATAAATTATTTAAAATCAGTGTATAAATTAAATGCATTAGTACGCAGGTCTTTATATTCTGAAAGGTTACGCATTGACACAGCAACATCAATTATTGGCACAGAGAGATCCAAATCCATAGCTGCTTGCGAAGTCCATTTACCGGTACCTTTGGCTCTTGCCTGATCTTTGATATCATCGAGCAAAATGTGATCTGCACCTCTGTTTTTATATGCAAAAATATCGCGTGTAATTTCTACTAGGTAAGATTGAAGACGATCACTGTTCCATTTTTCAAATACATCGTGAATCGCTTCATCGTCCATATTGAAACCGTTTTTAAAAATATCATACGTTTCAGATAGTAATTGCATGATAGCATATTCTATTCCGTTGTGTACCATTTTCACAAAATGACCTGCAGAACGCTCTCCCATGTATGCTACAGTTGGGTCACCATTTACATGTGAGGCAATTTTATTCAGAATAGGTTCTACAATTTCGTAAGCCTCTCTTTTACCACCTGGCATCATACTTGGGCCTTTTCGTGCTCCTTCTTCTCCTCCCGAAACACCCATACCAATGAATTGAAAACCTTTTTCCTCTAAATATTTATAACGACGTTCAGTATCAACAAAATGAGAATTTCCTCCGTCGATAATGATATCTCCCTTCTCAAGAACAACTATTAAATCCTCTATTATGATATCTACAATTTTACCAGCAGGTACAAGCATCATTACCGTTTTCGGCGTTTTCAAACTTTTCGCAAAGCTAGTTATATTTGAAAAACCATGAATGTCATCTCTGTTTAAATTATTGAGCGCATCCACTTTTTCAGAATCATTATCGTATCCGGCACAACTGTATCCATGATCGGAAATGTTTTGTAAAAGATTGGACCCCATTGTTCCGAGACCGATCATTCCAAATACATATTTATTTTCTTTATTCATGATTATGATATTTATGTAGTAAATTTTCGAGAATACCTTTTGTTTCTTCAAATTTACGATGTTGAACGACGTTCATATTCATTTTTTTTGCTGCATTCACCAACATGAGTCTGTCATCAAAATAAAGGCTTTGGTCGGCAGAGACCTATACTATTTCCAGTGCTTTCTTATATATGTGTGGATCAGGTTTTCTAAAACCGAGATAACAAGATGAAAAGAATCCGTCGAATATTTCATGAAGCTAAAATGTCTTAATCCGATAATCGTTCAGCTCTCGATTTTCATTGTTAAGAACAAACACAGGTAAATCAGTTCGTTTTTTCCAAGATTTTACCCATGGCAGCATATCTGGCAACTCAACAGATTCAGCTAAAATAAATTCTTTGAAATCTGTTTTCGTAAAATCAATATTGCTCATTGTTTCAACATTTATTGTTGTTTCTGATCATGAATGCTTTGAAGTAGCTTGTCAAAAGACTTATTAAATTTTTCAATCCCTTCCTCTTCAAGCTTTTGAGTAACTTTGTCAATATCAATTCCTGTCGTTTCCAGATCATCCATTACTTGATTAGCATGATCTATATCTTTGGTAAGTGTTTCATCCACTTCTCCGTGGTCTCGGAAAGCATCAATGGTTTCCATAGGCAGGGTATTGATAGTGTCTTCACCAATTAAAGCTTCCACATACTTTACATCGCTGAAAGCTGGGTCTTTTGCACTCGTACTTGCCCATAGCAAGCGTTGCTTTTGAGCTCCATTTGCTTCCAATTTTTTAAAACGACCACTTTCTATCATTTCCAAATAGATCTGATAAGCTTTTTTAGCAGAAGCAATAGCTATTTCACCTACAAGATTGTCTGCATTTTTCTCTTTAAGCATTGGATCCACCATTGCATCTATTCGGCTTAGAAAAAAACTAGCTACGGATGATACATCTTTGATGGAATTGCCTTCTCTCAACCTATCTTCGAGTCCACCCATAAAGGCTTCTATTATTTCCCGATAGCGAGGCAAACCGAAAAGAAGTGTTACATTAATGTTAATACCTTCTCTCAAGCATTCGCGTATAGCAGGCAATCCTTGTTTAGTTCCAGGAATTTTAATCATTACGTTTTTCCGGTCTACTCTTTTCCAAAAATAACGCACTTGTTCAATGGTTGCGTCTGTATTATTTGCTAGGTAAGGCGACACTTCCAAACTTACAAATCCATCTTTTCCATCAGTTTTTTCATAAACTGGTTTGAATAGATCTGCTGCTCTCTGAATATCGTCAATAGCCATATTGAAGAAGATTTCAGCATTATCAGTCTCATTTTTTGAAAGATAAGCCACATCATCATCGTAATCAGAACTTCCGCTAATGGCTTTTTCAAAAATTGATGGATTTGAAGTAAGTCCGCGCAAGTCATCATTATCAATTAAACTTTTTAATTTGCCCGTATCCATGATTTCGCGACTGAGCAAATCGAGCCAAATACTTTGGCCTTGTTTACGTAATTTATTTAATGGATTCATTTTTAGTTGTATTTTATGATTTATTTATTTTTTGTAAAAGAAGAAGTTGAAGAGAAACTTTAATTTACACTATTTCTAGTTTTTCAATTTCTCTCAATCGTCGAATATGTCTTTCGGCATCTATAAACTCGGCATTTAAAAAAGCCAAAACAAACTCCTCTGCACTAGCATATCCTGTCACACGTCCCCCCAGACATATCAGATTCATGTCATCATCCTCAACTCCCTGATGTGCAGAGAAAAAGTCATGAATCAAAGCTGCTCTCACACTCTTAACTTTGTTGGCAGCAATACAGGCACCCACTCCGCTTCCACAAATGGCAATTCCACGAAAAACTTCTCCAGATGAAATGCAAGTCGAAAGAAAACGATAATATTAAATGAAAATATAATTATTCTCCTCTCGGTATTAATTGATGCATTATGTATAAGCAAATATTTTTCAAACCAAGCTCCACCATTTTGAAATAAAATCCAATAGGATAGCCAAAGAATCAATATTTCAATCAGATGTATAACGGCTTTTTGAGGAATACTTTTGCTTTTTTGTCCATAAAGGTCCATTATATATATAAATATTCTATAGTGTTCACGTTCGATGTTTTCAAAAAACTACTGAAAGAGTTACACTTTTTCATCAGTTGCATCAGCACCTCCTTCTTTATGTAAAACTTCTGGCAAATCAAGACGAGCTACGCCAATGCTACTGTCAGCCATTCCATAATAAATATCGAATCTATCAGGTAAATCAAGATCGTTACGTTGATCAATACCTGTAGGAAACACAACATTATCTATTGTACCAATGCGTTCTTGTTTTGATTCGGGAGTTAAAACAGGGTCTAGAGATCTAAAAAGAATATGTCGTGGATGTTCCTTAGAAAGAATCATTACTCCCGCAGAATAACGAAGTTTATTTTTAGTGTTTTCATGATTCTCAATCATACTAACTCCGTGATAAAATATCAGCCATCCAAAACGAGTGAAAATTGGAGGAGTCCCCCCTCCTATTTTGAGTCGCTCCCATGAGGAAATTGGTGTTGCAAGGCGATGATGAGAATTAAATATACCAAGACAGTCTAATTCAGAGTTATTCTCTGGAATAGGACAATATGAGATCCAAATACTTTCATGTTCAATATCTACAACCCTTGATTTGGATTGATAAAATACTTCTTCAGGTCGGGTTCCTTGAAAAAGTGGTCGATGTAAAATAGCCATTTGCATTTTGCCATTATGATTGGGAATGGCAACAGGAAACAGAATAGCATCTTTGTTATCTACATTTGCAAAATCTATACCCATAAATGACTCAAAAGATGCAAGACCAAGTCGTTTCCAATTAAATAGATCGTGAGATATGGCTAAAGCTATGCGTGGACCTTTGGGTGAAAGAGCTGTATAAGTCATTATGTAACGTTTTAGAGGCTCAAAGTAGGTAATACGAGCATCTTCACATCCTCCGCTTCCATCAGAGCGAAGTTCATATTTAGTTTCAGGTTCGAGTGCAATACCCATTCTTTCTACACCAATAGGATCACCGTCACTATTAAATAGCACTTTAGCAATGCCAATACGCGAATAATTATTTCTTGCTACAAGTCTAGGAAAGAGGTAGAGATTGCCATCTAAGCCACGTATAGCAGCTGGATTTAGTACACCTTCAACTTCCATAGGATTTCCCGGCTGGGGATGCATTATTTGTCCTAAACGTAGCAACTTAAATTTATTCATCCTTTTCGTAACTTATTCACATTGCCATATCCTCTTCCAAATCATCATGGTTGTTACCGCCCAAGCTTTAATAATTGTTATCTTCGTCTTCACGACCAATAAACTCTCAATCGTCATCAAGCTCTGAACCAAAACATCAAGGTCATCGCCACTTAACTCTGTGTAAATTTCCAATTCTTTTTCTCTTTGAGAATTCGTGTTGTTTGATGTTTTTCTCTTAGAAATATCTTCTGGAGTTATGTTAGTTTCCTCCTTTGTGTTTTTATAAATATCTTCCCTATCAGGATAAAGAGGATAATTAGGTAAATTTTTTTTCTGATCTTTTTCTATGCTGTTTCAGATAAATTGAAATTGTTTTTTGCATTCATAATATTATGCTTGTTTTCCGTAATAAATTTTACAAGAAATCCATTCATCAAATTTTATTGTTATTATCCATAGATTTTTCTTTCTGCTCCACAAGCAATTCTATGATTTTATCTAATTTATCAACCTCAATCGACTTTAATAATAATGCTAGTTCTTCTATTTCTAGTTTTGCATCTTTATTTGTTTTGTAATCTTCTTCTGCTTGTAACCTATCACGTAGGTTTTGCCTATTTTGTGACATCATTATAATAGGTGCTGCATAAGCAGCCTGTGTAGAGAAAAGAAGATTGAGCAATATGAAAGGATATACATCCCAATGATACATAAATCCAACAAAATTCAAAACCATCCACAAAACAACTAGTACTGTTTGGAAAATGATGAACTTCCATGAACCCATTCCTTTTGCTACCTTGTCAGCTAAACGACCTTCAACAGTCAAAGTTGCATGATACTTATCGTGCCAAGTTTTATAAGTATCTTTTTTTATTAAATTAGTGTCATTGGGAGCTATATCCATATCTCTTTTATAATTATGAGAATGATTATTTATACTTATTCAACTCTTTACTTCTTTAAATGAGACCGTAACATCCAAGCTGTTTTCTCATGAAGCTCCATCAATCCCGTAATATAATCACTTATGCCTTCACCTTTGAATTTATCTGCAATAGGCTTTATGTTTTCTCTCAAGAAAATAATGATACTCTCGTGATCCACTAATAATTCGGCAAAATAAGTTTGACTATCATTTTTTTCTGGAGAACTTTCGGTTAGATGGGTAAGCTCTAGGTATTTTTCAAGTTGCGCTGGAACATAATGTCCTATGGCACGGATTTTTTCAGCAACAGTATCTACAATCTGTTGTTGTTGTTTATAAAGCGTTTCGAGATACAAATGTACCGAGTGAAAATCAGGCCCTTCAATATTCCAATGTGCATTGAGTGTTTTGGAGTATAACACAAATTCATCAGCCAGTATTTTAGCTAACACATCAGCAATTGCTTCTCTGTTTTGGTCGGTGATACCGATGTTAATTTTTTTCATTTTTGATAGTTTTAAAATTATTACCCTATTTTTTTTATTCTTATAAGTTTAAAGTGAATACATAAATCACTCACACTAGTAATGATTTATGTATTCACTCGAAAATGCTTTTCTAACATAAACATCACTCAATGTTAACAACTCACATATAACCATACACTTATAACAAACATGATTCCTTTTAAGTTTTCAAATTAAGATAAAAATATTGCAGTAGAATAATATTTTATCAACTTTATTGGTATTTCAATTTAATATAATTATATATTTATCATAATAAGAGACTCTTCTTTATGCACCACAATATGATTAGTATTTCTACTCTGTTTCATGATTAGTATTTCTACTCTGTTTCGTATTTTGTGAATATTCTTACTGCCAAGATTTAAGAAGGTTACAGGTATAGAGATTCAAAAGAACATTATCCAAAATTCTTTATTGTGTTCTATGACTCATAATATAAAAAACAACTTAAAAAACAATAACGAGTTATCATTAACATCTAAGATATAGAAATAGTAAGTATTTAATTGGATCTTTTTCCAGCGAGTAATCAGCCTAGAAAAGTTTTTCTATACTCTAAAAGCAACTCAATATTTTTTATCTAATTTATCCACTTCAATTGAATTTAATATTAATGCAATTCATTATAATCTTATATTAAAATCATATGAGACCTTTAAGTATATTAATCACAACTCTCTCAATTCCTCAAAATAAGGAGTCCTTTTTTCCTCCACACATTTGGCTGCATATAAATACATAGAAGCGCTCCAGGTTTGCCAATCCTGGCCCATTGGTTTACCATCTTGTGTTTTTATCCATTCATTAAATCCAAACTTAAGATTTTCATCTCGAGATAACTTAATAAATTGAGTTAGTTCAAGTAGTTTTTCTTCAGCAAGATTAAATCGTTTAGCTGCAACCAAAGCTGCAATATAA
>JARICS010000069.1 GCA_029264035.1 Dysgonamonadaceae bacterium | reverse complement strand
CAAAACTAGAATTCATTATTGACAAAGGATTCTCGTCCAACAAAGAAGGCTATTTACTCTTAGTAGATAATAAAGGAGTAACAATAAAAGCAGGTAGTTTTGGTGGTCTGTTTTATGGAGTGCAAACATTGAGTCAGCTTTTGGAGTTTGACTCGCAAGATGCAACTGCTTTGCCCTATATCGAAATAGAAGACCAACCCCGATTTGCCTATCGTGGGTTTATGCTTGATGTTTCACGTCATTTCTTCCCGCTCGATTTTGTGAAAAAGCAAATCGATTTAATGGCCCACTATAAACTAAACACTTTTCATTGGCACTTGACCGATGGACCTGGTTGGAGGTTAGAAATAAAGCAATACCCAGAGTTGACCAACATTGCCGCATGGCGCACCCACGAAACATGGAAAGAGTGGTGGGCTACTTCGCCTCGAAAATACGTGAAAGAGGGTAGCGCAGGCGCACATGGTGGCTATTACACACAAGACGAAGCTCGCGAACTGGTGCAATATGCAGCAAAGAAGAATATCACAGTGATTCCCGAAATAGAGATGCCAGGTCACTCTGAAGAGGTTTTGGCTGTCTATCCACAACTTTCGTGTACTGGCAAACCTTACACTAGCAGCGAGTTTTGTATTGGCAACGATGAGACGTTCTCTTTTCTTGAAAATGTATTGAGCGAAGTCATTGATATCTTTCCTTCAGAATATATCCACATTGGAGGCGACGAGGCTAGTCGCGAACATTGGAAAGAATGCTCCAAATGTCAAGCTCGCATGAAAGCTGAAGGACTAGAAGACGAGAACGAATTGCAAAGCTACCTTATCAAACGCATCGAGAAATACCTCAATAGCCAAGGTCGCCGACTGCTAGGATGGGACGAAATATTGGAGGGCGGACTTGCACCTGATGCCACTGTAATGTCGTGGCGTGGGAAAGAGGGCGGCATCAAAGCTGTCAAAAATGGTCATCAAGCCATAATGACTCCTGGTGAGTTTTGTTATTTCGATTCTTATCAAGCCAACCCCGACACAGAGCCCGAAGCCATTGGCGGATTTTTGCCTCTTGAAAAAGTATATTCATACAACCCTGTTCCCGACACCTTGACAAACAGTGAAGCTAGTAGAATATTGGGTGTGCAAGCCAACTTGTGGGCGGAATATGTGTCTACTACTGACCATGTAGAGCATATGGTGTGGCCACGCCTCCTAGCCCTCTCTGAAGTGGCATGGACACAGCCCGAAAAGAAAGATTGGGATAACTTTAAAGTGCGTGCCAACAACTCCATCCCTGTTATCAGAAAGAAAGGTTATAATGCTTTTACACTATCTGACGAAGTAGCCTTTTCGCACGATATGAATGCTGAGAAGAAAGCTATTATTGTGGACTTATCTACAGAGAAAGCTCCCGCTGAAATTCGTTATACTACAAATAATTCTAATCCTACTGTAGGGTCCTATCTCTATAAAGAACCATTTGCGGTGACTGATTCTTCACAAATCACAGCTCAAATATTTGTAGATGGGCAGGCAATTGGTCAACCCATCACCCGACGTTTTGATTATCACCATGCCATTGGCAAAGGTATAACCTACAACATTCCCATCAATCCCTACTATCCAGCTGGTGGCGAGGATGCCCTAATCGATGGCCGCAAAGGCGGATTGGCACATGGCGATGGTCGTTGGCAAGGTTCAACAACTGGAGTAGATGTTATCATTGATATGGGCAAAAAGACCGATTTGAAACAGATAAATGGCAGATTCATGCAAAGCATTGGTCCAAGAATTTGGTTTCCCGAAGAGGTAGTAATATCTCTGTCCGATGACAACCAAACCTTCATAGAAGTTACTCGTATAAAAAACACCATCTCTAGAGAAAAGCCAGGAACAATCTTCGAAACCTTCGGTTGGCAAGGTGCTACTGATGCTCGCTACATCCGTTTTGAGGCAATGCCCATTAATGTAAAGGGTGGTGCTTGGGTGTTTTTGGATGAAATTGTTGTGTGGTAGAAGTATCCTAGAAATAAAATTTATAAAATTAATGAAAGATCATATAATGAACAGCTCACCCATTGTATAATTGGTTCGCTATTCATTAAAGTGTTCGTCTATTTTGCTTAGATACATATGGAGTATTAGTTTTGAAATTTGGTGGGTTGCATATAATGAATCAACAGTGAAATTATATATCTTTTGACTTTTGTCTGCTGTTAGCAAATACTACTTTTTCTATGCGAGATTCAAATTGCATTTTGGAGGGAGAGTGGAGGTGAAAGTTAGGTCATACAACAAGTTAAAGACTGCTAATAAAGTAACTATTTAATGAGCTCAATCCATGGGTCATTTACAGTTTTCAATCAATCCCAACCTAGAACCTACTTGAAAAATTGTGTTTTTGTCTCTTATGAGGAGTTTTATCTGACACTCATATTATTTTTACGATTACGCAAGTTTCAATTTGTAAATAATATGGCGCTGTTTTTTACAATTCACTCGTAGATGCGCCATAAATAAGTTGGAAATCAAATCCACGCCCTACAATCAGACGATCATGTCATGAAAACTCAATCCACGGCCGTGGATCCGAGTTTCAACAAATAAAATGGACCTTTATGGGCAGAATATTACGAATATATGCCATGAATGGAGAAAATCTAACGGGGAATTGAAAAAACAACAAATTGGAGAAGCAATTTATGGCGCGAAATAGGATTTTATGACATAAATGCCCCAAGATAGGACAACAATAGTGAAATAATGACATTTAAATCATTTTGTAGGGCGTGGATGCGAGTTTCAACAAATTGAAACATTTTCGACGTGATAGAAATTTTTTAATTTTGAACATTGTATGGATTGTCAAAACAGAATATTCTAAATAAAGAATTATTTAGAATTAGAAACAAAAATATATCTTTTTATATTTGAGTAATTATCACTCTAGATAAGAGAAGATTTACGGCAGCTGTGTATAAATGGGGAGCCCCGAATATGAAATATCCGTAAGTCAAAAGTCTATTTTCTCGGTGTTCATCTGTAACATCAGTGTCAAACACTCTGCATAGCATACACATACTTTTGCATGTGATCCCACATAATTCATTTTCTTCAGCATTCCTCCTGAAGATTTCATATCGACTCTGAATGTTTTTTAAGTTAGTGAAGGGACCATCAAAGCTATTTAAATTTGGAGTTTTATACCTGCGTTACTGTATTGTTATTTAGTTTTTTTTAAATCCTAGCCTCCGTCAAAAACATATATCCCTTAGTCTTCATCACTATTACACGCAAAAAAGCTGCCTCAAAATCACTCTGAAACAGCCTTCTAAATTATATAAACAAGTTTAAATCCTATATCTATTTTATTTGCCTGCTTTAATCTTTCCAATACCTGAGTTGTTCATGTTCTTAGTTGTAGGATTACCATAATAGGTTATACTGCCCACGCCACTGTTAATTAAGTCTACACTTTCTGAAGCATAACATTTCACACTGCCCACCCCCGATGATCTTATGACAGCTTTTTTTGCTAAAAGATCTTGACTATTAATACTACCAACACCTTCCGATTTGATTTCTACAAAATCAGTAGTTCCGCCAAGCGTTAAGTTACCCACGCCCTCGTAGTCAACTTTTATATTATTACTTTGCAATTCTAATGCTTCAAAATTGCCAACTCCATCAAACTCTATAGCCAAGTTGTTAGTCTTTACTTTTCCTTTCATTACCCAATTGCCCACACCTTCTGTATCTATCTCGCTGATAGTAGGTGAGCTAATATAAATGGATAGTTTTTGTTTATTTTTAGTATTCATTTTTTCTGTGTATTCAATTTTCAACACATCATTCTTTTCAGATATTCTCAACTTATCTATCAATTCTTTATCACCTTCAGCTCTTACACTCACATTGTTTGATTGCGTATAGGTAATATTTCCAATAATATCAGACTCCACAGATGTGAAAGATTTGATTGGGTAGGTTTTATTGGTAATCGTTTGTTTTTGGGCATATGTGCACGATGTAGCAATAACAACCAGTAAAAGTGATGACAATAAAATCTTTAAATTTCTCATAATCATAATTTTTTTAATTAGCTTTTCAGTCAGTTGGACTAATGTAAGAATAGAAAGGTTACAGAATATTAGTTCTTTAACAATTCTAATATTTTCAATCTAAACACATACTCATATTTAGCCTGCGCCTGATCGGATAATACATTTGCTAAATTGCTTTTTGCTTGCGACAATTCATAAGATGTACCTCTTCCGTTTTCATACTTCTGTTCTGCAAAACGATAAGCTTCTCTACTGGCTACTTCAGATTTCTGAGCGGCTTCCCAACGGCTTTCTGCACCTATGGCGTTGTAATAGGCTTGTTCTATTTTTTTGCGCAACGCAATTTTTGTTTTGTCTACCTCTATACGGCTATACTCTAAGGCTATTTGAGCATTCTTTACGCTATTTCTAACTTGGAATCTGTTGAAGATGGGAATGCTTAAACTAAAGCCAAGCGACGTGCTTCGGTTATTTTTCAATTGTGTGCCAAACGATTCATTCTCTCGCGCATTCATATTGTAATAGCCACTTCCCATAGATGCTCCAAAACTTAACGATGGATAGTAGGCCGATTTAGCTATCATTATTTCTTTTTCGCTACTCTCTACCCGATATTGTGCACCTCTTATTTCGGGTCTTACAATAAGTGCAGCTTCATAAATAATAGAGGGTGAAAGTAGAATATCTTCGTCTACTAAGATGTCGTTGGGAACTACTACGTCGAAGTTTTCAAAGTCTTTAATTTCCATAATTTGCGCTAAATCCAACAGCGATATTTTCAAGTTGTTGTCAGCTTGTATCTGGTTGAACTCCTCTTTGGCTTGTTGTGCTTCTATCTCATATAGCTCTCCTCTTGCCACTTTGCCACTGTTCACCAATTCGTTCAATCTTAAAAGGTTGGCTACTGTAAGCTCTATTTGCGCGTTTGATATTTGGAGCAACTCTTTGTTCATCAACACTTGCATAAATGCAGTGGAAACGCTCATTACAATATCATCTTGAATCTTCTGTAAGTCAGCTTCCGAAATAAACATCTCAGCTTTTCGAGCATCTATGTTGTATTTCATTCTCAGTCCATCAAAAAGAGTAATATTACTACCAATATTGAATGATGTTTGTGAAGAGTTGGTGTTTTGGTATACATTGTCATAACCAATAGAGCGACCAAAAACAAAGATCTGCCCAGCCGAAGCATTTAGGTTGGGCAACAAATCGGCACGTGCCTGACTATAAGCAATTTCCTTTTGCTGTTTGTTTAACTCTTGCTGCTTTATATTTCTGTTGTTTTCGAGGGCTATCTCAATGCACTCTTGCAGAGTATATTGTTGTTGTGCTGAAAGGGCAAACAAACTGCTAAAAGCAATCAAGAACAGGATATATCTAGTCTTCATAGGTCTATTGTAGTTTACTTATTGTCGATAATTTGATTGCCACGAATATTGTCGTTCTCTTTCAAACCTTCTTTTACTTCAATCTTTATTCCATCCGAAAGTCCAATTTTAACTGGAGTGCGTTTAAATTCCTGGGGTTCTTTGTTGGTCACAACATATACAAATGCTGTATCGCCACTAAACTCTACACTGCTTTCGGGAATGGTCAGTACATTTTCTCTCTTGTATAATATAATTTCTGCATTGGCACTATAACCCGCTCTAATAAATATTTCTGGCGAAAGTTTCATGGCAGCTTTCATTTCAAACAATATAGCGCCGCTCTCTTCAGTACCTTTGGGCGATACATACTCAAGTTCTGCCGTAAGTGTTTCGTCCTGCATAGCACCAATTGTTATTTGCATGGGCATGCCTACAGATACTTTGCCTACTTCTGTTTCATCAATTTTCCCCACAAAAAGCATGTCGCTCATATCGGCAACCGATGCAATGGTGGTTCCGTCGTTAAAGTTGTTTGACTGTATCACTGAGTTACCCACTTTAATGGGTACATCCAATATGGTTCCTGTCACTGTTGATCGAATGAGGGTGTTACTAGACGATGCTGTACTTGCTGTTAAACCATCTCTAACTAAACTCAAGTTATCTGCAGCCGATTTCAGCTCTTCGCGGTCATTGCGAAATTGCAGTCTCACCTTTTCAAACTCTTCTCGCGATATTACATCTCCTTTATAGAGTAAGCTGTCGCGCTGAAAATTTGTTTTACTTTGGTCGAATATCAAGTTGGCACGTGTCAATCGCGACTCCGCACTACTCAAAGTAACCATATCGGGGATAACTTTTATTTTAGCAATCACATCGCCCGCTTGCACTTTATCGCCCGCTTCTTTGTAAAGCTCAGAAATAATACCCGACATTTGAGGTTTGATAAGAATTTCGTTGCGAGGCTGCACTTTGCCTGTGGCTACAGTTTTCTTCTCAATAGTTGCATTTTGTGCTTGCTCCACACGGTAGTTTTTCACTAGTGGTTTCGACTTTTTCCAAAGGAATACAAAAGTCCATATTACCAATAGGCCCAGCAATGCTAATGCTGCAATTTTCAATACTTTTTTCATGTCTTTGTTTGTTGTATTTTGATATCTTAATTCTTAATTCATCATTCTTCGCTTATTGCTTCTATAGGTTTAATCATCATAGCCCTTTGTGCCGGAATGAACCCAGCAAATGTGCCAATAATAACCAATACTGCTAGAGCAAGCATGCCCACATAAAAACTAATTTGAGGGTCTTTGAAAAACTGATCACCTTGGCTCAACACAATTCCAGCAGCAGCAAGCAAGCCAACGCCTACTACAATGCCACCAATACCAGCCAATACTGTAAGCACAATACTCTCACTCAATATTTGTCCTATAATATTTGTTGGAGTTGCCCCCAATGCTCTTCTTATTCCTATTTCTTTGGTGCGCTCGCGCACTGTTACTAGCATAATGTTGCTCACACCCACAGCTCCAGCAAAGAGAGTGCCGAGGCCTACAATCCAAATGAGCATGGCAATACCAATACCTAAATTATTGAACATGTTAAACTGCTCCTCAATGTTCATATTAAATACCGCCTCTTTATCTTCGGGTGCAATTTGATGAATCTCTTTAAGTGTTTCCACTATTTTGTCTTGAATCACCCTCACTTTTACTCCAGGTTTCGCAGTTGCTGCCAAGAAATGAATAATATTGCCTTGGTTAAAAGCTTGCTGCATTGTAGTGAAAGGCAGTATTACTGTTTCTTCGGGGTTACCGCCAATGCTTGCATTCGATGTTTTCCGCGAAACACCTATAACGGTAAAGTATATGCCATTTACTTTTACCTGTACACCTATAGGATTTTCTCCAGGTTTAAAGAGCACTTCGTAAATACGAGTTCCTAATATGCATACTTTTCGGTTTTCAGCAATATCAATATCGTTGATGTAGCGACCATACTCCATGATGCTTCGCTCAATTTCATCGTAAACAGGATATGTTCCTTTTACTAAATAAGACCCAGCTTTTTCGTTTCTAACTACGTTTTCATTACCTCCACCTCCACTGAATAAAATGGGCGATAGATACTCCAATTCATCCACTCTGTCTTCTATAATTAGCATATCGCTATTGAGCATGTTCCACGAGCGGCCTTTCTGAAATCCTCTGTAAGGAACAGATGTATTGGAGGCTTGAAAAAAAGCAGAGTTACTAGCAAAACCTTCTATTTGAGAAGATATGCCTTTAGACAAACCATTGCCTGCGCCAACCATCACAACTAGCATAAACATACCCCAAAACACTCCAAATGCTGTGAGAAAACTACGCGATTTGTTGTGCGTAATCGTTATCCAAATTTCGTACCATCGATCTAAATCGAACATTGTTATTATAATTGAAAAGTGAAAGTTGAAAGTTGAAAATGTTTTTCACAACTCATAACTCTTAATTCTTAAATCCTTAGTCTTTTCTCATAGCCTCAATCGGCTTCACCTTCACAGCCTTATAAGCTGGCATATAACCTGCCACCACGCCCGACACAATAAGTATCAAAGTAGCAATTAGCACATATCCTAAATTGACAGTAGGGTCTTTAAAAATAGACATTTGAGGAGTGTCAGTCACTACCTGTGCAGCTGCTGCTGCAGATTGTTCCATCAAAAAATTGGCTACCTCTGTTACCCCTATGCCGGCTATCATACCAATGTAGCCAAAGATGGCTGTAATGATAATAGATTCTAACACAATCAATTTCAAAATAGAACTAGGAGGTGCTCCAATTGCTTTGCGGATACCAATTTCGCGCGTTCGTTCTTTTACTGACACCAGCATAATGTTGCTAACGCCAACAATGCCCGCAATGAGTGTGAAAATACCAATGATGGCAACAAACATGGTGATGCCTCCAAATATTTTCTGAGTTTCTATGTAGTCTTCTTGCGAATTGTTTAAATACAATGCTTGCTGATCCTCAGCATCAAATCTCATGCTTTGTGCTAGTTCCTTTCGCAAGTTTTCGTTGAAAACTTCATTCTCGGCTACTGTCTCTAATCCTTCAACAGTAAATGTGATTTGACCAAACTTTTTGCTAGGATTGTAAATCATTTGATAGGTGGAAAATGGAATATATGAAGAGGGGCTCCCCCAACCTTGTTTTTTTGTGTTAATTCCAACTACCTGATACATTAGTTGACCCACTTTTACATATTTGCCAAGTGCCAACTTTCCTTTGAAGAGAGTCTCTTCAATTTTCTTATCAATCACTATTACCTTATTCTCGTTTTTAATATCCAAGTTATTTACAAAGCGACCATCTTCGGGTCTTAGTATCAGTTTTTCGATACTTGCATAATCGGGCATAACCCCTCTTACTTGGTATGAGCCAAATTCATTTTCATAACTTATTGTTTGATTGTTGCTTGATTGGGGTGTGATAAGTCTGCTTTCGGAAACATCATTTTTCACGGCATCAAGTTCCTTGTTGTCAAACTGCAAGTTGCGACCCGACTTTAGACCTTGAAAAGGCATTGAAGTGCGACCCGCCCACATAGAGATACGATTGGTGGCTCTCTCTTGAAAGTTTTCAGTTACTCCATTTTTGAGACCATTGCCCGCTCCCAGCAAAATAATAAGTATGAAGATACCCCACGAAACAGATAGTCCTGTAAGCGTAGTTCTCAGTTTATTCTGATTGAGTGTGGAGAATATTTCGTATAGTTCGTCTCTCATTGCTTGATCCTATATTATACCGTTTGAATCTAAGTTTTCAACTCGCCCATCTTTCAGATTGATAATTCTTCTGGTAGCATCGGCCACAGCTTGCTCGTGTGTTACCAATATGGTGGTGATGCCTGTACTGTTTAAATCTGAAAGCACTTTTATTACTTCTTTAGAGGTCTTACTATCTAAAGCACCTGTTGGCTCATCTGCCAATATTATTTTGGGATTCGATATCATAGCGCGCGCAATGGCAACACGTTGTTTTTGTCCGCCCGAAAGCTCGTTTGGCAAATGGTGTGCCCACTCTTTCAATCCCATTTGGTCTAAATGTTCCATTGCAATGATGTTACGGCGTTTCCTACTCACATTCTTGTAGTATAGTGGGAGAGCAACATTCTCTAGTGCATTTTTAAAGTTGATGAGGTTGAAAGATTGAAATACAAAACCAATCATTTCGTTGCGATACTTTGCAGCTTTCTTTTCCGACAGATTCTTGATGAGCGAACCATTCAGGTAGTAATCGCCCGAGTCGTAGTTGTCCAATATTCCAAGTATATTGAGTAGGGTAGATTTGCCCGATCCCGATGCCCCCATTATAGAGACATACTCTCCAGTTTCAATTTCTAAGTCAATATCTTTTAATACATGGAGCGATATAGCTTCCGTGCGATATGATTTATTTATTTTACTCAGTTTTATCATATTTTTGAAGGTTGGACTATTGTCAACTTTAAAAGGTTACAAAATTAATTAATGCAAATATAGTTTCTTGTAGCTACTATGCAATGCCTAATAGTATAAAGTTTATGCTTATTATGGATGTTTAACAGACTTGTTAATTAGTGTGTTGCATTTATGGGAGAGATGATATCTCAATCTTACGTTATGAAAGCCTATTTTTGGTCTAACTTTTTAGAGGGTAATTACAGATAACTTAGAACTTATTGTTTGCAAAATTTATACAATACAATTCGTGAAAATAAACGTTTAACTCTGATAAGTGTTTAGTAAAACAAAACTATTTTTCAAAGTTTTTTGACATTGTTCATTGTATAAAACTATTGAGAAGATCTATTTTTAGTTAGGC
>JARICS010000120.1 GCA_029264035.1 Dysgonamonadaceae bacterium | reverse complement strand
ATACACTCACTTAAAGGAATAAGAAAAGTGATTATGATTAATTCTACTTTCGAAAAACATGAACTAATTAATAACTAAAAATAGAGTGTATAACTCTAAGTACTTGATTTGTTGTGAGTTCTTCTCTCTTCGAGTTTTTAAATACTGGATAAACATAGGCTTCTACAGTCTCGTTGTCCAGCATTTTTAGGTAACCACCTATACCCCATGAAAGCATGCGTGTATCTGTTCTAAATTTAAGAATTTTATTTTTTCTATCAGAATACGATATGATGTATTGACGGTCAATTTTTTGCATCATTTCGTCAAACGGACAACTTGTTCTTGATTTGAAAGAAAGCACCCTTGTTTTGACTCCTTTAAATTGAGGTGGTGAGTCAACCTCAGACTCCATGTATTCTAATCTGTTATAGAAAAAAGATGTGATTATGGCTGGTGGAATTACTCCATTAATGATAAATGCTACTAGCAAATGCCAAAAGTTAAAATGCATTCCCCAGAAAACTGTCATAACGAAAACAATACCTGATAGAAAAATCAAAAAAACAGATGCCCAGAAAATCAATAGCTTAGTTGTAAATTTCATGATGGATGTTTATTTATAAGTTTTATTTTAATTAGGTCTTGGTATTCTAATTTCTTGTGTAATTTTTATATTCTCAAATCCCATATCCTTCATTATTGATGTTAGCACTACTTCGGCTTGCTTGGAGGCATCTTTCAGTATGCCTTGAGATATAGCATCGTTCATCATGGTGTCTTTTTCTTTCACTATGGCTTTGTTGTAGTCGGCAATAGTGAGTGGGTTGAATGCATTCATGCTTTCATTGTATACCTTGATGGACTTTTCATCTATCATAGTATCCAATATTCTGGCTCTTGGCAAGGAGATGTGTACATCTTTGCCCGAAACCTCTACCTTCATGTTTTCAAAATCTACACCAGCTTTGATATAGCCGTTGTATTTCAAGAGAAAAGATTTTTCTGTTAGTGGAACATTTATTTTAAGTATTTTCACAAAGTCTTTGTAGCCTATAACACCAGAGTAGTTGTACTTTATCAATGCCAATTCTTGTATGGGCACAACCCTATTGAGCACAGCTGTACTATCGTATCCAAGTTCCTTTTCTTTTGAGAAGTTGACAGACACAAGTAGTATGGCAAGCAGTATTGTGGTTGCAATAAAAAACAGAGTAATGAAGTTGAATCTTCTTTTTATGATATTCACAAATGGATATATTAAGTCTATTTCTAAGCGTTTTAATTTATTCAATTACAAAAATAGCAATAAGAGGAGAAGAAACTACTGTTTGAGGCATTTTTTCTTTTTAAGTATAACAATTGATATAGTGTGAGACTTTTAAATATAAATTGTATATTTGCAATAACGCTTAAATAATATAAATCTAGTATAATTTAAAAGGTGAGAATATGTCAACACGTAGAGAGTTTCTTCGAAATGCAGCCTTAGCTTCAGCTGGTTTGGCCTTTAGTGGATTTACATCAAAAACCAATGCCACAAGTTACAGTAGAATAATGGGTTCAGGCAATAGAGTAAACGTTGCTTTTATTGGTATTGGTAACCGTGGGTGGGATATTATAAGAGAGTTTGATAAAACAGGTCTTGCAAATGTTGTTGCGTTGTGTGACGTAGATTTAAATGCAGAACATACTCAACATGCATTAGGCAAATATCCCAAAGCAAAACGCTTTAAGGATTTCCGAGAAATGTTTGACAAAATGGGAAACGAAATAGATGCTGTTGCTGTGTCTACTCCAGATTTTTCTCACTTCCCGGCTTGCATGCTTGCCATGTCTTTAAATAAGCATGTGTTTGTTGAAAAACCTATGGCTCGTACTTTCCACGAAGTTGAATTGATGATTCGTTCTGCTCAAAAGAATAAAAATGTGGTTACTCAAATGGGAAATCAAGGTCATTCCGAAGCAAATTACTTTCAGTTTAAGGCTTGGAAAGAGGCCGGGATTATAAAAGATGTTACTGCAATAACTGCCCACATGAACAATCCTAGACGTTGGCATAGTTGGGATCCAAACATGAAATCGCTCCCTCCAGCCGAAGCAATACCTGAAACTCTTGATTGGGACAAATGGTTATCGGCAGTATCATATCACGAATACAATAGCATATATCACTACGGCGATTGGCGCTCTTGGTATGACTTTGGTATGGGTGCATTGGGCGATTGGGGGGCACATATTATAGATACTGCTCATCGTTTTTTAGAGTTGGGTCTTCCCGAAGAGATAATACCTCTAAAATTGGATGGACACAATGATTTCTTTTTCCCCATGGCAAGTACCATTCAATTTAATTTCCCCAAACGTGGCGCAATGCCTCCAGTTGAAATAACGTGGTATGATGGTGTTAACAATATTCCTACTTTGCCAGAAGGGTATGGTGAATCGGAGTTAGACCCTAACATTCCTCCTTCACCTGTTGGTGAAATTCAACCAACGAAGCTAAATCCTGGAAAAGAGATTTATAGTAAGGATTTAACTTTCAAAGGAGCTTCGCATGGTAGCACACTGTCTATTATTCCTGATGAAAAAGCAAAAGATATGGCGAGCAAATTGCCCGACTATCCTGAAAGCAGCTCCAATCATTATGCAAACTTCTTGTTGGCTTGTCAAGGAAAAGAAGAAACGCGTTCACCGTTTGAAATTGGTGGACCATTGAGTCAAGTTTTCTGTTTGGGTGTAATGGCACAGCGTTTGAATCGTAAAATTGTTTTTGACAGAGACACAAAACGTGTTATAAATGATCCTTTTGCAGATGCATTTCTTGTTGGTGAACCTCCTCGCAAAGGATGGGAAGAATTCTATAAATTATAAACAAAACAATATACTATGAAGATTATATTTAGCATACTAATAGCTTTGTTTTCATTGAGTAATTTAGCTAATGCACAAGAACTAAAACGACCCGACCCTCAGCCTGCACCAGAAACTACAGAAACCTTCAAACTTGGCATAGCGGGTTATACATTTCACAAATTTGATTTGGATAAAACACTCGAAACTCTTAAAACCACTGATGTACAATATCTTTGTATCATAGATTTTCATTTGCCTTTTTCTAGTACGAATGATGAAATCAATGCATTTCATTCAAAATTGGCAGAGTATGGCGTAATAGGTTATGGGGTAGGTCCTATTTATATGAAAACTAAAGAAGAAGTAGATCGTGCATTTGATTATGCTAAACGTGTTGGTGTAAAACTAATTG
>JARICS010000006.1 GCA_029264035.1 Dysgonamonadaceae bacterium | reverse complement strand
GGTATATTCTTCTTTTTGGAATATTCCCTATAACGGTCCAGTTGATCTAAAGTAGAAAAATCGAAGCCATTTTTATAAAGTTTTTGTCGCCATTTGCATTCCACGGCAAACTCTTTATTGTTCTCGTTATATTCTAAAAACTCCATCAATAAGTCGGGATGCTGATTAGTTTCTGCGTACACTCCCTCCACATATTTATCGCCAGCCCATTCTTTTACTTTAAAATATTTGCGATTGAATTTCTTAACAACAAACTTCTCAAATTCATATCCATTCTTGTAGTTAAGCTCAGCGTTATCTTTTGCATCCTTAGATTCTACTCCAACATTAGCTTCTACCACACTATTAGTTGCCTCTTTTTCCACTCTGTCTTTACCGTTTGTTGCATATACAACAATACCTACACCCAAAACCAAGGCTCCAAACACCATTAAAACTATTCCTGTCATCTTGTTCATTTTTCACAAATTATTTATTCCTTTTACAACACTCACCCAATCAACTGTCCCACCCTATTAACCACATCATACTTCAAATCTTCAAATTCAGAAAAGTGTGCTTTGCCACATTTAATCTTCATTTGCTCATCGGGACTCAGCTTTGACACATCTACCAGTGGTGTGCCAGTATCCTTTGTTTCTGCCACGAAATAGATTTTCTTATCATCTTCAAACACCAATGCCCAATCAGGATTGTAATTGCCAATAGGTGTAGGTATTTTGAACCAATTGGGTAGTTTGAAGTAAAACTTTATCTGATCGCTGCTTTCGCAATCTTGAGCAAACTTGCTTTCAACTCCCGAATCTAGCGGAACAAACTCTTCATATATAGTTTTAGAGGTGTCTGACACTCTAAACGAATGGTCATTTAAATAAACCTCCAATTCTTGAGCTTCAAACAATGCCATTTCATATTCCGAACCACCAATTTTCTGATACTTTATTCCGTCAATCATCAAATCATACAATACCCTATTGATGGCTTGGGCTGCTAAGTCTAAAAACAGTTGAGGGTTGGTTAAAATATCTCCTATTCGTCCCGATTTACTTAAAATCTGCTGAATGGTGGACCGTGTCAATTCTGTTTTGCTCTGTATGTAGCCAAGCACATCGGGAGTTTTCCATACATACCTATCATACTGTTCCACTCTGTCGCCCACATACCGTGTGTCCACACCCTCTTCATTCATCTCTATTTGCACTTTGGTAGAGCGAATGGAAGGAGCTTTGATATCGGGTAAATCTATAATTGCTTTGGTTGCTAATAGTATCAAATCATCTGTTTTGTAGTTTACTCGATACGAAGTTTTCTTTTTCAGCTTCTCCCATATTTCCAAGAATTTAGGATCGGCTTCAAAACCTTTGCGATATTTGATGGGCGTTCTTTCTCGTTTGTTTTTTACTCTTCCTGCAAACGATACACCGCAGTCGTCCTCTATCTCTTCTTGCAATGCTTTTGCAAAATCGTCGTAAGATTCATTGGCAATCACTGTCAAACGATTGATGTTTTGATCATACGTTCGTCTTCCTGTTTTATCAACAGCCAATCGTAGACCACGACCAATTTCTTGACGCTTTTTTATGTCAGACTTCGTCTCGTTCAATGTGCAAATTTGAAACACATTCGGATTGTCCCAACCTTCGCGCAGGGCAGAATGCGAAAATATAAAACGAAGAGAATTGTCTAGACCCAACAATTTCTCTTTATCTTTCATAATCAGGTTGAAAGTATCGGCTGCATCCAAACTATTCATTGAAGCAGTAGTCTCTTTTGTATCTTTCCAATTTCCTTTTTTATCTTGAGAAAAATATCCATTATGCACTTCATTCACAGGAAACTTGTCAAGCTCTTTAAATGCCCCCTTAGAAATATACTCTGTGTATATCTCTTCAAACCACAGTGCAAACTTGCCTTTAATGGCATTTCCATCTATGTCATAGCTTCGGTAGTTGGCAACTTTGTCAATAAAAAAGAGCGATAGTACTTTTATACCCATCTTATTGAGGCGTTTTTCTTTCTTCAAATGTTCTTCGATGGTTTTACGTATCTGAAACTTCTGCACCTCATCTGTCAGTCCTCCCTGGCTGTCACCTCTATAGAGCAGGGTTCCATTCGAAATGGAGATACATTGATTAATAGCATCAATCTCCTCTACAATATAACCATCTGCATAAATCTCTCTTTCGTTTGATAGTTTATACAAATCGTCGCCCACCTTCACAGTCACTGTTTTCTTTCTCACACCACTCTTCTCGTTGCTGTTTATAGAAACTTTTGCAGTAACCCGAGTTTTAGTTGCTGCAATTGAATCGACTGCAACAAAAGCATCATTGTAAGCATTTTCCTCAACAATGGAGTCCACCTCTATTTGTTTCACCAAACCCAAATCATAAGCTTTCACTGGGTTTAAGCTATAGGTGAGGTTGTACAAATTCTGTGCGTAGCAGAATAGCGTAGGGTGCACAACGCATTCAAATTATCAATAGCTGCTACACGCTTCTTGGTTTCCATGTTTTGTGGTTCGTCCACAATCACAATGGGTTGCGTGGTTTGAATAAACTCAACGGGGCGCTGTCCATTCAGTTTATCATTGGGCTTATTGATGATGTTTTCGTCTTTGGCAAACGAGTCAATATTTATTACCATCACCTCAATATTGTTGGTAGTGGCAAATCCACGTAAAGTGGACACTTTGGTGCTATCATAAACTTGAAAATTCAAGGGGACATTGTCATACAATGTTTGAAAATGCTCATGTGTAATCTCCAAGTTTTTTAGCACACCCTCACGTATAGCAACTGAAGGCACAACAATCACAAACTTCTTGAATCCATAGAGCTTATTCAACTCATAGATTGTGCGCAAATAGACATATGTCTTTCCTGTTCCCGTCTCCATTTCCACAGAGAAGTTCATGCCTTGCAATGCATCAGAAACCGCCACATCGTTTGCCTGCTGAATAGATTGCAGATTGGCTAAAACCTGTTCTTCCGACAGTATCAGATTATTGCTTATGCCATTGATAAGGTTTAGTGCGTTTTTCTCATTGAGATGAAACTCCATTATAGACTCTTCCAAAGGCTGCCCCTCAAATAAGTCCGTAATGGATTGTATAGCATCTAACTGAAATTGCAGGTTCGATTCAAAGGTTAGTTTCATTTCTTAGGAAGTTCTTTTGAGGTAGTTGTATTTAAATAAATATCGTCGGAAGATTTCTTGAGAGATTTCAAAAAGTCTTGTTTGTCTAATATCTCTTTTTGGTAAAGAGCAATGCTACAAAGTTTCTTAAACCGTTCTTTTATATTTATTCCTTCACGTATATAGTCAGCATTGGCCGATTCTAAATTTGACAAGATTACCAATTCATTAATACTAGCAATATCTCGCAGGTTTTTACCCTCCAAAGCTAATTTAGGATTTGCTTCACGCCACTCTTTCGCAGTGCATCTAAATAGTGCTACATTCAGTATATCAGCTTCTTTAGCATAAGCCAACCATTCAGCGTCTTTTGTATAATTGAATTGAGGTAAAACATAATCTTTTACAGCATCTGTATGAATGGTGTAATTGACTTTACTTAATACTCTTTTCACATCCCATTCAAGATTATACTTATTATTCTCAATCTCTTTTAATCGTTGATACTCTTTTACTATGTATAATTGGAACACTGGACTAATCCACATTCCAAAATTAAATGCAATGTCTTTATGTGCATATGTACCCCCATATCTTCCCGCTTTAGCAATAAGACATGTTACATTTGCTTTGTTTATCAACTCCTTAACGCTTACTTTAAAAACATTTGCTCCTGCAGCACTTCTAATTATGGCGAATTCGCCATAATTAAAATTGGTGTTGTTCATCGACTCCCAAGCCGAGATATAATCGAGTGTATTGGCGTTTCGCAACCAGTCGCTAATGAAAAATGAGCCATCTTTAGCTTTTATCATATCAGTAAGACTTATATAATCTTCTGAATTATGGTCAACAATATTAATTATATTACCTTCAACTTCAATTTTATTAATC
>JARICS010000139.1 GCA_029264035.1 Dysgonamonadaceae bacterium | reverse complement strand
CGATCCAATGCTTGTTTGGCATTACGATTGGTTGCAAATATCTCGAACCGATTGGCAAATGAAGTTATGTTGCTATCGGGAGGCAATAAATCTTGTGTAGGAGGGTATATCATCCACGTTCGGCATGTAAAGGCTGTGTAGTTGTGCTCAGGGAAATAGGTAGTGAAGAACTCATGCGCCAATTGAAAGGAGGCGTCTATCTTCTCTGGTCGCAAATCGGCATCTGTTGTAATGTGAACATTGATAATTGGCATTCCTTCAGGGAAACGTTCCTTCATTTCATCTGATAAAGGCATATAATCATAATCTGTTCGTTCAATTTCTGCATAAGAGAAGTGGAACTTTTGAAATCTCAATGAACCCAAATCAAACATCTCTCCTTTGTACATAAAACGCAACCATAGTGCATCGCGCTCACTCACTCCATATTCGTTGTGCGAATCATAATAGCGATTGATGCGAAAGTTAAGGTCTTGTATGCTATCGTAGAAAATAGAGCTTGGGATGTTCCTTTTATTAAAATACTCTTTCAGTGGAATCAATTCGTACAGCAATGTAAACAATCTATCCTTGAGTGATAAATCTACCAAAGGGTTGTCAGGAAAGTCATATTGGTAGGGTTGTTCAATCATTGGCGTGAAGTCCTGTGGGAATTCACGCTTAATATATTCAACAAAGTTTCTATTGAATTTGGCTTTAGTTAATAACTCAATTATCTTATGTTTCATCAAATTAGTTCAGCTTTTAATGTGTTTGTTTTGCTCTCATGAAGATATAACAAATTTACTGTTTCATCAAATTCATTCTCTCTAACTGCATGGTTGACAGGTTGCGAGTGATGCATATTTGAAAACAAAAAAGCGTATCCTTTTTCATTGGGGATACGCTTTATATAACATTTGGGTTGTTATATTAGTTTAGAATTGGAGCTGTGATCTTGAAGAAAGCCCTCTAATTTGTCTTTGATTTTTATTGCAAAACTACTTAAACTCACTAAATATTACTTCCTTAAATATCTCACTTACTGTTGGATGAGGGAATACAACTTTCTTCATCTCCTCCAATGTCATCTCTTGTTCTATAGCCAAGCAAGCACCGTAAATCATTTCGCTACTTGGATTACCAAACATGTGCACACCCAATATTTCGCCATACTTATCGCCAATCAGAACTTTGCAAAATCCGCTAAAGCGTTCGTTCTCTATTGCAAATCGTCCGGCATAAGTCATGGGTAGTTTTGCAGTTTTATAGGAAAGACCTTTTTCTTTGGCGGTCTCCTCAGTTTCGCCAACACCCGCTACTTCTGGAGTAATGTATACTACTCCAGGAATAGCTTTGTAGCTCATCACATCGTCACCACCCGTTAGATTGTTCACCACTACTTCGCCTTCACGACTGGCAGTGTGTGCTAATAGAGAGAATCCTGTCACATCGCCCGCTGCAAATACATTGGCAACGTTAGTGCGCATTTTCTCGTCTACTTTTATACCGCCTCTGTCCAACTCAATGTTCAAGTTCTCCAATCCTACACCTTTGGTTACAGGACGACGACCCACGCTCAACAATATCTTTTCGCCTTCGACAGTTTCGCTCTTGCCATCTTTCTCAAAAGTAACTTTGTTGCCGTCTACTTTCGTTACTTTGGCTTGCAAGTGGAAATCGATTCCTTTTTTTGCAAAATAATCACGCACCATAGCCGAAACTTCACCATCTAATCCACCCAATATTTCGGGCAGCATCTCCACTACAGTTACTTGTGTACCAAGTCCTTGGTAGAAACATGCAAACTCCATCCCAATAACTCCACCGCCTATCACTACTAATGATTCGGGGCGTTCTTTCATTTCCAATATTTCACGATTGGTCAAAATTACATCACCAGCTTCTTCCAATCCTGGAATGGGTGGAACAGAAGCTTCCGATCCTGTAGATATCAAAACATTTTTGCCTGTATATTTTTTGCCATTGCAGCTAACTACTACTCCCTCGTCACTTCGACTTTCAAGAACAGCTTCGCCTTCAACAACTTCAACTTTGTTTGATTTCATTTTCATCTTCACGCCACCAACTAACTTGCGAACCAGTTTGTTTTTGCGAGCCACCATTTTACCGTAGTCAAAACTTACATTGTCAGCTAATATTCCAAACTGCTCTCCCTCCAATGCATGTTCATACATTTTGGCACTATAAAGCAGTGCTTTGGTGGGAATACATCCTTCGTTGAGACATACACCTCCCATTGTTTTCTTTTCAAATAAAACAACTTTCAATCCTTTGCTACCTGCGCGTTCCGCTGCTACGTAACCGGCTGGACCTCCGCCAATGATTATCAAATCAAACATATAATATTCTTTTTTTAGGTTATCTATTTTCCAATGAAAAGCTTTTTGGTGAATACCAAAGAGCAATCATCAGATTTTAAGTTTTTATTAAAGTTACATTATTATCATGTAAATGTGTAAGCGCCTTGTATCAATAGTCAGTTGTGAGAGTTCTTCTTGTGACATTTTGAGGTGTAATACCTTCATCTTTTATAGCTCTTTCATCTGCTTTGCTTAAGAGTGCTTGCTTATCAACAAATTGATAATGCAATCTGTTCAAACTACAGTTGTTTTTATCTAATTGAAGTAATTCTCGTTCATCTCCATTTATTTAAGTGATAGATAAGCGTTCTCAATATAGGAGAGTCAAATAAAGTAAACACCAACAAAAAAACCCGCTGAAATTCATCAGCAGGTTATATTTTTTCTGTTTTTATAAAGATAGAAAACTACCTAATATTCATCTTCGTTAAAGAAGAAGTCCTCCTTACTTGGGTAATCGGGCCAGATGTCTTCAATAGATTCAAATACTTCTCCCTCATCTTCTATTTCTTGCAGGTTTTCTACCACTTCCATGGGAGCTCCCGATCTTTGAGCAAAGTCAATAAGTTCATCTTTAGTAGCGGGCCATGGGGCATCTTCTAATCTCGAAGCTAATTCAAGTGTCCAATACATATTATTTTTCCTTTCTTTTCAATGTTTAGTATATTCTTTCTTTTTCGCAAATGTAACAAAAATATTCAATATTGCACTACTTTTGCTCCCAATACATCTCTTTTCCAGTTTTTTGGCTCTCAAAACGTGCTGTTAGGAAGAAGAAATCGGATAATCTGTTTAAGAAAATCAATATCATCTCGTGTATCGGGTATTCTTCAGCCACTCTGTAAACGTTTCTTTCTGCTCTTCGACAAACGGTGCGACAAATATGTGCACGTGCAGCCGATTCGCTTCCGCCAGGGAGTATGAAACGGGTAAGTTTGGGCAATTCTGCATCTATTTTGTCCATCATTGTTTCCAAAGCTTCAATATCTTTTTCGGTTATTATCACTGCCGATTTTTCGCTTTGTGCCTCAGCCTCAGTGGCCAAATAGGAACCTACCACAAATAGCTTGTTCTGGACATACAATAAAAAATCTTTCAACTCGGTGTCCATCAATCCGCAAACCAATAAGCCTACAAAGCTATTCAACTCATCTACTGTGCCGTAAGCATCCAATCGGATGTGGGTTTTGTCTACTCGTTTTCCACCCACCAGTGAGGTTTTTCCTTTGTCGCCTGTTTTAGTATAAATAGTGCTCTTTTCCATCTTAATCTATTCTCTATTTTTTATTCTTTTATTTTCTATGATTTAAAATACAGATCATAGTTTAATTTAGGAAGCCAGGGCTTGAAAAAAACTATTCCAAAGCTCCCTAAATCAAAACTCATAGTAGCTATATCTTTTTGGCGTATCATTTGCCACACTTCTTTGTTCTGTTTGCCTTTATTAATATGGTTTAGAACTATAAAGCCATCAGTCTTGATTGTACTGACAATTGTTTCTAACGCATTTTCTTTATTGAGTGGATATCCATCTAAGTTCCACACAATAGCATCAAAACTATTTTCTGATGTAGGTAACGCTTTAGTGAATATAATGTTCTCCAATTTGTTGGCAAGTAAAGATTGAGCAGTTACGATCTTTTCTTCATCTTGTTCCACACATATTACTGATGCTTGTTTTGAATGAGCAACTATATACAAGGTATTTATTCCTAACCCCGACCCAATTTCGAGAATGTTTTTTGCATTGAACCTATTCATCAATCTAAAAAGCAACTCTGCATAATTAAGATTGGCCTGTTTTTGCAATCGTGCTTTGTCAATCTTTCTTTTGTTTTCATTGTATATGTAGTAACTATGAGGTGTGTGGATGGTATTCAAAATTAAATTGAAAGCAAAATGTGAATGCACACCAAATCCGCCTGAATGGCGTAAGCGATGAATAAATCTGAAAGGATTGAAAATGATTTTCACAGACCTCTTTAGTTTTTTAGTTGTACATAATTTGGTTATTTCTTCTCTATCAACGCTACTGCATAGGCAGTGATGCCTTCCTCACGACCAACAAAGCCCATTTTCTCAGATGTGGTTGCTTTTATCGATAGGCAGTCAAGATCGATATTGAGAATAGTGCTCAATGTGTGTTGCATTTGAGGTATATGCTGGTTTAGTTTAGGTTGTTCAGCACAAATGGTAGCGTCTATATTACCAATGGAGTAACCTTTGCTTGCAAGTAGTTGTTCTGTTTGCTTCAGTAGTATTTTGCTATCTATGTTGTGAAAGGCATCGTCTGTGTCGGGAAAATTATAACCAATATCGCGCAGATTGGCCGCTCCAAGTAGGGCATCGCAAATGGCATGAATCAGTACATCGGCATCCGAATGGCCTGCCAATCCTTTTGGGTAATCTATCTTGATGCCTCCCATCCACAGTTCTCTGTCGTCTTGAAAACGGTGCATGTCGTATCCAAATCCTACTCTTATGTTCATATTTCTGCTATTTGATTTAGTTATTAACTCTACTGAAGTGGACAAAACTCTGCTTTAACTTTCTACTTGCTTTATACTTTTAAGTCAGCGCTACTCTTTATCTGATATGGAAATCCATCAACTTTTTGTTTTCTATATATCCTTCCAAGTGGTCGTCTATCTTCACTGGACCTACACCTGCAGGCGTGCCCGTAAAAATGAGATCGCCTATTTTCAATGTAAAAAACTGGCTCACATAGGCAATTATTTTATCAACAGAATATATCATGTCGCGTGTATTACCTTGCTGCACAGTTTCGGAATTGATGTCGAGGTGAAAATTGATATCTTGAATATTAGCGAACTCTTGTTTAGAAACAAAGTTTCCTAAAGCAGCCGAGTTGTCAAAGCCTTTGGCTATTTCCCAAGGTAGGCCTTTCTCTTTCAAGTTTCGCTGTAAGTCGCGTGCGGTGAAATCGATGCCCACCGTAATTTCGCTGTAGTAACGATGAGCAAACTCCTCAGCAATGTTTTTGCCAAGGCGATCTATCTTTATTACCATCTCGGTTTCGTAGTGTATTTCATTTGAGAAGTCTGGAATAAAGAAGGGTTTACCATCTTTCAGTTGAGACGATTCGGGTTTCATGAAAATAACCGGTTCGCTACTTTGGAAAGTTCTTTTCATTTCATGATTGTGAGACTCGTAGTTGAGCCCTACAGCTAATATTTTCATAATAGGAACTGTTTTTGAGATGTTTGAAAAAAAGAGTAGGTTATTCTACTTCTTCATTAGCATTCACCGATAGGCGGTTGAACATTACAGCCAAATGTGCATATAGCGATGTGTTTTGTAACACAATGTGCTCGGGAACTCTTATTCTGAAAGGGGTGAAGTTCCATATAGCACGAATGCCTCTCTCAATTGCATAGTCGGCAATTTCTTGTGCATTGTCTGGCGGAACTGTAAGAATGCCAATGTCTGCATCTATTATTTTGTTGTGTTTGGCAAAATCGTCGATGTCATAAACGGGTATATCGTTTATTTTGCAACCTATAATGCTGTGATTTACATCAAATCCTGCAAATATTTTCAATCCAAACTGCTCGAGCCCCGAGTCGCTAAGTAATGCTCCGCCTAAACTACCCACACCTAACACTACGGCCTTATGCTGTGATGTAAAGCCAAGAAACTTTTCTAATACTTCTATCAACACTATTATCTCATATCCTACACGGGTTTTGCCCGACACCTTTACATAGGATAAATCTTTTGCAATTTGAGTGGACGAAACGTTTATCTTTTTCGCAATTTGAGTGGAAGAAACATGGGTCTGGCCTTTTTTCTTCAGTAATTTGATATAGGCCAGATACCACGGAAGTCTTCTTA
>JARICS010000108.1 GCA_029264035.1 Dysgonamonadaceae bacterium | reverse complement strand
GCACGGTCTTGTATCAACGAATCTAAATACTGAAGACTAATTTCTCCTCTTTTAAGACGATTAAGAAAGAACGCATTTTCAATCATTTTAGCTGCGTCATCATAGCTATTTATCTTATCTAATTTAGCGATTTGTGAACCTTTGTCCTTTTCGGGTATCGAATCAACTTGTTGTACTGTAAAAGAAGGTGTGCTAGAATTAGCCACATCACCAAATGCAGAGTAAGAGAAAGCCTTATCAAAGCTTTCAGTAAATTGAGCCTCTCGACTCTCTTTCTTTTGACGTCTCGACAGATCAATCCAAATCATTTGCGATATCAGCAAAGCAATTAGCGCAATTGTAGTTGCCAACAGATAAGGCATTAGTTTTTGTTTCATACAGAGATCATTTTACACATTCGTATCATGCATTGATAACAAATGTAGGAACTATTTCGCAAAACAGGAAGAATACGCATTCTTTCTCTATGAAAAAGATGTCTATTGAACTTGTTTCATGCTGAATACTCTGAAAAGATGACATGTTTTGCAAAAGATTATATTGAGATTACTTTGGTTGGGGAAAAGGTGTGTATGTTTGCATTTTAAAATATGTCAAGTTATTAGTAACCCTTCCCATCAGCAAGGAGTCTTACAAGAAATACAATACACAATCCTAAAACTATATGAAACACTTAACACTCTCTTTAGCTTTTATTCTCTCCCTCTCATTCTCCATTCAAGCGCAATTGAAGGGAACCCTCATTGATGAAGACAAACAACCTGTAGAGTTTGCCAATGTAGCATTCTACTCATTGCCCGATTCGGTAATGATTACTGGAACTGTTAGCGATGAAAAGGGAAACTTCTCATTGAATGGGAATGGCACAGACAATGCATTCCTTAAGGTATCATTTATTGGTTACGAAACACAGATTGTTCCGGCCATCGAGGAGCAAACTATTGTGATGAAAGCGGAAGCTTCTCAGTTGGGCGAAGTGGTAGTTTCGGGCAGCAGAAAGATTTTTAAGCTTGACAATGGAAGTATTGTGGCATCTGTTAAAAATACGGTGCTTGAAACGCTTTTGAATGCCAACGAGGTGATTGCTCAATTGCCCTTCTTGAGTGGTAAGGATGGTAACTTTACAGTTTTTGGAAAGGGAACACCCATTATCTATATCAACAACCGACTGGTGCAGGACAATAAAGAGTTGGAGCAACTATCTCCATCAGATATTAAAAATGTGCGAGTAATCACTTCTCCTGGCGCTGCTTACGATGCAACGGTGAAAGCAGTTATCAAAATAACGACAGAGAAACCCGTGGGCGAAGGATTGAGTGGGATGCTTTATGCCCGTGGCGAACAGGCAAGCGTCTTTTCAGGTGGGGAGTATGAAAATCTCAACTATCGCAGAGGAGCATGGGATTTTTTTGGGTTTACTTTTTATAACCATCGGAACTTTAAAACTGATTTTGATGCTATCCAGCTCATGAGGCTTCAAGATAATGAGCAACGTCAGGTTTACAAGGCTAACGAACAGAACGGATATAAAAGTCTTAACTCGGTAGTTGGATTAAACTTTAATCCCAACGCCAATCATTCAGCTGGAATTCGTTATAACAACAATAATACAAAATGGTGGGGTGATTACACAAACGATATTCACTACACTGCTCCAGGTGTTTCTGAAAATACTCGACAATACTCTACATCTGATGATCCAAGAAACACCCATAGTATAAATGGTTATTATAACAATGAGTTGAGTGAGAAAGTATCTATCAACTTCAACACTGATATTGTAGCTGGCAATGAAAAAGATAATATGGATTCATTCATCGAGAAAACTCCTAACGAGATTTTAAAAACAAGGGGCGAAAGAGACTACACGCTTTATGCCACGAAAGGAATAGTATCGTATAAATTGAGAAAAGGAGTATTGGATATGGGAGCAGAATATTCTCATACACGTGTTTTGCAATCCTACAATATCAACAATGAAGACTTGGGAATTGACAACACCAACGATAAAGCCCTTCAAAACCGAAGTGCTCTGTTTGCTTCCTACCAAGCACAATTAGGCAAAGTAGGATTGAATGCAGGGATTCGTTACGAGAATATTGCACTCGATTATTATGAAAGTGAGGTAAAGAATGACGAACAGTCAAAACGATACAGTCAACTCTTCCCCAACATCTCCTTGTCGTATGCCAATGATAATATTCAAACCGTTGTTGGATATGAACGAAAGGTCCGTTACCCCTCATACAATCAGTTAAGGAGTAACATACAATACAGTTCGCCTTTCGTATACGAGAGCGGGAACCCATTGTTGCAACCTCAAATTGAAAATGAATTTTCCGTGATGTTCGCTTGGCAAAACCTGCAAGGTATGGCCGGGTATTCCATTATTGAAGATGCCATGCAGTCCATTCCACAACAATTTAAAGACGAAGGCATCATTCTGCTGAGGGATGAAAATGTAAAACTCAGTCGCAACACTAATATTGGACTATCTTATTCACCAACTTTTGGAATGTGGCGTCCACAATTTGAAGCTGGGGCTATGTGGCAATGGTTGAAGTTGGATGAGATAGATAACAGATACAACAAACCAATTTTTAGTGCAAAATGGCTCAACACTTTCTCGTTGCCACAAAAGTGGACATTACGTGTTAATGCTTCGGGCCGCACATCAGGACATGGTGGTGTTGCATATATGCAGCCTTCTTGGGGCATAGACCTTATGGTTACAAAACGACTTATGAATGATAAACTTTCAATCAACCTCACTGCAAGCGACATCCTTAAAACAAATACAAACAAATGGGAAATGGATTATGGGAAGATTAATATGTTGTATGATAAGAATATAGATTCTCGTTCAATAGCTCTCACTGTTAGCTATCGATTTAATTCTACAACCGATAAGTACAAGGGGCAGCAGGCGAGTGGGGAGATTAATAGATTGTAAATTCTAGTTGCAAATAACGAACGAGATTTAACTTGAATGCCTATATTTAATACCTAAAGTAAATTATGAACTCAGTACAAACAATCTTTTTATGAAAAAACTATTCACACCCCTAATTCTACTCTATTGCTTTTCTATAGCCACACAAGCCCAAAGCAAAAAGGGAACATACGGCCTGCAAGTTGAAGCAGGTTATGCTTTTGTTTTTAGTGGAGCTACCAGACCCAAAGCCATAGATGGTGAGCTAGATAAAGCTTGGAGTATTTCAGTATCACCTGGCTATCACGTTACAGAAAAACTTTTTGCTGGTGTAGGAGTCGGTCTCTATAAATACGGGTACAATTATAATGAAGTATCTGAAAAGTACGGTGATGGTACGCTAGATTTAAAGAGTAACTTTTTTGCCATTCCTATATATGCACATGGAATGTGGAAGTTTAGGGGAAGCGACAAGCCTTCTTTCTTTGTTTCCCTTAAAGCGGGGTATGGCATCATATCAAAAAGCATGTATCCAATGAGGGGTATTGGAGACCTTCAAGATTATGAGAATCATTATTCTGGGGGCTTGTATGTATCTCCTTCAATAGGATTTATCTATCCTCTAAATTATAAAAACAGTCTCTCTTTAGCAGTTTCCTATGAATTGCAACAAAATAAAGAAGAGCTTATTAAAAGAATGGGTATTCCGATGGGAAAAGAAGATAGAGACAATTATACGCTGGCTTTGAAAGTTGGTTGGGCATTTTAATGTTTGCATTTTTAATAGCATGTCAGTTAAAGAGCCTTCTCTAGTTGAGATTATTTGGCTAAATAAGGGGTGATTTAACTATAATGTTTATTTTTTGAGGTCTAGATAAATTATAATCTTTTTAAAACAATATTTTTATGAAAAAGTTATTTACAATTCTAACGCTATTTTGTTACTTTTCTATTGCTACACAGGCTCAAAGCAAAATCGGCACATTCGGTATGCAAGTTGAAACAGGCTATGCCTTTGCTTTATCCGACGGCTATCCCGAGTATGATCACCAAGCATTTAATATAGCTGTTTCACCAGGTTATCATGTGACTGATAAATTATTTGCTGGGGTAGGAGTGGCTTTATATAATTACACTTATTCCAAGTCCGATATTGGTGGTTATGGGGCAGACAAACCTATAGAAGTCAATAGCAGTTTTATGTCCATCCCCGTTTATGCCCATGGATTGTGGAAATTCGGAAGAGCCGATAATCCCGGATTGTTTGTTTCTCTTAAAGCAGGATATGGTATTATATCTAAAACTATGAACCCGATGACGGGACAAGGTGAAACTGATAAATTAATGTATGACTATTCTGGCGGTTTGTATTTATCTCCTTCTATTGGCTATATGTATCCTATAAACGATAAACATGCCATCTCTTTGTCTGTTTCTTATGATCATCAAGACTACAAATCTACATTTAAAGCAAATGAAAGAGACTATGAAAACAAAAAGACCAATTCGACCATAGGAGTGAAAGTGGGTTGGGCTTTTTAATGTTGCTCGGCCGATTTGCAATCGGTGTGTTGCGTAAGCAATAAATAGTTTCGCTTCGCGACACATGCATTACAAATGCGCGCAAGCGTGAGAATCACAGGACAGAATTGTGCTTGACGAAAAGAATAATCCTCATCCATCTTTTATGAAGAAACTAACCACATTCTGGGTGATACTGCTATGCGTGGCAGTTCACCCTATTTTAGCACAGCGCTACACCGTAAGCGGATACATTACCGATAAAGCCAACGGTGAAACCCTCATTTCTGCTACTATTTTCGATGCAAACTCACTGAAAGGAGCTACAACCAAT
>JARICS010000103.1 GCA_029264035.1 Dysgonamonadaceae bacterium | reverse complement strand
ATTTTTGGTCAAGCTTCGAGATAATGGGTGTATCCTTAGTTGATATTCAAGTTTGGGAATGGATGTATGCCAATCCAGATGCTACACCTAAACAATTGAAAGAGGCTGTAATGTCTATTGCTAAAGGAGTATGGAATACTTACTATGCCGATGTATTGGGTGGAAAAGACGAAACCCTCTTGGGTATCTACTCTCATATGATAGACTATCCACTCTATTTGCCCAACTATCCAATGGGACATCTCATCGATTTTCAGATAGAACAACAGGTGAAAGACAAAAACATGGCCAACGAAATTGAGCGAATGCTTACTCAAGGAAGCATCATTCCACAATTGTGGATGAAGGGTGCAGTGGGGCAGGAGATTTCTATTGACCCGTTGTTGAACGCTACAAAAGAGGCATTGGATGCGTTGAGGTAAAACTCTCTCAGGTTTATTATTTACAAATATGAAGTGTGTTGTAGGAGATGAGAAGCTCAAACAACACACTTTTTTTGCTTCAGGATGTATAACATGAATACCTTGTTCTATTATAATGTCTCTGTTTGGTTTTTTGTGTGATTTTCAACTTGTGTACTATCAAAAACAATAAATATTGTGCTTTTAGGTCTCCGATAGTCGTAAATAATTTTATTTGCTCTTTCTGACCCTCCGAAAGTCCAAATATTTTATTTTTACGATTTACGACCCTCCGAAAGTGCAAATATCTTTTTTTTAGACTTTCTGATCCTCCGAAAGTCTAAATATTTTTTATTTGCAGTTTCTGATCCTCCGAAAGTCTAAATATCTTTTTTTTGAACTTTCGGAGGGTAGTTCGGTACAAATGTCTTTTTTTGATTGTTTTTTGGTCGATGAAGCAACAACTCCTAAAAAATCCTTATTGTCTCTGAATGTTTTCAGAGTTTTTCATAGTAAAGTCTGAGAAGCTCTTTAAAGGTCAATTCCTATACGCGGTTTATCGAATGCTTACCTCGAAATTCTAAACTACATCAAGGCTTAATCTATCGACACATTCTAATTAGCAATTCTTTTTGCTGATCAATAACATTAAACTCTACTATTAATCGACAAATAAACTATAAATTAGTATTTTTGTCACTTCATTATATATTCAAACAACCATTGATTGAATTGTTTGTTTGTTATAATACAATCAAATATTAAGATTATCTATCATGACTCAAAAATTAGTTATTTATAATACGCTCAGTCGCGAAAAAGAAGTTTTCACCCCTTTGCATGCTAACCATGTGGGAATGTATGTGTGTGGCCCAACAGTTTATGGCGATCCGCATTTAGGACATGCCCGTCCTGCCATTACTTTCGATATATTATTCCGTTATCTACAACATATTGGCTACAAAGTGCGCTATGTACGCAACATTACTGATGTGGGCCATTTGGAAAACGATGCAGACCATGGCGAAGACAAAATTGGCAAGAAAGCACGCTTAGAAGAGCTGGAGCCGATGGAAGTGGTTCAGTTTTACACCAATAGTTATCACAAAGCCATGGATGCGCTCAATGTGTTGCGTCCGTCGATAGAGCCAAGTGCTTCGGGACATGTGATGGAGCAAATAGAGATGACGCAAGAGATATTGGACAAGGGTTTTGCTTACGAAAGCAATGGATCGGTCTATTTTGATGTCGAGAAATATAACAAATCTCACAACTATGGAATATTGTCACGCAGAGATATTGATGAGTTGATAGAGACTTCGCGTGAATTGGACGGTCAAGACGAAAAACGAAGAGGTGTAGATTTTGCACTTTGGAAAAAGGCTGCACCCGAACACATCATGCGTTGGAAATCGCCTTGGAGCGATGGTTTCCCAGGGTGGCATATAGAATGCTCGGTGATGAGTACGCGTTATTTGGGCGAAGAGTTTGACATTCACGGTGGCGGACTCGATTTGCTGTTTCCTCACCACGAGTGCGAAATAGCTCAAAATACTGTTGCCACGGGTAAACAATCGGTTAAGTATTGGATGCACAACAATATGATTACTGTGAACGGTACAAAAATGGGGAAGTCGATGGGTAACTTTATCAACTTGGAAGAGTTCTTTGATGGAACTCACCGTCTGTTAGACAAAGCTTATGCTCCCATGACCATTCGTTTCTTTATTTTGCAATCGCACTATAGAAGCATGGTTGATTTTAGCACAGATGCACTGCATTCTGCTGAAGTTGCAATGAGAAGATTATTGGATGCTTCTAACAACGTTGCCAATATACCTGTAAGCGAATCTTCTACTGTTGAGGTGAAGGGATTGCGTCAATTATGCTATGATGCATTGAACGACGATTTGAATACGCCCATCTTGCTCTCACATTTGTTTGAAGCAACACGTATTATCAATTCTGCAATTGCTGGAACAGAAAAACTTTCGAAAGAAGACATTGATGAATTGGCCGATTTGTTTGAAACATTTTTGCATAACCTATTGGGCATTGAAGATAACTCGGCTCTTAAAGACACAAGCTATCAAGCCTTTGAAAAAGCTGTCAACATGCTTTTAGAGATGAGACAAGAAGCCAAACAAAACAAAGATTGGGCTACGTCGGACAAAATTCGCAACGACCTCACCGAGGCAGGTTTTACTATTAAGGATACTGCTACGGGATTTGAATGGAGACTTTCTTAATTATAAAAAGGAAACATTCTAAAGCAATCACATTATCTAAACAGACTGATTTATGCAACTATTGCTTTCTCCTGCCAAGTTGATGAGCTTCGATAAAAAAGAAGAGACAGTAGAGGGAGCAAAGCCTTTGTTTTCGGAGAAGACCCAATTGTTGGTGGAGTTCTGCCAACAGCTTTCAGTTGCCGAAATTGCAAAGCTGCTAAAGATCAACTTGAAAATGGCCCACGATGTGTATGGCTATTTTCATAGCTTTCATCTGGACAATTCGTTTGAGCGCAGTGCTGCCTTTTCATTCAACGGAATTGCTTTTCAAGGTCTCAATATTCAAGATTTCTCTGCTGATGAGTTGACTTTTGCACAAATGCATATCAATATTATGTCGGGTTTGTATGGATTGTTGCGTCCTTTGGATATCATCAAGCCTTATCGATTGGATGTGAACACACGCATTTCTCCTGTAGAGAATGGTGTAAACAACAGTGGCAATCTTAGTACTACCTATCCAAAATCAAATTATCTCTATGGCTATTGGCAAGAGACTATCAATAAGTATTTGTTTGAAAAGTTGAGCCAGGATGATAATATTATTATCAATCTGAGTTCGAATGAATACTACAAAGTAATTGTTCCTGAACTATTGCCTGACAAAACGCGAGTGATAACCATTGGCTTTAGAGAGCAGAAAGCTGATGGATATAAACAAGTAGTGGTCTATGCAAAGAAAGCACGGGGTATGATGGCGCGGTATATTGTGAAAAATAAAATAACCAAAGTTGAAGACATTAAAGGTTTCGATGCTGAGGGCTATTTTTATTCCCCTGCACTATCTACTCCTTCAGAATGGATATTTGTGAGATAAGGATTGTAATAATCATATTATTAATGAATGTATGAATAAAATAAGAATAAAGTTTGCATCCAAGTTAGGGCTTGTTGCAGCAGCTGCTGGATCGGCCGTAGGCTTGGGTAATATATGGCGATTTCCCAGTCAGGCAGCCGATGGCGGTGGAGCTTTGTTTATATTCCTCTACATTGCTTGTATCCTTTTCTTTGGTATTCCCCTTATGATGGGCGAGTTTATTGTAGGTCGTTCAGGAAGAGCCAATGCTTCTGGTTCTTTTCAGAAGTTAGCGCCAGGCACTCAATGGAAATGGGTTGGACGTTTAGGAATTATTACTGCCTTTCTTATTCTTGGCTTCTATATGGTGGTGTGTGGTTGGACCATGGAGTATATTATGCAAAGTGTGTCGGGGCAATTGATGGCTACTGATAGTTTCAGTGAAGCTTTTGGCAACTTGTTGCAAAACCCTACACGTCAGGTTGTGTGGATGCTCCTTTTCACTATTCTCACTGCTTTCTTTATTTTGGCAGGTGTGAAAAAAGGAATTGAGCAATCTGCTAAAATATTGATGCCTGTGCTTTTCCTAATATTGCTTGTTCTTGGCATTCGGTCTATCACCTTGCCTGGCTCTGTAGAAGGTTTGGCTTTCTTATTTAAGCCTAACATAGAGTCAGTCAAATCTACTATTTTCCTTGATGCCATTGGGCAAGCATTCTTCTCCCTCTCTATTGGAATGGGATGCATGACTACTTATGGCTCTTACTTTCGCGACGATTCCAATTTGCGCAAAACTGCTGTGCAGGTTTCACTTTTAGACACTTTGGTAGCTGTATTAGCCGGTATTGTAATTTTCCCTGCTGCATTTGCTTTAACACAGACACCCGATACTATTGTATCGTCTCTTGTTGCGGGTGGTCCAGGCTTGTTGTTTATAACTATTCCCGAATTGTTTCACCACATGCCTTTTTCAAGTCTTTGGTCAGCACTGTTTTTTGTTTTATTGGGCATTGCAGCACTCACATCCACCATTTCGCTTATGGAAGTGGTGACTACTTTTTTGCACGAAGAGTTCGATATGTTGCGACGCAATGCAGTTACGCTCGTAGCCATGGGGGTGGCAGTTTTGGGAGTGGTATCTTCCATGTCGCCACAGTTCTTCAACATGCTCGATTATACTACAGCTAAGATTCTGTTGCCATTGAGTGGGCTTTTCATCTCGCTGTTTATTGGTTGGTATTTAGACAAGAAAATAACTTTTGCACAACTCTCCAACGAGGGCACACTTTCTGTATCGGTTAGGTTTATTAAACTCTACATTTTTATTCTCAGGTATGTTGCGCCAGTAGCTATAGTGGGAATATTTATATATGGGATTTTCTTTTAGGTAAACACGCTCGATAATTTTTCAAGGGGTCGATTTCTGCATGGAAATGCACTGTTGTAGAAAAGTCTGGTGCATTTTCCACTCATCTCATCCATTAATTTCATCGAAAGTGTATCAATGCTATGAATCTCACCTACATCATCCATAACCGTAAAGCCAACACCTAACCATAGTTAACTAAAAGGTATTGATTTTTACTTTAGAAAGTATTACTTTTACATTAAAAACAGAGCATGGCTTATAAAATATATCCTCCCAATTCTTTGTACAACACCGTTACGCTACCTGGCTCTAAAAGCATTAGCAATCGTGCACTTATTCTTAATGCTTTAAGTTTGAGTAAATATGAAATAGAGAACCTATCAGTTAGCGAAGATACAAGTGTAATAAAAGATGCATTTGCATCCAACACAAATGAGTTTGATGTGCGCGGAGCAGGCACGGGCATGCGCTTTATGGCAGCATTTTTGGCATGCGTTGAGGGCGAGTGGATCTTGAAAGGATCAGAACGAATGCATCAACGACCTATTCATCCATTAGTTGACACACTTATTACTCTTGGTGCAGATATAGAATACATGGGCAATAAGGGTTATCCGCCTCTCAAAATAAAAGGTCGAGAACTCGAAGGTGGTGAAGTGTATCTCACAGCCAATGTGAGTTCACAATTTATATCGGCACTCCTCATGATAGCTCCTACAATGAAACATGGATTGACACTCCATTTGGAACATGAGGTTATATCCAGACCCTACATTCATCTTACTCAGAAGATGATGGCGGATTATGGTGTACATGTGAAATGGGACGGCAATACTATAAAAGTGGATGCTCAACCTTACACCCCAATTCCTTACAGTGTAGAGTCCGATTGGTCGGCTGCATCCTATTGGTATTCGCTTGTAGCACTTATGCCCGAAGCAGAAGTGACATTGAAAGGATTAAGAAAAGAGAGCATGCAGGGCGATGCCAATATCATCAATCTTTTTGCTGATTTAGGCGTGTCAACCAATTTTGAAGAGAATGGGGTGATATTGAGAAAAAAAAATATCGTGAAAGGTAAGTTCTTTCACAACTTTATTAATGAGCCCGATTTGGCTCAAACATTTGCTGTTGCATGTTGTTTATTGAATACTCCTTTCTTCTTTAGTGGATTGCAAACGTTAAAGATAAAAGAGACAGATAGAATATATGCCCTTATTACAGAGCTTGAAAAAATGGGCTATGTGTTGCGAGAAACAGAGAATGGTTTATTAGAATGGGACGGTGAACGCTGTCTTTCAGATGAAACTATTGTGATAGAAACATACGACGATCACCGAATGGCAATGGCATTTGCTCCAGCATCTATTCTATTCGAAAATATATATATCAATCATCCCGAAGTTGTCACTAAGTCGTATCCTTCTTTTTGGGACGATTTGCAACAGGGAGGTTTTAAGTTGAACGAAACAAATAATTTTTAATCATGACAAGTCTATTTATACTTATAGGAATCGTAGTGTTCTTTTCGCTTTCAGTTTATTTTTGGAATACCATTCAAAGACGAAAAGGTGTGTCTGAAGCTGAACCTGAAACATATGCTCGTCCCGATGGATGTTGTGGAGCACACGCTGTGTGTGAGCATCCAGCCGATGAGTTGAATTGTGCTCCCGATTATTTCGATGATGAAGAGTTGGATCGATTTGAGCGCAGACTATCTCATGAGTATTCAGATGAGGAAGCTGAAGAATTTAGAGAAATATTCAACACCATGCTGGATGAAGAAAAAACCCTTTGGTTGAGAAGCCTGCGCATGCGTCATATTGGCTTACCCCAACAGGTTAAGAAAGAGTTGTTGGAGGCTATGAAATCGCTACCAAAAAGTCAACAAATTGCATAAAACAACGATATGGATGTTGTAGAACTTCTGGGTTATACATTTTTCCGCAATGCATTGTGGGGAAGTTTATTGGCCAGTATTGCTTGTGGTATAATAGGAAGCTATGTGGTGGCACGCCGCATGGTGTTCATTAGTGGAGGCATCACCCATGCTTCGTTTGGCGGAATTGGCATTGGGTTTTACTTCGGTTTCAATCCTGTTATGTCTGCTTTGGTCTTTTCTGTTCTCTCTGCTTTTGGCATTCAGTGGTTGTCTAAAAATCAGAATGTTCGAGAAGACTCTGCCATTGCTGTGTTTTGGTCGTTGGGAATGGCATTAGGGATTATACTTATATTCCTATCACC
>JARICS010000083.1 GCA_029264035.1 Dysgonamonadaceae bacterium | reverse complement strand
CAACCCAAATAATAAAACCATTAACATGAAAGTAGCAATTGTAGGCATCAGCGGAGCTGTAGGACAAGAACTTTTAAGCGTATTGACTGAAAGGAACTTTCCAGTGGAAAGTTTAAAACTTTTTGGATCGGGCCGTAGTGCTGGAAACAAATACACATTTAGAGGTAAAGAGATAAAAGTAAAAGAATTGCAACACAACGACGACTTCAAGAACATCGATATAGCTTTCGTGTCGGCTGGTGGCAGTATATCTGTAGAGTTTGCCGAAACTATCACCAAACATGGCGCCATTATGATTGACAATTCAAGCGCATTCCGCATGGACAAAGATGTACCACTGGTAGTGCCCGAACTGAATGCTGAAGATGCATTGACCCGTCCGCGCAACATTATAGCCAACCCCAATTGCACCACTACTCAGTTGGTAGTGTCACTTAAAGCTATTGAAAACTTATCACACATTACCAAAGTGCACGTTTCCACTTATCAAGCATCATCGGGTGCAGGAGCATCGGGCATGGACGAGTTGCAAGAGCAGTACGCACAAATAGAACGTGGCGAAGAACCAACAGTGTCTAAGTTTGCTTATCAATTGGCCTATAACTTAATCCCTCAAGTAGACTCATTCACAGACAACGGATACACCAAGGAAGAGTTGAAGATGTATTACGAGACTCGTAAAATTATGCACTCTGACATCAAAGTAAGCGCTACTTGTATTCGTGTACCGGTATTGCGCGCACATTCTGAGTCGGTGTGGGTAGAAACCGAACGACCTATCTCAGTTGAAGAAGCAAAAAAAGCTTTTGCCAACACTCCTGGAGTTATATTGATGGACAATATGGAGACACAAGAATATCCAATGCCACTATTCCTAGAGGGAAACGATGAAGTGTTTGTGGGACGTGTGAGAAAAGATTTGACCAACGATAATGGATTGACTTTCTGGAGCGTATCTGATCAGATTAAAAAAGGTGCCGCCCTCAATGCTGTGCAAATTGCAGAGTATATAGTAGAGAAAGAGTTTCAGAAATAAAAGCTCTTAGCCATTGGCTAAAGATTATTCGTTTCGAACTAGAAATATGTAGACGCATGACTTTCTTCAATGAAAGGCTTGCGTCTTTTTTATTATCACTATGTTATGCGTCTTTGTTAGAGCTGCTCTGTTATATTTGTGATTCACTCAAATTTGTTAATAGCTAATTGATAACCTAACGGCTGTTTTCTTAAATCAACACCTTCACAAACCAATACAATATAACGCCCAAGTTTATAAACTTGAGCACAATCCCCATGAAAAATCCAATGAGTGCACCAGAAGCATGTTTCAATGCAGCTTTTATGTGCGAACCGGATAGCAATCCACTCACCAATGCACCAACAAAAGGACCAATAATAATACCAAACGGTCCAAACCAAAACCCCGCAACAAAACCTATACCTGAACCCCACACTACCACCTTGTTACCACCAATTCGTTTGGTGCTCCATATAGGCAATACATTGTCGAGAATGGCTACTACCAATGTAAACAGACCAACAGCAATAATAACAGACCAAGAAAGACGATGACCCACAGAAGGAACAAACTTGAGCGCCAACAAACCCAACCACGAGAGTGGCGGGCCTGGTAGTACAGGCAATACGGAACCTGCAATACCAAGTACGAATAGTATAACAGCTAAAGAAATCAATACAGTTTCTAGCATGTGTACGTATGTTTAAATGAAATGAAGAAAACAGATGCTGAAGGTCGAAATCAGGATCTTATTAGAAAGAAATGCTTCCTATGCATCTTTAGTCTTACTAATGATGTTTCCTCAACACCCTATGAGGCACATCTCCATGCCCTACAATTTCAAAAGGACATGAATCGTAAGCCTTGTCCAACCAATCTTGCGAAATTTCAGTGCCACAATGATAGTGAGCCGTTTGACTCACACACAACACATTTCTCACTGTCGATAAAATAGTTCCAATATCATGCGAAACCAAAATAATGCCCATTCTATCGTTTATTTCATCCAATATTTTGTAGAAATTGGTCTCAAACAGTTTATCAACATATGATATAGGCTCGTCTAATATCAACAACACGGGGTTGTCTATAATGGAGCGCCCTAGCAAAACCCTTTGCAATTGTCCTCCCGACAATTCTCCAATGGGTCGCTTCAACAAGTTTTCTACTCCCATTTGCTCAGCCACTTGCTGAACTCTTTTTCTGTATTTTTCGGGAAGTGTAAACGCGGGCAGTTTACTACTCATAGATAAACCCGAGAGTATAACATCGTGTACTGTGATGGGAAATTTTCGATCTATTTTATTTAATTGTGGCAAGTACCCAATATTTATCTTAGATACGCTTTTACCCTCATCATTATAGAAACTTACTTTGCCCTCAGTAGGTTTTATCAAACCCATAATGGTGCGCAACAAAGTAGTTTTACCTCCACCATTGGGTCCAATTATTCCTAGAAAATCTTTTTGATATACCGAGAAGGAGATATTCTTTATTATACGCGGATTGTTGTCATAACCAGCAGATACATTAGATATGTCGAGCACCTTATTCATTATTGGCAAGTATTTCAGCAATTCTTATTAATTCTTCGCTCCAATTGTACGATAAAGGGTCGATGGAATGGATAGAAGCGCCTACTTCTTTGGCCAACGACTCAGCATTTTTCATATCAAATCCCTTTTGCACAAATATAGTTTTAACGCCTTGCTCGTGGGCAAAGTCTATCATCTTTTTCAGTTGTTGTGGTGATGGATTTTTACCTTCAAACTCAATGCTGTATTGGGTCAAGTTGTAGTCTCTCGCAAAATAGCCCAATGCAGGATGGTAAATAATAAATGATTTGACGGGAGCATTCTCTAAAAGAGAGGCAATCTTTAAATCTGTTTCTATTATCTCCTCTTGCAATACTTTAAAATTGTCGCGATACATCTTTTGGTTCTCCACATCGGTCATCACCAAAGCGTTTAGCATATTCTCGGCCATAATAAGAGCGCTTTTGGG
>JARICS010000025.1 GCA_029264035.1 Dysgonamonadaceae bacterium | reverse complement strand
CTCATTGTTACCGATGGTACAACACTGTTGGGAGCTGATGACAAAGCTGGTATAGCGGAGATAATGCATGCTATGCAATATTTGATAGATCACCCAGAAATAAAGCATGGTAAAATCAGAATTGGTTTTACTCCCGACGAAGAGATTGGCCGTGGTGCAGATCACTTCGATGTTGAGAAATTTGGTGCCGACTGGGCCTATACAATGGATGGAAGTGTGATGGGCGAATTGGAGTATGAAAACTTTAATGCTGCATCGGCTAAGATTTCAATTCAGGGCCGAAATGTGCATCCGGGTTATGCAAAGAACAAAATGATTAATGCATTGCATGTTGCCAATGAATTGGTAGATATACTTCCAGTGAATGAACGTCCTGAATTTACAAGTGGTTACGAAGGATTTTTCCACCTGATAGAGATGAGTGGATCTGTAGATGAAGCAAGTGTAGGTTATATTATTCGCGACCACGATAGAAAATTGTTTGAAAGACGCAAAGAACAAATGCAACAAGCTGTTGATTTTCTCAACACAAAATACCCTGGGGTCTTGAAACTTGAAATGAGAGACCAATACTACAATATGCGCGAAAAGGTAGAGCCTGTGAAACATATTGTTGATTTAGCATTTAGAGCAATGGAAGCTTTAGACATTAAACCAATAGTGAAACCTATTCGTGGTGGCACAGACGGCGCTCGTCTTTCGTATATGGGATTGCCATGCCCAAATGTCTTTGCTGGTGGTGTCAATTTCCATGGTCGCTTCGAGTTTTTACCCATTAAGTCGTTAGAAAAAGCATCGGAAGTGGTTGTAAAAATAGCTCAACTGCTTGCAGAAGAGTCCAAATAAGAATATTAAATAATAGAATTAACAATAAAGAAAATATGAAGAAAACACCCTTTACCGATGTGCATATCGAGCTTGGAGCTAAAATGCACGAATTTGCAGGATTCAATATGCCTATTGAATATTCTGGAATTATGGACGAACACACAACAGTTTGCAATGCAGTGGGAGTATTTGATGTGTCGCACATGGGCGAGTTTTGGATAAATGGTCCAAAAGCGCTTGAGTTGATACAAAAGATTACAAGCAACGATGCCTCTAAACTAAAAGTTGGAAAAATACAGTACACCTCTTTTGTAAATGAAGCAGGTGGTATAATCGACGACTTCTTACTCTATCACATGGAAGAGGAGAAGTATATGTTGGTGGTAAACGCTGGTAACATTCAGAAAGACTGGGCATGGGTTAATAAACACAACACAATGGGTGCAATTGTAGAAGATGCTTCAGACCATACTGCTCTATTGGCGCTGCAAGGTCCAAAAGCAACTGAGCTTTTGCAAAAACTAACCGATACGGACTTGTCCGCAATTCCTTATTATGCTTTTGAAAATGGCACTGTTGCAGGGATCGAAAATGTAATTATCTCCAATACCGGATATACTGGTGCAGGTGGTTTCGAGCTATACTTCTATCCCGACCACGGAGAGAAGATGTGGAATGCATTGTTTGAAGCGGGACAAGAATTTGGGATTAAACCAGCAGGCTTGGGCGCAAGAGATACTTTGCGTTTAGAGATGGGCTTCAATTTATACGGAAATGATATGACTGAAGAGACATCGCCCCTTGAAGCAGGCTTGGGTTGGATTACTAAATTGACCGAAGGCAATGACTTTATTGGTCGCGATGTACTTGAAAAACAAAAAGCTGACGGAGTTGCCCGCAAGCTATGTGCTTTCACTTTGTCTGAAAGAGGAATTCCTCGTCAGGGTTACAAAATTGTGAATGCCGACGATGAAGAGATTGGCGAAGTAACATCGGGTACAATGTCTCCGATGATGAAAGTAGGTATAGGTATGGGTTATGTGAAACCCGAATACTCCAAACTGGGAACAGAAATCTTCATTAAAGTTCGCAACAAAAACTTGAAAGCGGAAGTGGTGAAACCTCCATTTCGTAAATAAAATCTAAAAATAAGAGAGCCGAAATCTCAACTGATACATGTCTCAATTATTTGCAACTCAATACAGATAATAATTAATTGTATCGGTTGAGATTTTTTCTGTTTTTATGATTTAGATATTTTTAGATGAATTATTACGCTATCTCATCATTTAGGAAGTATTTTTGTGCGGAATTTCATAGAGCAAGCATTTTATCACAACCAGATTGCTTGATACTTGAATTAAAAGAATATACATGAATAGAAAAATAAAGATAATACGCGACCTCTTCTTTGTAATAGGTACATTGGTATTAATCTGGATGGTATATCGTGTCGGCTTCGATACTATTTGGGATAACATAAAAAGTACAGGCTGGTGGTTTTTTGCTATAATAGGAGTATGGGCATTTGTCTATAGTTTTAATGGTTTATCATTCCACGTAATACTTCGTGGATCAAATGGAGCTGGAAAAGTATCGCTCCTTCGTAAAATAAAGCTCATGATAAGCGGTTTTGCCATAAATAGCATGACGCCTATAGGACTGTTGGGGGGCGAACCATACAAAATAATAGAACTGAAACAAGATTTAGGTATCGATCAGGCAACTTCGGGTATTTTGCTTTCTACCATGATGCACTTTTTGGCTCACTTTATATTCTGGATGGCTTCTGTGCCTATTTTTATATTTGTAGTGCCTGTTATTCCATTAGGAATTAAGATATTGCTTTGGGGAGTAGTTTTAGGAGCATTGTTGCTCACCTATTGGGCTTTCACAGTTTTCAGAAAAGGGTTGATTCATCAAGCGTTGAGTGTTGCTTCTCAGATACCTTTTGTGAAAAAGAAAGTGAGAGTTTATAGAGCCGAACATGCAGAAAGAATTGCAGTGATGGACAATTTGATGTCTGAACTTTATACTAATCGTAAGAAAGACTTTTTTCTTGCTCTTTCATGTGAGGTCATTGCACGGTTTCTATCTTCAGTAGAGATTATGTTTATGGCAATACCCATTGGATATTCTCTCTCTTTTTTTGATAGTGTTATTGTAGCAGCCTTCTCCTCATTGTTTGCCAATATTCTCTTTTTCTCACCCATGCAATTGGGTACACGTGAGGGTGGTTTTGGTATTGCTTTCAGTATGCTCACAATACCATTGGGTGTGGGGGTTTATGTAGGACTCATAACACGCATCAGAGAGATGTTTTGGATTATGGTGGGCGTAATTCTTATGCGCATAAAACCCTCCAAAAACGTTTAAGAGTAAATCATCTTGCGAGTCATGCCACCATCTATCACAAAGTTTTGAGCAGTTATAAAATCGTTTCTTTCGTCTAAAAGGAACAATATTGTGCGTGCTATATCTTGTGCATTGCCAACTCTTCCAGCAGGATGTTGCTCATGGTCGCTTTGCTTTAAATGATACTGTTGAGCCATCGATGCTTTTTTCACACCCGATACATCAATCCAACCAGGGCTAATGCAATTGACCCTCACATGTGGAGCTGCGCTCATGGCCAATGCATGTGTGAATGCAAATATGCCTCCCTTACTTGCAGCGTATGCCTCTGTATCGGGTTCAGACTGAAAAGCCCGTGTTGAAGCCATGTTAATGATGCAGCCTTTTGTCTTTTTTAGATAGGGTAGTGCATATTTTGAACATAAAAATGCTCCAGTCAGATTAGTGCCAATTACTTCTTGCCATTCGGTTAATGATAGTTCGAGAAGAGGTTTGTTTTTACTTATAGCTGCATTATTAACAAGTCCATAAATGCTGCCAAATACTTTAACCGATTCATTAATTGCACCCACAACCTCATTTTCGTTAGAGACATCTACTTGATGAAAAGAGCAACTTTCATTCTCAACTTCCCATTTCAATTCTTCTTTCATCTCTTTAAGAGCTTCTATGTCTTGGTCGAAAACCGAAACACAATAATTCTGCTTGATCAACTCTATGGTTGAAATTTTTCCAATTCCTTGTGCACCGCCTGTAATAATTATGTGAGGTTTCATCTATTTTCTGCTTTAATGATTACACAAATATACTAATTTAAAAAAAGGAATTATGAAAGAGTTATCTTAAAGTTTTCTCTTTATTTGAGAACCTTGTCCGAAAAGATATATTACTCACAAATTATAGATAACTTTGTAACAGTAAATCAGAGATAAATCAAAATGAATATAAACAATTAAAGGGGTTTTAATAATAGAATAGATTCTGTTTTTTTTCTACAGTGATCTGTTTTATGCATTCAACTTTCATATTCAAAGTAGGGTTACAAGCTAAGCCCTTTATTATGTTAATTAATACCTAAACCCTCTTTATATAGTTGTTTTATTTTATTTTTGTATGTGTAAGAAATAGATTGACAGTAAAAGAATGAATAAAATATATTGGCTTATTTGCATGAGTCTGTTTTTTATAATGCAACTTTATGCGAATGATCCACCCCCCACCGAGGTAAGAGCTGTTTGGTTGACAACAAACTATGGATTAGATTGGCCCCGAAACAGAACAGATATAGAAGTACAGAAAAGAGAACTTATAAAGATTTTAGATGATCTGAAGAAATTTAATTTCAATACTGTTTTTTTTCAGACGCGTGGACGTGGCGAAGTGCTCTATAGATCTGTTATAGAACCTATGTCGTCAGTTGTGGCAGCGCCAAAACCAGGGCAAAGTGCATTCGACCCCCTGTTGTTTGCTATAGAAGAATGCCACAAGCGTGGCATTGCTTGTCATGCATGGATAGTGACCTATCCATTAGGGGGTAACAAACATGTACAAGGTTTAGGACAAAATTCTGTTACCCGAAAGCAACCCTCTATTGCTATGAAATATAAGAATGAGTGGTTTCTCGATCCGGGTAATCCTAAGACTGATGACTATTTGCTTTCTCTTGTAGCCGAAATTGTAAATAACTACGACGTAGATGGTGTTCATTTCGATTATATTCGTTATCCTGACGATTCACCAAAGTTTCCTGATAATACTATGTTTAGCAAATATGGAAAAGGGAAAAATCGCTCCGATTGGAGAAGAGAGAATATAAACAGATTCGTAGCAAAAATGTATGATCAAGTGAAGAGTGTAAAACCTTGGGTGCAAGTGAGTAGCTCTCCATTAGGAAGATACAGACCGTTGAACAACAAACATGATGGTTGGAATGCACGTGAAACCGTGTTGCAAGATGCAGGACAGTGGATGATGAGTGGCAAGCACGATGCCTTGTATCCAATGATGTATTACCGCAATCACCTATTCTATCCCTTTGCCGACGATTGGGTTTTGAATAGTAATAATAGAATTTTGGTTCCTGGATTGGGAGTTTATCAGATGGACGAACTAAAATGGCCAAAAGAAGATATCGTAAATCAAATAGATTACACACGAGAAAAGAAAATGGCTGGACAAGCTTATTTTCGTACGGCCAATGTTTTGTCTAATCTCAAAGGAATTCTTTTTTCAATCAACGATTATTATAAGTATCCGGCAAAACTGCCTGCTATGACTTGGCTATCGGACACCTTGCCAGATGCACCGCATGATTTGACAGCAGAGAAAGTGAAGGGTGTATTTCAGCTCAAATGGAAAAATGAGACAACTGAAAGAGCCTCATATACAATATACAGATCTGAAAACGAAGATTTTGACATTGATAATGCAGTAAACATCATTGCCACAGGTGTAAGAGAGCCCATGTATGAGCTTTATGTAGAGGACAACGACGAGGCATATTACTATTTTGTAACCACTTCTGATGCTTACAACAACGAAAGTGTTATTTGTCATCCTGCATTTTTCTATCACTCTGAAACAATTAAATAAAGAATAAAAAGCTTCAATAGTTTTAAGTAAATAAGACCCTACGAAAAAAGTAAAAAATGGATAGTGAAAAAATCCGCAAACAAGCAAAAGACGAGTTCACAGAGTATCTAACGTTTCGCAAACACCGCAAAACATCAGAGCGCTTTGCTATCTTAGATCACATATACACCATTAAAGGACACTTCAATATCGATTCGCTCTTTAACTCGATGCTTGAAGATGCCAGTTTTAGGGTAAGTCGTTCCACTTTGTACAACACAATTGAATTGTTGTTAGATTGTGGATTGGTAGTGAAGCATCAGTTTGGGGCCAATTCTGCACAATACGAAAGAGCTTATGGAAATGAAAATCACGACCATATAATTTGTATTGATTGTGGTGAAGTACGCGAATCGAGCAGCAATCTTATCAGTGATGCACAGTTGAAGTCGATTAAGAAATTTAAGGTTAGTTATTACAGCATGTACATTTATGGCGTTTGTAGCAAATGTAGTCATGCAAGGAGAATGAAATTAAATAGAATGAGAACGAAATGAAAGTAGATGTATTGTTAGGCCTCCAATGGGGCGACGAAGGAAAAGGAAAAATTGTAGATGTGCTCACTCCCAATTATAAGGTGGTAGCCCGGTTTCAAGGAGGACCCAATGCTGGTCACACATTGGAGTTCGAAAACCAAAAATATGTATTGCGATCCATCCCTTCTGGAATATTTCAAGGTGGCAAGATCAACCTTATCGGAAACGGTGTGGTTATAGATCCCGCTTTGTTTAAGGCCGAGGTAGAAGCTTTGGAAGCATCGGGTCATACACTTACAGACAGACTGTACATATCTAAAAAAGCTCATCTCATATTACCAACCCATCGTTTACTTGATAGTGCCGATGAGGCTGCCAAAGGCAACATGAAAATTGGTACTACTGGAAAAGGAATCGGTCCTGTCTATACAGATAAGACCAGTCGAAATGGTTTGAGAGTTGGAGATGTATTTCACAACTTTCAGGAAAAATATGATAAAGCAATTGACAGGCACAAAGAGATGCTTGACAAATGCAACTTCGAATATGACCTTTCTGAACTTGAAGAAGAGTGGTTTGCAGGTCTCGAAAAACTGAAGAGCTTCAAAATTATAGATAGCGAACAGTTTGTGAACGATCAACTGAAACAAGAGCATAGTGTTTTGGCAGAAGGTGCACAGGGCTCACTATTAGATATTGATTTTGGAACCTATCCATTTGTAACCTCTTCCAACACAGTTTGTGCAGGAGCTTGCACCGGATTAGGAATTGCTCCGCATACAATTGGTGAAGTTTTTGGCATATTCAAAGCCTATCTCACACGTGTTGGCAGTGGCCCATTTCCAACAGAGCTGTTTGATGCTGATGGAGACGAAATGCGTAGAAAAGGCAATGAGTTTGGCTCTGTTACAGGTCGTCCACGCCGATGTGGCTGGATCGATTTGGTAGCGCTTAAATATACCATCATGATTAATGGCGTTACTCAACTTATTATGATGAAGTCAGATGTTTTAGATGCATTCGACACCATAAAGTTGTGTGTAGCTTATGATATCAATGGCGAAACAACTGAAAACTTTCCGTTTGAATTAAACGAAAACATAACTCCTAAATATGTAGAGATGCCAGGATGGAATGTTGATATGACAAAAATGCAGTCTGAAAATGAATTCCCAGAAGAGTTCAATGCTCTACTAAGTTTCATCGAAGACGAATTGGAAGTTCCTATCAAGATTGTATCGGTAGGTCCGGATAGAGCTCAAACTATCATCAGGTAGTTTTGTAAAGACTTGTGTAAAACTTTGTGAAGTGGTGAAGTGTTATTTATTTGATTGGAGATATGCCTTGCGAGAAGTAGAATTGTACAACGGCATACTTTTTGCTTATACATTTCAGAAAAAGAACTTACAGACAATAACAACAAATTAAAAATAAACGATATGGTTTGGATTTTATTTATAGGTATAGCTTTGATCAGTTGGGTTGTTTCATCCCAATTGAAAAGCCGATTTAAAAAGTATGGCAAAATACCACTGTCAAATGGTATGACTGGAAGAGATATTGCTCAGAAAATGTTGCATGACAATGGTATTTACGACGTGCAAGTTATTTCGGTGCGTGGCAGTCTTACAGATCACTACAACCCTTCAAACAAAACAATAAACTTGAGCGAACCCGTTTTCTTGAGTAGCAGTGTGGCAGCAGCAGCAGTTGCAGCTCACGAAACAGGTCATGCGGTGCAACATGCACATGCTTATGGGCCGCTCAAATTGCGTTCGGCATTGGTTCCATCGGTTTCATTTGCCTCTAAATGGGTAACTTGGATTTTGCTGGGTGGTATCTTATTGATAAACACTTTTCCAATGCTTATTTGGTTTGGAATTGGACTATTCGCAATGACTACACTGTTTAGTTTTGTAACACTTCCAGTAGAGATTAATGCCTCAAGCCGTGCCTTGGCATGGTTGAGCACTGCAGGGGTAACCAATGTGAGCAATCATGGACAAGCAAAAGATGCACTTAAATGGGCAGCTTATACTTACGTAGTTGCAGCACTGGGTTCGTTGGCCACATTAATTTACTATGTGATGATTGCAATGGGCAATAGACGATAGTTTTTGCAATGAAAGTGCAAATACTGCGTTACTCTCGTTTTTGAAACAGTCATTTACTAAAGTAAAATCCTTGATTTCAAAAACTTCAAAAGCCTTGTCTTTGCTCTTTTTTTACTAAAAACTTAAAATAGAGACAAGATATAGGTTATAAGAGGAAACTGAGTTAGATCTTAGACTTTTTAGTCTCAAGCAAAATAATATAAAGACGAAAGAGGGTTGCATAGCAACATTCTTTCGTCTTTCTTGTTATTAGTTTACGAACAAACTATAAACGATGTTTTGCTATGAAAACAGTACTAATAACAGGTGGATCTGGGATGATAGGACGGCGACTTTCCGAACTGCTCATTGAAAAAGGATACGATGTAATTTGGTTAAGTCGCGAGAAACATATAAAGGCGGAAATACCACGCTACAAATGGAATCTACTTACAGGAGAGATTGATAAGGATGCCTTGGAAGAAGCCGATGTAATTGTTCACTTGGCAGGAGTGGGTATTGCAGAAGGAAAATGGACCGAAGCACGCAAACGGATGATTGTCGGAAGTAGGGTACGTTCAGCTCATCTGATTTTGGAAAAGCTGAAGAAGATGGACACAAAGATGGATGCTTTCATTTCTGCATCGGCTGTTGGCTATTATGGTGCTGTTACTTCTGACAAAATATTCACAGAAGATGATGAGTATGCCAAAGATGATTTCTTGGGCGAGACTTGTTATCAATGGGAAGAGCAAACAGAGAAATTTACCACCGATTTGGGTATTCGTTCTGTAAGCATTCGCACTGGTGTAGTATTATCGAAAGATAGCGAACTGATTAAGAAAGCAGTTTTGCCCACAAAGTTTTGGTTAGGTGCTCCTTTAGGAAAAGGCACTCAATATATGAATTGGATACATATCGATGATTTATGCAAAATCTATATAAAGGCTATCGAAGACGAAACCATGACTGGTGCTTACAATGCTGTTGCACCTGAAGACACTACCAATGGTCAATTTATGAAAACGATTGCCGATTTACTACACAAACCAATGTTTTTGCCCCGCGTCCCTGAGTTTGTTTTCAAGTATTTCCTTGGCGAAGCCTCTCAAATAATCTTAGAGGGTAGCCGTGTTTCTGCACAAAAGATTCAAGACGCTGGCTATGAGTTCAAATACAAGACTTTGCGCAAAGCGCTAAAGAAGATTTTGTTTAATAGAAAGAAGAAGAAATCTAAAAAGAAGTAATATCATTTAATTATAAGTACTATCAATTCTTCTCAGTAATCTCTGAGGAGAATCTGATGGCACTATAATGCGGCGAATAGTTTGAAGAGGATACACAGAATCTCTTTTGGCAAGCAGAATGAACGACATTTTAAAATGTTTGTCTAACTCTTCAGCTGCCTCTTTGTTGTAAACCCCATTTGGATAAGCCCAATACTCAATGGGTTTGCCAATCATATCTTCCAATTTCTTTTTAGGAGCATATACTTGTTTTTCCCATATAGTAGAGTCACTGTATTGCGTTGCCATCACATGGTCCCAGCTGTGCAGACCAATCGAATGTCCACGGTCTGAAAGTTCTGCAATTTCATCATTGGTCAGATAGTTTTTCTTGTTGTTGGTGACAGTCATTATAAAAAATGCCCCTCTGAAATTTCGTTTCTCCAATTCTGGTGCAGCAATAGTGTAGTGTTCTGTCCTTGAATCATCGAAGGATATCATAAAAGGCTTGTCGGGTAGGGCGGCGTTGTGCACCAAATAATCATAGAGCTCATTGGGCAATACAGAATTGTAACCGCTATCTGCCAATATTTGCAAATGCGATGCAAAAATAGCAGGACTAACTGAATAGATATCATTACGCCCATCTTCTATGCGATGGTAGCATAGAATGGGAACTTCCTTTTTACCCAAAATTTCAGAAGCGGAGTTTATAACCTTCTGCTCAATAATGCTTTCAGCTTTTATTGAGATGGTGTCTAAGCTTTTTGAGATATTAGCCTTGTCATTATCTTGTTTATTACTCGTGTTAAATGTGCAACTCATCAGTATGATTGCAGCTGAGAATAAAATTAGAATATTGTTGTTTGTTTTCATACTTGTTGTAAAGATAAAGTCTATTACATTATAAAACGGATATTAGAGAGGAAATGTTTAAGAAGACACGTTTAAATAGTGAACATCCCTTTCCCTTATTTGTTGAATAGTTGAATAAATAAAGAAGAATACAATGCAAGAAAATTCACCCATCACCATTTTTGGTTTAGACAGTGTGAACTATCCTAAACATAGAGGTAAACTCATCGATTTATATGAGCTATCGTTTACTGATGGTCAGTACGCCCAATATATTCCCCAAGAAGCTATCGAAATATCACTTGATGATATTATGCGAGTTGGCTTTGGCTTTATGTCCTTTCAAAAAGATACGATGGTGGGAGCAGTGCTTTGTTTGTCACTAAAGAACGACCCCGACTTCCCATTTGATGAGCACAAAGACATCGATCCTGCAAAAACAATTTACATTGCTGACTTAATGGTTGATACTCATTACAGAGAACAGGGAATTGCTCAAGGTTTGCTGGAACATTTATTTAAAAGGAGCCAATCAAAACCATACAACGACGTAATAATAAGAGTGTGGGACCAAAACATTCCCGCTGTTTCTCTTTACAAAAAGTTGGGCTTTGTGGAAATAACCACTATCTTACAAACAAAGTTGAGCAAAGAGACCAAAAAGCCTTTTGAAATGAAGAAGGTTTATATGCATAGAAGGCTTTAGAGTTAAAAGATAATAGTTGGGATCCCATGCATCACATCCCATTTACCCCATAATACATTTATAAGACATGAAATCATTCGTTGCCAAAACCATTCATCTACACAATGGTGCGTCAGAAGAAAAGCGAGCCGAAATTCGCGATTATTTCCTTAAAACATGGAATGTTCACGAAAAACTATATACTCAATTAGCGTCCGATGAGGTTTTCTATCATCGAGGCGATTCCCTGCGCCATATCATCCTTTTCTATTTAGGGCACACAGCTGCTTTCTTTGTTAACAAGCTTTTCCTGGCAAAAGTAATAAACGCTCGTGTCAATCCTGAGTTCGAGTCTATTTTTGCTATTGGTGTTGACGAAATGAGCTGGGACGACTTAGATAATAACCATTACAATTGGCCAAAAGTTGAGGCAGTCCGTGAATACAGAAACGAAGTAAAAGACGTGATTCTGAAAATCATAGACGAAACCCCTTTATACCTCCCCATAGAATGGGACAATCCATTCTACATTGTGATGATGGGCATAGAGCATGAGCGCATTCATTTAGAAACTTCGTCGGTATTGATTCGTCAGCTTCCTTTGGACGAAGTTGTATCTGGTAAGTTTGGTGAGCTATGCCCTGATAGTGGCAATGCTCCCAAAAACGAAATGCTTGCAGTTGAGGGTGCTCCAATGCAAATGGGAAAACCCTTAGCTCATCCACTTTATGGATGGGACAACGAATACGGCATGCACAGAGAAGAGGTTGCCGATTTTAAAGCTGCCAAATATTTGACATCCAACCAAGAATTTCTTGAATTTGTGAATGATGGTGGATATAAAACAGACAGCTACTGGACTGAAGAGGGCCTCAACTGGCGCAACTTTAAAGAAGCACAAATGCCTCTCTTTTGGATAAAAGAGGGCGATGCATATCGCTTACGATTGGTTGCCGATGAGATACCCATGCCTTGGAATTGGCCTGTGGAAGTAAATTATTTGGAGGCAAAAGCCTTTTGTAATTGGAAAAGTGAGAAGACAGGCAATACCTATCGCTTACCCACAGAGGCTGAATGGATGCGACTTTACGAATATGTTGGTTTGTCAGACCAATTAGAATGGGGCGATAAAGCACCTGGTAATATCAACCTTGAACATTTTTCATCTCCTTGTCCAGTAGATAAGTTTGAACAAGGCAAAGGATTCTTTGATGTGATAGGCAATGTGTGGCAATGGAGCGAAACACCCATCACGGGATTTCCCGGCTTTAAGGTACATCCTATGTACGATGATTTCTCTACACCCACATTCGATGGTAAGCACAACCTGATTAAAGGTGGGTCATGGATTTCTACTGGAAACGAAGCCACCAAACATTCGCGTTATGCTTTTCGCCGTCATTTCTATCAACATGCTGGTTTCAGAATGATTGAATCGGAAACTCCACTGAAGATTGAGAATGCAGATTATGAAACAGATACTGAAGTAGCCGTTTCGTGTGAGCAAAATTGGGGGGATAAGTTTACCCTTAGCCCATCCTACTTCAAAGAGTTGGCCATTGTGGTGAGAACCTTGTTGGAAGGAAAACCTATTAAAAGCCTACTCGATTTGAATGCCGATACAGGTCGCTTTGCTTTTGAAATGGCCCTTTGGTATGATAAAGTTACAGCAATAGACTTTTCTGCACGCTTCATCCGCATTGCTATTCAACTACAAGAGCAAGGATTTATGCGCTATGTGATGAAAGATGAAGGAGACTTGGTGTTTTATCGCGATGTGGTGTTGACCCATTTTGGATTGGGCAAAAACAAAGAGAACATTACCTTTAAGCAAGACAATGCGCAAAACCTAAAACCCATTTACAAAGGATATGATGTGATAGTGGCTCCCAATTTATTAGAAGAGTTGAACAACCCTAAAGAGTTTCTTGACACCATTCACACCCGAATAAATGACGGTGGTTATCTTGTGATTTCATCAACATATGATTGGAAAGATGAGGCAAGAGAAAATTGGCCAGGAGGCTTCAAGAAGGATGGCGAACCTGTGACATCGCTCGACGGAATTAAAGAGATATTAGAGAAGCACTTTGTGCTCGAGCACGACCCCATCAATTTGAATGCTAAAGTGAAACTATCGTCGCGTGTGAAGATAAATAAACTCTCTGAGATTACCCTTTGGAGAAAAAGATAAGATAATTGGAAATTGGCGCGTGCTCTTTGTGACCATATGTAGTGTTTTGTTGCTTTGAAGCTTACAAAGTGTCAGATTTATACCCTCCGCAACGTTGAAAAGCACTAAACTTGCTCACATTATACTCTTTTTAACATTGAATAGCAAAATATGTGTTCGCTTTGTACCCTTTTCAGTGATGAAAAGCATAAAATGGGCTCACATTATACCCTTTTCAACGATGAAGAGCCTATAAAGTGATTCTTTCTCAATGAAATTATTATTCAAATGCAAAAAGCTCAGCAGACGCTGAGCTTTTTGCATTTGAATGTTTATATATGATTCCGCTAATGTTGTATTGAAACTCATCGACAAGCTCAGTGACCAACCCTCTCTATATTTTTAATTTTCACTATTCAATCAGTAAATTGCCTTTGGCAATTTACTGCGTAAACCACCTCAAAAACACACTAAATATAGGGTCATTTTCCAGAGGTCTTTTGTCATCCTCGGTTTTTTTAGGTGCAAGCACATTGAGGCCTTTGGGTATAATTCTCACATTAATCTCTTTGCCTGCATCAATCGATTCGCCATCGATGTGCATCACACCCGATCGGCCTCGTTTAATGATTAAATCAGATGTGAGTATATGAATTACCTTGTTGTTCTTATGAAGATTCTTAGTGAAAAGCTGAATGGTTGTTTGTGGCATTTCGAATGCATTGATGGGCTTTATGAGTGCCACATTCATTTTTCCATCTTCCATATCTGCATTGGGTGCAATGTATGCTTCGTTGCCATATTGCGATGCGTTAGCACAGGTCACTACAAAAGCTCTTTCCTTGATGTTTTTCCCTTCGTAGATTAGTTCGTACTCTTCCGACTTAAAATCTATAACACTTTCCAAAATGTTTTTGACATATCCAATGGGGCCACGCATTTTTTCCTCTGCAAAGCGTTCGCTCACAAAAGCATCAAACCCCACTCCGCAGGTGCAAAAGAAGATATGCTCGTTAGCTATACCATAATCTATTTTACGTTCCTCGCCTTTTGTAATTGTCTCAATAGATTTATCTATATTCATAGATATGTTGAGGTCGCGCGCCAAACCATTGCCCGATCCCAATGGAATTATCCCCAGCACACATGGCGTGTCAACCAGTACTTTTGCTATTTCGTTTACTGTGCCATCGCCACCAGCGGCAATCACATATTTGAAGTTTTCTTTTACCGCTTTTTTAGCTATCTCTGTGGCATGATCTGCATAACCCGTGTAGCGAATGATAACATCATATTTCTTAGGGTCGAAAGCAGAGTTGATCTTCACCGGAATCGATTGTTTAGAACCCGTTCCGGACACGGGATTTATAATCACACATACTTTTTTCTTAGGCATACTTTTCAATAATAGTTTCCGCAAATATACCCATTTCTTATTATTAAACGTATTTAATTAATCAATATTTGTGCTTTCTGCCATAGTTGGTTAACTTTGTCACTAAAAAAAAATTGAAGAACTTATTACAAAAACCCGATAGTCTGATTTTTGACATGGATGGAACCCTCTGGGACAATGTCAATACTTATGTTTTAGCTTGGAATGGCGCGCTCGAAGAGTTGGGGCATTCTGTGCAAGTGACCCGCGAAAGCTTGATGGGACTGATGGGCAAAGAAGCCCGTGAGATACTTAAGATACTTATCCCAGATGTGCCCGCCCCGAAGCAAGACTTGCTTTTTGATGAGGTGATATTGCAATATCAAAAATTAGTGCCTACCATGAAGCCTGTCATTTATCCAGGTGTGATGGAAGGACTCCAAAAACTACACTCGAAGTATAAACTCTTATTGCTCAGCAATTGTGAAGAGGGCGGATTGGTCAATTTGATGAACCATACTCAAACCACTCACCTCTTTATAGATTATATGGAGCACGGACAAAACAATATGCCCAAGAGTCACAATCTGAAATTGCTAAAAGAACGGAACAACCTTCAGCATCCAGTTTATATTGGCGATACCGATGGCGACAGTAGTGAAACGAGATTGGCCGGATTCCCTTTTGTGTTTATGACTTATGGATTTGGCAGCACTAATGATTTCGACATTCAATTTGACACTTTCTCTCAGTTAACCGACTATTATATGAATTTATAATACTCTAATATACAAAGCCCATGCAACCAATGTACGTTTTAATAGTTATAGTAGCCTATTTAGGCATGTTGATGTTCATATCGTATCTCACAAGCCGTAAGGGAACGAATAATGATGCTTTCTTTCGCGCCAATCGATCATCAAAATGGTATGTAGTAGCGTTCGGAATGATTGGCACTTCCATATCTGGAGTCACATTTATATCCGTTCCGGGTTGGGTCAGTACCATTGATATGACCTATATGCAGATGGTGTTGGGCTTCTTCTCTGGCTATCTGGTTATTGCCTATGTGTTGCTGCCACTCTATTATAGACTTAACCTAACCACAATTTATGGTTATCTCGACACCCGATTTGGTAGTAAATCATACAAAACAGGAGCCTGGTTTTTCCTGCTATCTAAAATTGTTGGCGCAGCTGCACGACTCTATTTAGTCGCATTTATCCTTCAGTCGCTTGTGTTCAATGCTCTTGGAGTTCCCTTCATTATCACTGTCATTGGCATTATCTTAATTATCTGGCTGTACAGTTTCAAAAGTGGAATCAAAACAATTATCTGGACCGATTGGTTGCAAACGCTCTTGTTCATCACCGCATTAGTGCTCATTGTTTGGCAATTGGCCACTCAGATGGGTCTCGACTTTGGGGGTGTTGTCACTGCAGTAAAAGAGAGTCCCCACTCGCGCATTTTTGAGTTCGATAGTTGGTCGAGTACTCAAAACTTCTTCAAGCAGTTTTTTAGTGGCATGTTCATCACCATCGTTATGACAGGGTTAGATCAAGACCAAATGCAAAAGAACTTGACGTGTAAAAATCTGAAAGATGCACAGAAGAATGTTATATCGTATGGCTTCGCATTTGTGCCAATGAATTTTCTGTTTCTATCATTGGGCGTGTTGTTATTGCTTTTTGCTCAACAAAACAATATTATGTTACCCGAAGTAGCCGATCAAATATTGCCCATGCTTGCCAGTGAACATATGGGACCAACTGTGTTGGGAATATTTATTGTAGGTATTGTAGCGGCAGCATTTTCCAGCGCCGACTCCGCTTTGGCTTCTCTCACCACTTCCTATTGTGTAGATATTTTGGGGATGAAAAGCTCTAATGGATCAGAAGAGTTAGAAAAAAAGAACATCCGCACCCGACGCATTACCCACGTAGTAATAAGTGCTGTTTTTGTTGTCCTCATCATGATTATTCATGCCATTGGGTCAGATAGTATTATCAATGTAATCTACACAATGGCATCATACACCTACGGACCTTTATTGGGGCTATACATTGCAGGACTTTACACAAAGTTGAAGCCAATGGACAAGTTGGTGCCTTACATAGCCATTGCTGCACCCATATTGTGCTATGGGCTCGAGTTGTTGATGATGCATGTATACAACTATAAAATGGGATACGAAATGCTGCTTATCAATGGTGGACTCACAGTGTTAGGATTGTGGATTATATCGTTGAGGAATAACAATACTGCACCTTCACCAACTTCAAGACTATAAACAAATAATAAAAACAATAAAACAATGATTATAAAAAGTGCTGAATTTGTTATAAGTAACACCGACCATACAAGTTGCCCGCAAGATGGGAAACCCGAATATGCTTTTATTGGACGCTCAAATGTGGGTAAGTCTTCATTGATAAACATGCTCACCAATCGAAAAGGATTGGCCATGACTTCGTCCACACCTGGAAAGACAATGCTTATTAATCATTTCTTAATCAACGACGAATGGTATTTGGTAGATTTACCCGGCTATGGCTATGCCCGCCGAGGAAAAGAGAACCGCGAGAAGTTGAGAGAAATCATAGAAGACTATGTGTTGGAACGCACCGCTATGACATCGCTCTTTGTTTTGGTTGATAGCCGACACAAACCTCAAGCGATCGACTTGGAGTTTATGGAGTGGTTAGGGGAAAATGGTGTACCTTTCTCCATTGTCTTTACAAAGGGAGATAAGCAGGGCACAGGTAGATTGAGCATGAATGTGGGTCAATACAAAACAGAGATGTTGAAAACATGGGACGAATTGCCTCCTATTTTTGTTACATCGGCTGAAACTGCTGTAGGGAAAGAAGATATTCTGAAGTATATTGATAAGGTTAATAAGAGCTTGTGATTTTGTATTCAAAGCTTCCATCTTTGATGATGTTTCTGTTTATAGATAGCCTATACAATTGCAAGAATTTCAAGAAAAAACAAAAAGCTATTGTTTATGCCTAAAAGAAAAATCACCCTTTTTGAAGCTCTAATTCCGATTTTTATCTTAATTGTCTTCTTGGCTATTAATTATCGTGTTTTTGGAGACGAAGCTGCAAGTGGGGCTAATCAGTTTAGCTTAATATTGTCATCTGCAGTGGCTATGATAATTGCTGGTATTTTAAAAATTCCTTTTTCTGAAGTGATGGAAAATGTGTCTCAAAACATAAAAGATACTGTTCCAGCTATCCTTATTTTACTTTTAGTGGGAGCATTGGCAGGCACTTGGTTGCTTAGTGGCATAGTTCCCGCAATGATTTATTACGGACTGCAAATTCTCAATCCTACTTTCTTTTTAGTTTCAGCAGTTATTATAGCTGCGTTAGTTTCCACTGCAACAGGTAGCTCTTGGACCACAAGCGCCACTATTGGTATAGCTCTTATTGGCATTGGCAACTCGTTGGGGATTAATGCCGCAATGACTGCTGGTGCTGTAGTTTCTGGAGGATATTTCGGCGATAAAATATCACCCATGTCCGACACAACCAACTTGGCTCCAGCAGTGGCAGGCACAGACATAATCACTCATATTAGATACATGATGATTACTACTGTGCCATCCATAATTATTACATTGATAATTTTCCTCATTATTGGATTCACCACTAAAACACAAGGAACAGTAAACCCCGATGAGATACTTATGGCTATAACAAATCGGTTCACAATTACCCCTTGGTTATTTATAGTACCCGCCATTGTATTAGGGCTTATCATGAAGAAAACCCCTCCTTTTGTTGCCTTGCTGATAGGCGTGCTTCTTGGTGCTGTCTTTGCGGCTATTTTTCAACAAGATTTAATTTTAGAGCTGTCCAATAAACTTAATGGAGCCAGTGCTACCTCTCTTACATTAAAACATATGTATCATGTAGGAATGCAAAGTATAAGTAATGACACAAGCATTCTGACAGGCAATCCCGTTTTAGACGATAGAGCGCTTTTCTCTTCAAGTGGAATGACAGGAATGCTTAGCACCGTTGAACTGATTATCTGCGCTATGATCTTTGGTGGAAGTATGCAAGCCATCGGAGCTTTGCGTAAAATAAGCAGAGCGCTACTTTCTCTGGTAAGCGGTACTGCAAGTCTTGTAGGTGCAACTATTGCTTCTGCTTTTGGAATGAATATATTGGCATCAGACCAATACTTGGCAATTGTTGTGCCAGGTAAAATGTTTTCCGAAGCGTATAAAGAAAAAGGTTTAGCACCCGAAAACTTGAGCAGAAGCTTGGAAGATGGAGGAACGGTAACCTCTGTGCTTATTCCGTGGAATACCTGTGGAGCCTACCATAGCAAAGTGTTGACGGTAGATGTATTTGATTACCTACCCTTCGCTTTTTTCAATCTTATTAGCCCCTTTATGAGTATAGCGGTTGCTGCTTTGGGTTATAAGGTAAGATACTTGAATAAGGGTGGCAAAAAATGACCCCAAAGTATACCCCTGCACGTTACCCAATATAATAATCTAAAGCCTCTTCAATCATCCTTCTATCCGCTGTCTGATCTATCTGTATATTTCCAACATCTCCCAATAGAGTGAAATTGATTGTGTCGCCCACGTTCTTCTTGTCGTGTACCATCAATTGGTAAAGTGTATTGTAGTCTTCTCTATTGAACTCAAACGTTCCATAGTTTTGTTTGATAAACTGAGTAACCAAGTCCAGTGTCTCTTTTGGGAAGTTGCACAACTTGTGCGACAGATATAATTCTGCCACCAATCCCCAAGCAACCGCATATCCGTGTGGTACAGCTCTATCATTGTCAAGCGCAAAGCTTTCGAATGCATGACCTATGGTATGTCCAAGGTTCAATGCTTTACGAATGTTCTTTTCGAAAGGGTCTTTCTCTACAATACGTTGCTTGATGAGTACTGACTCCATCACTAAATCATTTAACAAGTTGTAATCAATAGTTTGTAAATCGAAATTGATTGTTCTATCCCAAATAGCTTTAGAATCCAACAGCCCATGCTTTATCATCTCGGCATAGCCCGAGAGAATATCTTTTTGAGTCAGCGTATTTAAAAACTCAGCTGAGATAATGATATGTAGCGCAGGGTAGAAAGCTCCAATTTCGTTTTTGTATCCTCCGAAGTTGATACCCGTTTTGCCTCCCACTGCTGCATCTACCGAACCCAGCAATGTGGTGGGGATATTGATATAAGCAATGCCTCTCTTGTAGGTTGCTGCAGCAAAACCACCCAAATCTGTAATCATACCACCACCCAAATTGATGAGCAGTGAGTGGCGAGTAGCGCCATTTTTGGTCAAGAATTTCCAAACCTGTGCCAAGTTCTCGAGGTTTTTATTGGAGTCGTTGGCAGGGATAACCACTCGTTGGGCTTGCTGAATGGCAGGAACAGACTCAATGAGTGGGTAGCATTGTTTGTCGGTATGTTCGTCGGTCAGGACAAATAGCTTGTCGTAAGTTGTATTGTCCAGAACCGCCTTTAGGTCGTCTGTTATCTTAATGCTTTTAATTATCTGTTGCATCTTATTAGTAGGTTTTTTATTTGAGCGCATTGTAAACTTCATCTTGTATGCGCTTGCGGGTATTCAGGGTGTGCAGTCGGTTGGGCGATCGGTTGGGATGCACCCTATTCGATAGGAATATATAAATCATTTGATTGTCGGGATCAATCCAAAAGCTTGTGCCAGTGTAGCCAGTATGGCCGTAAACTGAGATAGGGGCTTGCGGACTGGTAGGACTTGCGTTGTTGTTGCGCAGGTCGGGTTTGTCAAAACCCAATCCGCGACGGCTCACGCTGCTTTTGGTAGTGGTGAATAGGCGCACGGTCTCTTCACTTATTAATTGTTCGCCACCATAGTTGCCTCCGTTGAGGTACATTTGAAATAACTTAGCCAAATCGTTGGCAGTTGAAAACAAACCTGCATTGCCCGATATGCCTCCAAAGAGTGCAGCTCCTTCATCATGCACATATCCTCTAAGCATTTGCTTACGGAAAAACTGATCGTTTTCGGTTGGCGCAATATTGTCGATGCTCATATAGTTGAGCGGTTGAAATGTTGTGGTGGTTGCACCAAGTTTCCTGTAGAAGTTGGCTTGAGTAAATTCGTTCAGGTCTTGTTTCGACACATTCTCCACCACCTCTTTTAGTAACATAAAGTTGAGGCAGCTATAAGTATATCGGTTGACTCCTTTTAGGTTGCTATTTGCAATTTCCATGAGGAGCGTTTTCTGCATCTCTTCGCTTGCAAACATTTTGTCGGATACTGGAAGACTAAAAGTGGGCGTATTGACAGTAGAAATCAAGTTGTTTTTAAACTTATAGTTGGTGCGTCCCCACATTCCTGCAAAGCTTGCATTGTGTACGCTCGATTTTTTATTGGATAGTAGTGCACCTGTATAACTCTCTTCATCAATTGCAAAAGTGTAGTAGGGAATATAGGGCAATATACCGGATTCGTGAAGTAGAGCTTTGCGAATAGTTATGTTGGCTTTGTTGCTATTTTTTGTTTCTGGAATAAACTTCTGGAAGTTATCCTGCAAACGAACTTGTTTATTGTCGTACAGTTTCATGATTGCAGGCAGTGTAGCAGCAGCTTTTGTTATGGATGCTAAGTCGTAAACAGTTTCACCAGTTACTTTACTGCTCACTCCATATTCGAAACTGCCAAACGACCTATCGTAAATAACGACTCCGTCTTTAGCTATCAATACCTGGCAGCCGGGGTAGGCTTTTTGTCTGATGCCTTCTAACGCAATCTTCTCTATTGAGTAGAATCGCTCTGAATCTATACCCACCTCTTCGGGTAGCTGATAGGCCAATCGTGTTTTGGGAGTTTTCAATCCGCTGTTGGCTTTGTATTCTCCAATTGATACAGGCATGATTCCATCTATCGCTATTCCGCCAAACACGGCTTGCGCTGCGCTTATTTGCGCAAAATACTCATTGGTGTGTGCCAACACAACAGATTGACTATTGGCTATTGATCGGGTAAAGCCACTCAATTGGTAAGGCGATGTGAAGAACACCATCACCGATTGTTTGCTTTTCAACTGCTCTTGCAGAGCAATCATATCGCGCGTGCTTTTTGAATGGATGGAGTAGATGACTACATCATAATCTTCCAGTTTTTCTTTTATCTCTGCTATTTGATCCGATTGTGAAATCTGAAATGAGGCAACCTCACCATATTTTTTCAACCATGTTTGGAAGGGTGCAATGGTGGATACACCAATGGCCACCGATGCAATTTTGTGTTTGTCTAAATTCTTTAAGGGCAACGTCTCTTTTTTGTTCTTCATCAGGGTGATAGATGAATCGTGCAGTTTGCGAATAAGCCATTCAGAGTATTTGCTATTGATGTTTCTGCTTACAATGTTTGTTTCAATTGGTTCAAAATTGTGCGCTCCAGTTATAAATTTATAAGCCAATATCTTCCGCACCTTTCTTTCAAGCATTTCTGTTGAGATGACGTTTTTCTCTACTGCCTCTTTCACCGATTGGAACTCTCGGGTTATATTAGGCACACCCAATACAATATCGTTGCCTGCCAAAATAGCTTTCACACTCATCGACGATTGATTGGTTACCCCTCGCATGGCCATTCCATCCGTAAAGGTTAGTCCTGAGAAACCCATTTCTTCTTTCAATAACTCTTTCCCCACGCTTGGTGTGAGAGTAGAGGGCAATCCTTTGGTGAAGAGCGATGGCACATTCAGGTGTCCCACCATCATTCCAGATAGCCCAGAGTTGATGTAAGACATAAAGGGGAATAGCTCTATCTCGTCAAGTCGCTCTTTATTGTGCGCTATGGTAGGCAGTGTTTTGTGAGAGTCTTGAGATGTGTCGCCATGTCCAGGGAAATGTTTGGCTACAGCCATTACGCCACCATCTTCCAATCCACGTGCATAGGCCACACCTTTTATGGCTACATTCTCGGGCCTCTCTCCAAATGCACGGTCGCCAATAATGGGATTGTTGGGGTTGCTATTCACATCGAGTACAGGGGCAAAGTTGACATGAATACCCAATTCTTTGCACTGACGTGCCACTTCTTTGCCGTATAGATAGAGCAACGAGTCGCTTTTGATAGCGCCCAACACCATATTGCGAGGAAACTTTGGAGCATCTGTCAGGCGCATATTCAAACCCCATTCGCCATCGAGCCCTATAAAGAGAGGCGTTTTACTTCTATTTTGTGCATAGTTGGTCAGTGTGGCTTGCGTAGCTATTGTACCTTTAGAGAAAAGAATTCCTCCAATTTTTTGTTCGTCTATGTATCGGTTTATGAGTTTTTTGTTTGCATCAGTGTTGTGATTATTGGCAATAACCATGAAGAGCTGGCCAATGCGCTCCTCCATCGTCAATGTTGAGTAGACAGAATCTACCCATGCATTCATTTTAGCCTGATCGACATTTCTATAAAGGTTTGGTTGGATTTGTGCTGTTGCTATTTGCAATAGGAACACAAATCCAACCAATAAGCTTGTTTTTTTCATTTGAGCAGTAATCGGAAGTTTTACATTAATTGAATCTTAGTTCTGATTCACTTTATTTAGTTCTACGTCTATACGGCCTACATAAACACCACGGCCATTGGTTTGAAAAACCAATACTTCTTTTCCATCCAAGTTGTTACGAATAGAAGGCTCCTGCATAAACGTGTGGCTATGGCCACCAATGATGATGTCGATGTTTCTTGTGTTTTCAGCCAGTTTCAATTCGCTTTGAATTCCCATGTGAGATAGGCATATCACCATATCAACTTTGTAATCGTTGCGCAACATCTCTGCAGTTTTGTTGATTGTTTCGGTTGGAGGAAGAAACTTCATTCCTTCATAGTGAGTAGATGCTACGAGTCCTTTTGGATCGATATTAGCACCCACAATGCCTATTTTAACGCCATCTTTATAAATGATGTGGTAAGGTTTTATGATGTCTGCAATTTCAGTGTCAGAAAAATCATAATTGGTACATACTATTGGGAACTCGGCTTTCTTTACAAGATTGACCAACACATCCATGCCATAGTCAAACTCATGATTGCCCAGCGTGACTGCGTCATATTTGAGCATATTCATTGCTTCTATTTCTACTGTTCCTTTAAACATATTGAAGTAGGGGGTTCCTTGCAAAAAATCACCTGCATCAAATAGCAACACGTTCTCGTTCTCACTGCGCATTTTGTCTACATAAGCAGCTCTTCGCACAACCCCACCTAAATCAGGATTGTATTTGTCACTCTCGGGTACGGGTTCTATCCTGCTGTGAGTGTCATTGGTGTGGAGTAATATTAGGTTCTGGGCCTGTAGACCAACATTTAATCCGAGAAGGACTATAAGGGTAAAAATATATTGTTTCATACTTTTGGTTTGTTTATTCAATTGTTATTCTTCCATCCAATTCAGATGTTATTACTTTTCCTTGTGCAGTTTGTTCACGTATATAGTCTATCATTATATCGCGAAGCGTAATGCCCGTGTCTTGCATTGATACAGCATCCCGAAAGGCACTCATATTGTCGTTCCCATCGGCAAGGTAATCGATTGTAACAACATTGTAAATCTTATTATTATCGATGGGTTTTCCATCCAATGTAGCACTCTTCAGCTTTTTATCATTTACCACAAGGTGAGCGTTTGAAGAGATGCCTGCACCACCAATGCGTGCGTTGGCTTCAAATATCTTGGT
>JARICS010000014.1 GCA_029264035.1 Dysgonamonadaceae bacterium | reverse complement strand
CAAAAACGTGCGTTTGGGTATTGCTATCTAATTAAAAAAAGATGTTGATTTAATTATATAACATGCCGCTCCTGCGAATTTTTTTTTGTTGGATATTACTTGCTACAGACGATGCTGTTTCTACGGAGCGCTGGATTCCAAAGTATTTAAAGATTTGCTTATAACTAATGTTTCTATGTAGTATGTAAATAAAAACACAGCCTATAGATTCGTCGATGCTAACTATCATATCAATCGATGAACTTCGAAACTTCGACACATTGTCAACTTTCACTTTTCAATTAAACACTCTTCCACAAAAAAAGCTCCGATTTTATTCAAATCGAAGCTTTTAATATATTTCTGTTTAGAGTTATCTATAAAAGATAGTTCTATCTAATTCTATTCAACGACCTTATCAAGGCCTCGTCTGCACCAATCTTTCTGATGGCCAAGTATGTAAATACTATTGCAACAAAAGGAGTGATCATGCCTATACCCACATTCTCAAAGGTTGAAACAACCTCGGTATTGCGTTTTAAGAAATAAAATGCAATGAGTCCGTAGTAGCCCAGTATTATAAATAAATTCATACCAGCTAGTCTTATTTGAAGCATTCGTTTTTTATAAATAAAAACGATCAACACAGACAATACAGCAGATATATTACCAATAATAAACAGGCCCCATGTAGAAAAAATGATCTCCTCGTTCAGGTAAAAACCCATTGCTTCGAAATTTACAATTTCTCCACCAACGGTAAATACTGCCAGATTTGTTAAAAGACTTACCACCATACAAATTGATGCCAATAGTAAGTACACTGTTTGTATACGTTGCAACATAACTTAAAATTGTTCTTTTCCTCTGTTTGGATTGCGGTTATATATTTCGTCGTGTTCCCACTCATCTATGGCTAACAATGTTGGCTTGGGTAGTTTTTCGTAAAAACGAGAAATCTCTATTTGCTCATGATTCTCAAACACCTCTTCCAAGTTGTCACTATACGAAGCAAACTCTTGAAGCTTTGCATCCAAATCTGTTTTCATTTCAACAGAAATCTGATTAGCCCTTTTGCCTAATATTCTCACTGTCTCATAAATATTTCCCACTCTCTCTGATAAATCAGATAGGTTTCTAGTTTCGGTTGTTGTACTTGCTGTTACTCTTTTGTAATCCATTATAATCTATATATAAAGTTTCGAATGTTATTTTCTGTCTTGTGTAATCACTATTCCATAATTAAGAAGCAGGTAGTTTGTCTACAATCTGTTTTGCTTCTTCAAAATACTTAGTTGCTTCTTTAGTAAACTGTCCTGCAGGATACGAGTTGGTATAGTTATAATACTCATCTATCACTGTTCTGTAGCGTTCTGCTTTAGCTTGTCTAATACTATTTTCAGCCAATTCATATCGGGCTCTTAGTATTAACATCTGAAACTCTTCGGCATACTTAGAATAAGGGTAATCTTTTAAAGCCTCGCGTGATGTAATCACACACGACTCGTAATTGTTGCCCATATAATTGCCCAATCTCAGGTACAGCTTTGCTGCAAGCAACTCTTTGTAAGCCAACTTCTCTTGTAGCTCAAACAAATACTGTTTAGCTTGATTGGCCCTCTCTGTTTGAGGATAAAGCTCAATGTAGCGCTGAAATTCAGTTATAGCCTTGTAGGTTTTGGTCTGATCCAACTTTGCGTCGGGCGAATCTAAATACATACCATAAGCCCCATAATAGAGCGAAGGCTCAGCATACTCACCTCTCGGATAAGTATTGTAGTAGGTTGTAAATATTTGTGTCGACGACAAATAATCTTTTGAGTTGTAGTAACTCTGTCCTAATAAATAAAGAGATTCTTCAGCATCAGCCATTCCCTTCATGTAAGGCACAAGTTCCTCCAGCAGAGCAATTGAGCGACTATACTTTTTCTCTTCAAAATACTTTTTTGCATAAGTATATTTCAAATCTCTATCAGTGCTTTTGAGAATTCTGTTGTACTCTCCGCACGAACTGAAAAATAGTGCAATAGTAAAAAGAAGGACTAATTTGGTTGTTATATTTCTTATCATGTCTCTCTAACGAGTTTTAAGTTGCAAATTTACTGAAACTTTTGCATTAAAGCAGAGTTCAATACGTTTTTATTCTATTTTAGTACTTTGTAAAAGGAATTGAAGCAGACTATCCACATATTTTCGGTCGTTAGACAAACGTGGCACTTTATTTTGTCCTCCCATCTTTTCTCTCGATTTCATCCATTTGTAGAAAAAATTGGGCGGCAATACTTTTATGATGGGCATCCTCAATGATAAACCAAAAGAACGCTTAGCCTCATAGTCAGAATTGAGCGATTTGAGCGATGCATCAAGTGCACGCGTAAACAAATCCATATCCAATGGCATTGTCTCAAACTCTATCAGCCATTCGTGCGCTCCATTATTATTGTCATCAAAAAACACAGGTGCAGCAGTATATTCTGTTATTTTTGCATTGGTCAGCCTACATGCCTCTAGAAGTGCAGCTTCGGCATTGTCTATCATCAACTCTTCGCCAAAGGCATTTATAAAATGCTTGGTTCTGCCCGCAATTTTAAAAAGATGTGGCTCTACTGAGGTAAACTCTATGGTGTCGCCCAGCAAATAGCGCCACAGCCCACCACTTGTAGATATTAGCATTGCATATTTAACCCCCACCTCAACTTCATTCAACGTTAAAGTATCGGGATTCTCGGCATGCCACTGCCCATTGGGGATGAACTCATAAAATACCTGATTATCTAACAAAAGTAATAAATCGGATGAATTAGGTGAATATTGAACCCCAAAATAACCCTCCGATGCATTGTAAGTTTCCCAATAATTCATTTTGGGAGACTTTATCAGCTTTTCGTACTGATCCCGATAAGGTACAAAACTAACACCTCCATGAAAAAACACCTCTAAGTTAGGCCATATATCCGATATGCTTTGATCTGTCTCTTTGTTTATCTTTTTCAGTAACACTAACATCCACGACGGCACGCCTAGCAATGAACGAATGTCTTGCTTAATGGCATAATCCATAAGCTTTTGTAATTTCAGATCCCAATCCGGTATCAATGAAATCTCTTCAGGTGTACGTTTTCTCTTTGCCCACCAAGGTAGGTTTTTAACCAACACTGCCGATATATCTCCTGTAAAAATACCCTCACCAATAGTATTCACCTGCTGACTTCCGCCCAACACAAGAGCTTTACCAAACATAAATCTATTCTCTGGAAAATGCTTGGCATACAATGCCAACATATGATGCCCACCTCGGTAGTGGCAATATTTCAATGACTCTTTTGTAACGGGAATATATTTGCTTTTATCATTGGTTGTGCCCGACGACATTGCAAACCATTTAACGGGAGTATCCCAAAGCACATTGGGCTTTCGTTCATTAATTATTAGATCTAAGTAGGGCTTCAAATCATCGTAGCCCATTATCGGGACCAACCTCTTAAAATCTTCTGGCGACTTTATCTGATCAAAATGATTCTTCTCGCCAAAATAGGTGCGCCGTCCGTGCGATATGATATAATCAAACGTTTGCAATTGTTTTTCCCATGGCTTCTCCAAAAAACTATCTATTGGCTTATAGATAGCAGAAAATATAGAATCAAATATAAATTTAACCATTGCCAATTATTTATTTTTATCACAAAGATAATGGATGCTAGCAAAAAGCAACCATAAAAGTTCAATTGTTTAGCCTTTAATGTGAGTTGTGAGACGATAAACCATCAACTTTCAGTGTTTTTGAAAAGAATAGATTAAAAACCAAGTCTTTTTCAGGATTGATCAGTATTTTGCAAAAGCTTTATTTATAAATCCTACCCTACCCAATGCGACTAATCTTCTCTAACCTATCCTCGTCAATTAGTTTTATCTTCCTCCCATCTAATGAAATAATTCGCTCATTTTCAAAAATAGACAAAGTGCGTATAGCGTTAGAGGTGGTCATGTTCGACAAATTAGCCAAATCTTCGCGTGCCAAGTATATACTTATGGTAGCTCCATCCTCCTCTAGCCCGTAACTATCCTTTAGAAAGAGAAGCGACTCAGCCAATCTGCCTCTAATATGCTTTTGTGTCAAATTTACTATCCTTTGGTCAGAAATACCCATATCTACAGACAACAATTGAATAAAGAACATGGCCAACGTCCCGTTGTTGCGTAAAAACTGTTCCACAATACTCATAGAAATAAGGCATATCTCAGAAGACTCAAACGCTGCTGCCGATGTCACAAAGGGTTCTTTCGCAAAATAGGCTCGGTAGCCAAAATACTGAACAGGCTTTACCATCCGTATTATCTGACTGCGCCCTCCTACACCCTCCTTATATATCTTCACTTTGCCTTTAAGCAAACACATAAGGTCTTGTGGCGTATCGTTCTCATAATATATAACCTCGTTTTTTTTGTAAGAAACAAAACGGGCATCCTCGCGCAACATCTCGTGTTCCTTTTCATTCAACAGCCTCCATATGTCGGGCAGCGTTGCTGATATATCTATTGGTTTTATTCTTCTCACTGTCTATAAATATTGAACTGCATGTTATAAAACATTGTTGTAGAACACAAAAATAAAGAAAATATCTTGAAAAGTTCCACTTTTAGTACTTTTTAAAATGATAAACATCAAAATATAAAATGTTCCCATATTTTTCTCACACTTTACATTTAAACTTTCTGTTAAAAATCTATCTATTAATAAATAAAACTTGTAAGTTTGCACTATCTACAACTATAGAGAAAGAGAATGAAGAAAGTAATCCTATGCGTTTTTATATTATTGCTCTCAACTACTTCTACAATTTTTTCGCAAGAAGAAAAAGAAACAGTAGAAACTATTTTAGAGAAAGCTATGAAAGCGGCAGAAACATATGCTGAAGCAGTAGAAGAGTACAATGCCGAAGTCTATATGCGTGTATATGTAGAAACTCTCAAGAAAAACTGGCTCTATCGCTACACCCATCTTATTCCAAATTTTGTGATGCACAATCGCAAGGGCGACGAAGGAGTAATAGAGGTGCTAAGCGATCTCAAATTTACATACCCCAACAATTATACAGCCGATATAAAAAACCTTTCAGGAACATTTACGCAAAAAAACATAACGGAAATGCTGCCCATCAATCTTATCAACCTGAATGTGTACAGCGAAATGTCGGCCAACGAACTTTTTTTTATGCCACTGCGCGAAACCTCCAAAAAGTATTATCGTTACGAGCTAAAACGCACATTCACTCAAAATGGAACAACGTTCTGCACCATTTCATTTACCCCCATCTACAAATCGCCAAAATTGCTTGAGGGTACTTTTGTAATAGAAAAAGACTCCTGGCGCGTAATGCAATTTGTAAGTGAGGGTATAGACCTTGCTTCCGAGTTTTCTATAGAGCTCAATATGGGCAACTCCGAATCAACCAAGATGCTTCCAGTAAGTGCAGTCATACACCAAAAATTCTCTTATTTAGGTAATGTCGTAACCAATCGAAATTTAGTCAATATCAACTACAAATCAATAAAACTAAACCCCAAAAGAGAAAAAGAGAAAAATTTAAATTTAAGCAATTTCTTCAAAGTAAGACTCGATTCTGTGCCCATCCAAAACAATTCTCTATTTTGGGAAAAATCTCGCAAAATACCATTGCAAGCCAAAGAAAAAGAACTCTTAGATGAGTTTTACCTCGAACAATCACGCGAGAAGGAGAAACAAGCAGCTAAAATGGGTAAGGATTCCTTAGACGATAATAAGAACAACACTATGGAGTGGGCTAAAACGATGGTGATGGACTCCCGCTACAAATACAAAGCTACCAGTATCACATACGGCGGCATATTCAACCCCACATTATTTGGTTACTCTTCTTTCGATGGATTGACCTACGGGCAGGAAGTAAAAGTAAACTATGAACTCAAAAGACAATCGAGCCTAGAGTTCAATGCCTTTGTGGGCTACATGTTCAAGCGTAAAGAGTTGTTCACCGACATATCTGCTTCTTGGAACTACAACCCCACCCACCTCGGAAGGCTATCGATCTCTGTAGGCAATGACAACAAAACCTATAGCTCTATCTTCCTCCAAGAGATTCAAGACAGCCTTGTAAACAATGGTCTCAATATAAAAGATCTTGCCTTCGATTACTACAAAAATTATTACCTGCGCATATACAACACTGTAGAGGTTGCAAATGGATTTTCAATAGGTACGGGTCTCGATTATCACATACGCGATGCTACGGATAATAAAGTGGACGAATCGGCTATAATATCCTCCATATCTATGGACAATACGGCACTCAATGGCAATGGCACCGAAGGAATCACCAAATTGTTTAAACGCCGCAAGACATTCGCGCCTGTCCTCACCCTCACTTGGACTCCCGAACAATATTACCGTTTCGAACGACGACAAAAAATATACGTGCGTTCTCGCTTTCCTACTATGAAAGTACAGTTCTCTAAAGGACTCAAAGGAGTGTTGGGAAGTGCTTCTGAATACAATAGATTGGAATTCGACATCAGTCAAAACATACAACTCGATCTCATGAAATCGTTTCAATACCACATTGGGATGGGATTCTTTAGCAATCAGAAGTCTGAATACTTTACCGATTTTGAGTATTTTGCCAAGCGAAATTTCCCCGACACATGGGACGATGGTATTGGTGGTGTTTTCAATCTGCTCGACAGACAGTTTTACAATGCCTCCGACACTTACATACAAAATCATTTCATGTATGAGTCTCCCTTCATTATACTCAACCTCGTTCCTGTACTAGCAAAAGGGGTTGTCACCGAAAGGCTCTATCTGAGTCATCTCTTCAATCCTTATATCCGATCTTATGCAGAGTTTGGATATGGCATTGGCAATAATTTCCTCAACGCTGCCATCTTTGGGTCGTTTCACAAACTTAAGTTTCATGAAGTGGGGTTCAAGGTATCGTTGAATATATTTAAGAAATAAACTGTCTGAACCGTTGATTAATTATGATTTGATTGATTATGATGACTATGTTTAATGGCACACATTAATTATATCGGCATCAACGAAATATAAAACAGGTCATTTATAGGACAGGTCGCGACCTGTCCCTACAGTGTGCACTATTTAAGCATTGATCATATATTCAATCAATAATATCAATCTAATCAGAATTAAATTGATTTTTCATTAAACATATCTTCTTCCCAATTCAAGGGATTATTTAATATATATGTAAATATTTTTTCGTAAGATTTTGTATTACGAATAACATGGTCATAAAATGATCGTTGCCAAGCGAAATTGTTATTATCTAATAGATGTATTTTCTTTGAAGTCGTTGTTTTGTAGGCGGCTATTAACTGTCTGAACCGTTGATTAATTATGATTAAATGATTATTATGACTGTGTTTAATGGCACACATTAATTATATCGGTATCAACGAAATATATGACAGGTATTTATAAGACAGGTCATTTAGAGGACAGGTCGCGACCTGTCCCTACAGTGTGCATTATTTAAGCATTAATCATATATTCAATCAATAATATCAATCTAATCAGAATTAAATTGATTTTTCATTAAACATATCTTCTTCCCAATTCAAGGGATTATTTAATATATATGTAAATATTTTTTCGTAA
>JARICS010000129.1 GCA_029264035.1 Dysgonamonadaceae bacterium | reverse complement strand
CAATCTATACCATGAAAAGATTTTTTATAGCCCTATCTTTTTTAGTTCTACTCATTTTGCTATTCTATACATGTAAGAGTAGTTATAGAGTTGCAACCAAAAAGTTTGAAGTGGAACTACAAGCCGATGAGGAGATTGAATACCTTGGGGGAGACTTTTCGCTCAATATAACTACTGATGGAGTATGGCGTATAGATAAACCAACAACTGATGAATGGTACTCTTTCTCTTCTATAGTGGGAAAAGGAAGCGAAACTGTTGTTTTGAAAGTGTCTGCCAATGATAGCAGTAAAAGAATGGGTGAAATTTCTATCTTTTTCGATACCGAAAAAGAGACAGTTCTGTTTATACAAAGAGGGGTTGATGAAACAGTGGACGTTGCTGAAGAAGATATTGATATAGAGCAACAATTTAGCCCAACACTAGAAGCACACAGAATAGAGATGCCTCGGTTATCGAAAGATTTTGTTCAAGACAAAGCAGCCTTTGTGGTCCACTATGCAGCTGACGATGTAGGCGATAGGACTTTAAATTATAGTTTTGAATATAACTATGCTTCGCACCATACCCGCTGGGTTGCATTCACCTTTTACGATAAAACATCTGAGAGACATACTAAGCGCACCAACGCTTGGTCTACCGATCCATATCTTTTGGACTATACGGACAATGCTTATGATTTTCGCGGTTCAGGATATGACAGAGGGCATTTAGTGGCTTCTGCCGATAGGCTATACTCCATTCCTGCCAATGAGCAAACATTTTTCTATTCTAATATGAGCCCGCAAGTGCATAGCTTCAATGGAGGTATATGGGCAAGTCTTGAAAATAAAGTGCAAGTTTGGGGAGCATTGAGCGCCATTCGGGATACACTATATGTGACAAAAGGCGGAACCATTGCACCCCATCAAACAATGGGAACAATAGGCGATAACAAGATTGTGATTCCTAAATATTATTTTATGGCTCTGTTAGCTAAGAAAGGTGCTACTTACAAATCTATTGCTTTTTGGTTTGAGCACAGAGCACATCCTCAGCCCTACAGTTTGCAAGATTATGCCTTATCGGTTGAGGAATTGGAGAAGCACACAGGCATTGATTTCTTTCATAATTTACCAGATGATATTGAGCGCATTGTAGAGAAACAAAATAATCCACATGATTGGCCCGATTTGTAAATGTGCTCTATTAAAGACTGAAAATAGCTCCATTATAAAGCACAAAGGGCTGTTATTTTGTCGAATTTACTGAGAGTGATACGCCGAAAAGAATTGTTTATGAACAAGAATCTTATATAGAAAGCAAAAAAAAGAGCTGAGAAATAGATCTTTCTCAACTCTTTTATTATTTATTTAGCGGGGCGCCATCGCCTCAAAAGATTATTTGATTTCGGAAAAATGCCGCGTGATCTTGTACGCACGTCTTCAATTACATAGAAAGCATCTTTATCGAAGTCTAAAATAATACTTGAAACAAGTTTCATTTTTTTTCTGTCAAATACAGTTTCAATTATATCTACTTCGTTTACAGATCCAGTTCCATGCATCATTGTTGCGCCAAATCCTTTTAGGCTCAACAAGTTTACAAGCTTAAGACCAGGCTTGTTGGTGTAAACACGGCATAGGATGATGCCAAAGGCAATTCGTTTTTCAATGAGTATCCCCACATAGTTACCAGCAGCATAACCTCCGGCGTATGAAAGATAGGCTACCATGTCATTGGCGCGTGAAAGTATTTGGGAAATAATGACTACCCAAATAAACACTTCGAAAAACCCGATGATGGGAGCTTTGAGTTTTTCTCCTTTCGAGACAAAAATTATGCGCAATGTTCCTAAAGTAACATCAAAGATTCTTCCAAAAAATATTAAGAAAGGAAGAAGATGGGGATAAGTATCTAAAAAATCGAACATGTTTTTTTATTATTTAGTTTGTTAATGTCTTAATATAATTGATGAAATCAGTAATGTCTTTTTCTGTGGTATCCCACGAGCAAACCAATCTCATTTCGTTTCGCGAAGCGTCCCAATCATAAAAGAAATAGTGCTCACGCAGTTTGTCAGAGATGTCTTTGGGTAAAATAAAAAAGATGGCATTCGACTCTACTTTTTGAGTAATTTCGATGCTCTTGATTTTTTTCATCTCACCAGCTAATAGTTGTGTGGCTGCATTCGACATTCGTGCATTCTCCAACCAAATGTTCTCACTCAAGTACGGAATGAACTGGGCCGAAAGATAGCGCATTTTTGAATAGAGTTGGCAAGTTTGCTTGCGATAGTATTGCAAATTCTTTTCTAGTTCGGGACGCAAAGCAATTAAAACTTCGCCCATCATGAGACCGTTTTTGGTTCCGCCCAATGTAAAGATATCTACACCACAGTCTATGGTCATCTCTTTAAGGGTACAATTGGCAGTAACGCAGGCATTAGACAACCGTGTGCCATCCATAAAGAGGTACATATCGTTTTGGTGTGCCAAAACGGCCAGTGCTTTTATCTCTTCAGGCGTGTAGAGTGTTCCCAGCTCTGTAGTTTGTGAAATAGCTATTACTTTTGGTTGAGAGTGATGCGGTTCGCCAAAGCCACTCAACTGAGTTGCAACTAATTCTGGGGTTAGCTTTCCATCCAAAGTGGGTATTTCTTTGAGAGCACACCCTGTGAATTTGGTGGGAGCTCCACACTCGTCCACTGCAATATGAGCCGTTGAGGCACAAATGATGCTGTGAAATGACGCTGTGCAAGCCTGCAAGGCTATCACGTTGGCTCCAGTTCCGTTAAACACAAAGTAGGGTTTAATAGTTTCATTTTGTAGCAAAGCTTGCATTGCCTTTTCAGCTTTACGAGTCCAATTGTCGTCGCCATACCCAATGGCATGGTTGGTGTTGCTTTCTACAATGGCATCCATGATGCGTGGATGAACGCCTGAATTGTTATCGCTTCCGAAACTTCTCATAATGAATTATTGATTGATGTTTATTAAATGTTTGTAGCCAAAAACTTTTTTGATAATTCTGTCTCCATTCCTCTACGTTGCATATAATCATTGGCTTGCTCGTCGGATATTGCGCCTATTGCAAAATATTTAGCTTCGGGATGGGCGAATATTAATCCCGACACAGATGCATTGGGGCTCATCAATCCATTTTCGGTGAGCGATATGCCTATCTCGTCTGATTGCAACAATGTGTTGTGTAATTCGAAGTTGATAGATTGGTCGGGTATGGATGGGTAACCAACTGCAGGTCTGATGCCTGAATACTTCACGGCAAACATTTCGGGAATGGTTATATCTTCGCTACTGTCATATCCCCAATATTCTTTTCTTATTTTTTCATGCAACCATTCTGTTGCACCTTCGGCCAACCTATCGAGAAGTGATTGAAGAACCAAGGCACTGTATTCATCACCCGATGTTTTATATTTGTTCATCAAGTAGTCGGCTCCTGCTCCTGCAGTAACTGCAAAGGCTCCTAAATAATCTTTCTTAATGGCCGATTTTGGTGCAACTAAATCAGCTAAGCTTAGGTAATGGTCTTTGGTGCTTTTCTTTTGTTGACGGAGCATAGCAAACGGGACGTTGTCAATATAAACAGTATCGTTCTCGCTGTATGCTTCACCAATAACGAATACTGCTTTTATATATTCGGCATCAAGATCAATTATTTTCTTCAATAATACTTGTGCATCGTCATATAGCTTGGATGCTTCCATTGCTTTCTCTCTCTCTCCTTCATTAAAAGCGGCAAACCATTGCGCTTTGCAGTGACCACACATACTTATGTTCTTGACCGATGCAAACTTTGCAGAAAGATTCCATGCGGGGAAAAAGAATTTCCAATTGATATAGGGCACTATGTCTTCTATTTTGATGGGGTCTAAAACCTTTCTTCCAATGAAATTGGGTTTGAATGCTTCAAAATTAACCCAATTAATTTTATAAGGATTGTTGCGGGCTTCCACAAGGGGAGTTAGTTCTGTTTTCTTTTCCATAGTCGTTTTACGTAGTGTTTCATACTCTTCTTTTATCTTCCCGATATATTCAGTTTTGATTTTATCGTTCATTAAATTGGCCATCACAAAGGGGCTTTGCGATGCATCTTTTACATACACAACAGCTCCATCAGGATAGTTAGGTTCAATCTTTATTGCAGTGTGTAGCTTTGATGTGGTAGCTCCGCCAATCATGAGGGGTATGTTGAAACCTGCCTTTTGCATTTCAGTAGCCACAATGCTCATCTCTTCGAGCGAGGGGGTGATGAGACCGCTCAAACCCACCACATCGGGTTGATGTTCATGAATAGCAGCCATTATAGACTCGGCAGACACCATCACGCCAAGGTCTATTATATCGTAGTTGTTACATTGCAAGATGATAGATAAAATGTTTTTACCAATATCGTGCACATCGCCTTTTACTGTGGCTAAGAGTATCTTGCCCACTTTCTTACTATCTCCCGCTATTGCTTTTTCTCTCTCAATGGTTGGTTGCAATATCGAAACTGCTTTTTTCATGGTGCGCGCAGCTTTCACTACTTGTGGCAGAAACATCTTTCCTTCACCAAACAGCTGTCCCACTTTGTTCATGCCGTTCATAAGCGGTTGATCTATTATGTCGACAGCTTGTGAATATTTGTTGAGGGCCTCTTCCAAGTCTTCTTCCAGATAGTCGCTAATGCCTTTTAGCAAAGCGTGGCTCAGGCGTTCTTCCAAAGAGTTATCTCGCCACTCTGCTTGTTGTGTTTGTTGTGTTGATGCTACAGAGTTGTTAGCGTTTTGTGCAAACTCCATTAATCTTTCGGTTGCTTCATCATTCTTGTTGAAGATAACATCTTCCACCAACGATCTTACATCAGTCGGTATCTCTTCGTAGATAATGGATTGAGAAGGATTGACAATAGCCATATCTAATCCTGCCTGGATGGCATGATAGAGAAACACAGAGTGCATAACTTCTCGTACATAGTTGTTGCCCCTGAATGAGAATGACAAATTGCTGACACCCCCACTAACTTTTGCACCCTCGCAGTTTTCCTTTATCCAAGCTATACTTTTTATGAAGTCTACTGCATAGTTTTGATGTTCGGCTATACCTGTGGCAATGGCCAATATGTTGGGGTCAAATATGATGTCGCGCTTATCAAACCCCGACTCGGTGAGAAGTTTGTAAGCTCTCCCACATATTTCTATGCGTCGTTCATAACTGTCGGCTTGCCCTTTTTCGTCAAACGCCATTATTATGGTAGCTGCTCCATAGCTTTTAATTAGCGAGGCATGGTGCAAAAACTCCTCTTCTCCATTTTTCAAAGAGATTGAGTTGACAATACATTTCCCCTGCACACATTTGAGGCCTGCTTCTATTGTTTCCCATTTTGATGAGTCTATCATCAATGGAACGCGTGACACATCGGGGTCGGAAGCCAAGAAGTTGAGGAAGTTGGTCATCTCTTTAGCGCCATCAAGCAAACCATCGTCCATGTTTATGTCCAATATTTGTGCTCCATCTTCCACTTGTTGCTGGGCTATGGTTAGTGCCTCTTCATAACTTCCCTCGTTAATCAATTGGAGAAACTTGCGAGATCCTGCTACATTGCAACGTTCGCCAATATTAACAAAGTTCTTTTCTGGCGATAAAACAAAATCTTCCAATCCTGATAAATGCAAGTAAGGGCTTGGTTGTGAAAGGGTAGGGCGTGTCACGCCATCTACTAAGTGTACAAACTCTGCTATATGTTCTGGTGTAGTGCCACAGCATCCACCAACAATATTCACTAAACCTTCATTTACAAACTCGCTGATCTGGCTGGCCATTTTCTCAGGAGTTTCGTCATAATCTCCCAGTTGGTTGGGAAGTCCGGCATTGGGGTAAGCGCTTACAAATAAGGGTGATATTCTTTTCAATTGTTTCAAGTGAGGCTTCATCTCCGATGCACCAAAAGAGCAATTGAGTCCGATGGACAATAATTTGATATGACTGATGGAGGTTAAGAATCCTTCTATTGTTTGTCCTGACAATGT
>JARICS010000010.1 GCA_029264035.1 Dysgonamonadaceae bacterium | reverse complement strand
AATTCAGTCAATGATGAAAAGTAAAACAGATGAAAATTCAATCCCCGGTGGATGATTGGACGTTTATGCCATGAAAATTGAATCCACTGCCGTGAAAATGTTCTGAATCGGTAGAATCGTGGTTTTTTGATCAGATAAAGTAGAAATATGTCCTCTAAAAAGAAAAAAGCACCTTCAATTAAAATTCAAGAGTTACGGGAATAAATTTACGACATGAAATGATATCTTACTACATAAATACGTCATAATAATGTAACAAAAGGGATATAATGCGTTTTCAAACATTTCTCCCATCGTGGATGCAAGTTTCAACTGTTTTAAACATTTTGTAGGACTGCAAAATGTTTTGAAAAATATTACCAATTTTCCCCCGACAAAGAAGCTAACCCAAAGAAACGTGATACATTTCAGTCTGATTCCATTAATAAAAAGCAATGCAAGACATAGGAAAACTCTCAGCAATAAAAATTCTCACTATAAACCATTGTTGAAAACTCTCAGCGCGAAAACTTCTGAGTAGTATTTATAGTTGATAACTCTTAGATTGTTGCACTTTCACGTCAATCAATGTCTGATAACTCATAGACTTTTACATTTTACCTCCAAACAGACATTGATAACTCCTGGCGTTTAAATTTCTAGTACAACTGCATTTGCAGATAATCCAAACAAACATTAGTCTTAATTTCCTTCTTTTGCAAGAGGCTAAAACAAAGCTTTGTTTCATGCTTCTTCTTTTGCAGGAGTACTAAACAAGTTTTTGTTTTGGATATCTTCTTTTACAGAGAGAACAAACAAAGATTGGTTTATACAATCTTCTTTTGCAGAAATACTAGAAATTTAAACACTGATAGTTAACAGCTTCGTATTATACTCAGCATTTAAAATTCTGAGAGTTGTTCAAATATCATCAGCACCAAATTGCTATGCACGGGGAGTTATTGACCTTGGTTTGTAGTAAATTATAAAAGTTCTGAGAGTTATCACACATCACTTCATGCAAAAATGTTTGTCGCTAGGAGTTTTTCAACATGGTTTGGGTCAATATTCTTTGATTATTAGCCCGATTGTAATATCAAAAAGGTATTTCAACGTGTTCAAACTGATATATTGAACACAATGCAATATCTATAGATCTAGTAAAAGTCTATCATACAGTTGCCAAATGCCCATAGCTAGCAATTATGACAAGAAAAAACTATTTATAGTTGAACCTATGACTGTATATTCGAATTGCAAGGAAACAGACATCAATGAACAAAACATTGACTCAGAAAGCCATTGAAGCACTCAATAAATTTAACAAACAGAAAAGTGCAAAAACAAAGTCTAAAGTGAGTAGGCGGAAAATAAAGAGAAGGATGGTTTAGAGTTGCTATATTGGTATAATAGAGAAGGAGAAGGAGAAGGAGAAAAAAAGCAAATGGAACAATTACATGTCGTACATGTAAAAAAATGTTTCGATTTAGAAACAAAAAAAACCTCCAAATACAAAATGTATTCAGAGGTTTTTGTGTGGTGCCACCTGGAATCGAACCAGGGACACAAGGATTTTCAGTCCTTTGCTCTACCGACTGAGCTATGGCACCAGCACCTTGTTTTAATTTCGATTGCAAAGATAGCTTCTTTTTTTCAATAACAAAATAAAAAGGGCATAAAAAGCAGATAAATTTAATATTTACTCCACAATAGGAGTCCACCCCTGTGCTTGGAGCATCATTTCTTGTCCATCGCGCGATACAAGCATGCATTCTAGGCTTGCATCGGTAATGTGTCCTATAACATGAATTCCGGGAACTATCTTCACTTGTTCGAATAGCGATAGAGGAACTGTGAAGAGCATTTCGTAATCTTCTCCACCATTCAGCGCTACGGTTGAAACATTCAAATTGAAAGACTCAGCCATTGAAGCGGTCTGATAGTCTATAGGTAGGCGTTCTTCAAACAGACGGCACCCAACATTACTTTGTTTGCAGATATGTAGCAGGTCTGACGAGAGCCCGTCAGACACATCAATCATTGAAGTGGGTAGAATGCCAAGCTTGTTCAACTCTTGCATCACGTCTTTTCTTGCTTCTGGTTTTAATTGTCGCTCAAGTAGATACTCTTTTCCTGCAAAATCAGGATTGAAATCTTTTTGGCCTTCAAATACAGCTTTCTCGCGTTCTAGCAACTGTAAACCCATATATGCAGCACCCAAATCGCCCGACACACATATCAAGTCTGTTTCCTTTGCACCATTACGATACACTATAGCATCTCTGTCGGCTATACCAATGCAGGTGATACTGATTGCAAAGCCTGTTAACGATGAGGATGTATCTCCCCCAACAATATCAACATTGTAGGTCTGACAAGCCAGTTTTACTCCATCGTAAAATTCTTCTAAATCCTCGACCGAGAAACGTTTTGATACTCCCAACGAAACAGTTATTTGTTGTGGCTTTCCGTTCATGGCATATATATCAGAGAAATTGATAACAGCTGCTTTGTAGCCCAAATGCTTCAGTGGAAAATAAGTGAGATCAAAATGAATTCCCTCTAATAAAAGATCAGTAGCAACAAGCGTTTGCTTATCTTTATTGTCTATTATAGCAGCATCGTCTCCCACTCCTTTCACTGATGTTGGTTGGGTTAGTTTTATATCATCTGTGAGTCTCTTTATAAGTCCGAATTCACCTAATGTAGCTATTTCTGTTCTCATATTGTTTTAGTCGTTTTATTAGTTTACACACTTTTGTAAAATATCTTTTGCAACGTGAGCAAAAGAAAAAACGAGCAAAGAGGGTATTGTGTTACACACCTGAACCCTCTTTACTCGTTATATAACGCTTTTATTGGATTACATTCTCTGTATAATCTCGCGCATAATCAGTGCCATTTTTGGCTGAGCTATTTTAGCAGCTTCTTGCACCTCTTCGTGAGATATTTCTACAATTTTGCCTATAACTCCAAGATCGGTAATGATTGAGAATGCCAAAACTTTCATTTTTGCATGATTCGCCACAATTACTTCTGGTACAGTAGACATCCCCACAGCATCTCCACCAATTATGCGAAGATAGTTGTATTCGGCTGGCGTTTCAAAAGTAGGCCCAGTAAGACCAATGTAAACACCATGTTGAAGTTTAATGTTATGCTCATCGGCAATGCTCATTGCAAGCAAACGAAGTTCTTTATTGTAGGCTTCGCTCATATCAGGAAAACGAGTGCCTAGTTCATTTAGGTTTTTGCCATGTAATGGATGCTCAGGAAATAGATTGATGTGGTCTTCTATAAGCATTATATCGCCAACATTGAAGCTAGAATTCATTCCTCCTGCTGCATTAGATACAAAAAGATACTCTATACCTAGTGCCTGAAAAACACGGATAGGGAAAGTAACCTCTTTCATGGTATATCCTTCGTAATAGTGAAAACGACCTTGCATAGCAAGCACCTTTTTACCACCAAGCGTACCAATAATAAGTTTTCCACTATGTCCTTCAACAGTAGAAACTGGAAAGTTTGGAATTTCGGGATAAGGAATTTCAGTCTTATCTTCTATTGCGTGAGCTAGTTCACCTAGACCTGTTCCCAAGATAATAGCTGTATTGGGTATTTCACCGATTTTACTCTTGAGATAGTCGGCTGTTGTTTTGATAGTTTCTAACATGATTAATTATTTTAGTATTAAATGATTCATTTTCTGCACTTTCTAAGAAAGAGACATTAATTGGCAAATAAAATAGTTTTTCTTTCACCCCATCGCTTATGTAAAGCAATGTTTGTAATCTAACTGAGTCTTTCTCAGTAGTGATAATTATTTTGTCGCCCGATATTTCTGCAAAACGCTTTTCGATAGTCTTTATATCATCTTTATTAAAAAAATGATGATCGGGAAAAAAGAGCGTGTGCAAGTTATAGGTTTTTCTCGACAATTCTTCTTCTAATGGTTTAGTTGTAGCAATACCTGTTACAAGCAATACTTGTTTTTTTCTGATATCGTCAAGTCTATAACTCTCCAAATTATGAGAAGGGAAAACAGGTTTCAACCTATTGTATTTAAATCTTGTGAAGTATAGCGACTGGAATGGAAAAAGACTCAGTCCATTTGCAAAGATACGAAAATCGATAGGTTGCATCTCATTGCCACATTTTGTGACAACCACCATATTTGCTCTATCTTTTCTAGCCAATGGTTCTCTTAATCTTCCTGCTGGCAAAAGTTTGTCTTCGTAGATTGGTCTGTTTCTATCAACCAATAAGATGGCCAATGAAGGCTTTACATACCTGTGTTGATAGCCATCGTCTAACAAGATTACATCGGGTTGCAACTCACTCTCCTGTGCCAATAGATATTCAATAGCATTGCGTCTATCCTTGTCAACAATAACTGTTACATTGGGATACTTTAGTTTTATTTGCAATGGCTCATCGCCTACCCTTTTCACATCAGAATTGACCCTGACTACTTGTAGACTTCTGCTTTTTCTTTTATAACCTCTGCTCACCACGGCCACTTTATAATCGTCGGATAGTAAGCTTATGATATATTCAATATGAGGAGTTTTTCCTGTCCCTCCAACAGTTAGATTGCCCACACAAATGACTGGAACAGGATATTCTTTTTGTTTCAAAATACCATTATCAAACAAAAAATTGCGAAACTCCACAGCTAAGCCATAAACCCAAGATAAGGGAGTCAAAGCTGTTCGTATATGTGGTTGTGGTTTAAGCATAGAATAAAACGCAATTTTGTTAGTTTGTAAAGATAGTATTTCTTTAGTTTACATTAAAATTGTAAGGCAAACGGGCCTGAACGTAATCTTGATTTTTAATATCTTTTACTAGAGAAAGAACTTTGTAATGATCGCCAAGATACTCTTTCACAGTTTCGGCAGCAATATTTTTTTGATTGTCATCAAGAAGTTCTTCAATAAAGCTACGCATTTTAGGATACTCATACACTAAATAGTCATCAGCACCTACACCTGCTAAATCTGCTGCAATGTTGATAGCTGTTTTCAAATCGCCCAACTCATCAACCAAGCCTATCTCTTTTGCTTGACGCCCTGTCCAAACACGTCCTTCGGCATATAGCGCAAGAGTGTCCTTTGGTATATTTCTACCTTCGGCACAGCGCGTTAGAAACAACTCGTAGCCACGCTCTACATAAGATTGAAGTATCTCTTTTTCATTATCTCTCATGGGTCTAGCAAAGTTTCCAAAATCGCCATATTCGTGCGTTTTTACAACATCAATATCAAGTCCAAGCTTCTCAGTAGTTTCTTTCATGTTAGGAAACATTCCGAAAATACCTATTGATCCTGTTATTGTAGTAGGTTGAGCTACAATTCTATCTGCATTACAAGCAATGTAATATCCACCAGAAGCTGCCACATCACCCATCGAAACCACTACTGGCTTCTCTGCTTTTAGGTCAGTAATAGCTTTCCAAATCTGTTCAGAAGCATAAGCGCTACCACCTGGAGAGCTCACACGCAACACTACAGCTTTAATATCCTTGTTTTTTCGCAACTTCTCTATTTCGTTTACCAAGTATTTGTCTTGTATGCTGCTAGATCCTGTTCCTGAAGTGATCTCTCCAACAGCATAAAGTAATCCAATATGATTTTTGGATGTCTTTATTTTATTTGGCTTCACAGATTTCATATCTAATACACCAGCAGAAGGAATTTCATCATCTACTTTAAGGTCTAAGAGCGAACGAAGATAGTCTTTCATTTCAGACTCGTAAAGCAACGTATCAACCAAATTTGACTGCAATAAGAAATCAGTGTCTTGCATCATAGGCATAGTGTTTACTGTAGCATTAAACTGATCAAAGTCAACATTACGCGATTGTGCAATATCATTACCAATTGTATTCCACAAATCATTTAAGTATGAAGACACCTGCTCACGGTTGGCATCGCTCATTCCCGTTAAGATAAATGGTTCTACAGCCGATTTGTATGTTCCTACTTTGAATACTTGAATTTCTATACCTAGTTTATCTAACGCATCTTTATAGAACATGGGCGTAGCAGCCAATCCATGTAAATCTAACATGCCTTGTGGGTTTATTACCACTTTATCTGCTACCGATGCTAAATAATAACCTCCTTGTGTGTATGTGTCTGAGTATGCTACAATAAACTTACCCGAATCTTGAAACTTAACTAGCTCGCCTCTTATTTCGGCAAGCGTAGCAGTGGAGGCTGTAAACATGCGAGAGTCAATGTAAATGCCACGAATTGCATCATTGTCTTTTGCTTTTCTAATAGCACTAGTGATATCATTAAGCCCCATTGACGTGGGAACTCTTGATCCTAACAGGGCTGTAAACGGGTCCTCTTCGGGAATACGTTCGTTAATCTGGCCTGATAATTTTAAATGAAAAACAGAATTGTCTTTCAAATTAAAAGAGCTTTTACCCATATCTCCTATTGCTGAGCCAATAAATCCAAAGAATAGAATAATAGAAACAATAGAAAAGAGTATATTAGCTATTAAAAAGCCTAAAGCAGAAGCTAATACAATTTTAAAAAAATCTTTCATACTTGCTGAAATTTAAGAAGTTATATTGAGTAAACAAAATTAAGAAAAAATATTGCATTGAGCAATTATAACAAAGTAATTTTCACGTTCACAACACTTTTTGTTATATTGCTTTAATAATAGCCTAAATAGTCTCTACAAAAGAGTTTCTCTTTTTAAATTCATGTACTTTTGAAAAATAAATAAAATGATATGCAACGTTTTTAGATTTTTGGCATCTATCTATTGAACGCGGTTAAAGAATGGAGAATCAGAAACTGATAGCAGCATGCAAGAAACAGGATACAAATGCACAACGTGAGCTTTATGAAACATATGCTCCACGTCTGATGGGTTTGTGCATGAGGTATTGCAAGGATAGAGATGCTGCACAAGATATGTTGCATGACGGTTTTCTGAAAGTTTTTACTCAGATAAAAAAATATTCTGGCCGTGGCTCTTTCGAAGGATGGATGAGACGGGTGTTTGTGAATACTATTCTAGAACAATTCCGAAAAGAAAAAAACAAATATTTATTGATTTCGGATATGGAAGAGGCACAAGAAGAGGTGATGGACGAGAACCTAGAACGCCTCTTTGATGATAACATAACAGAAGAAACACTTCTTAGCATGATTCAAGAGTTGCCTCCGGGATATAGAACAGTTTTTAGTTTGTATGTATTTGAAGATATGACGCACCGACAAATAGCAAAGCAACTAGGGATAAAAGAAAATGCATCTCGCTCACAATATTCTAGAGCAAAGTCTTTTTTAAAAAACAAAATAAACGAGTATATAGCTAATAACGATGGATAGCTTTAATAATAACGATCCTTTTAAGCAATTTGTAAAAAGCAAACTAGCCGATTACAAACAAGAAGTGCCGCCCTCTGGTTGGGAAGACCTAGAGAGTTCGCTTTTTGCTACGCAAAAAACAAAGGTAGTGCATTCAAAGTGGCTCGTTTCAACTGTGGCTGCTGTAGCTGCTGCACTAATTGGTGTGTTCTTTATTTTTCAAAACATGAATAATGAGTTGCCAATACAAACGGCGGAAGTTCAAATCACACCTTTAACAACACCTCATACAGCACAAAACAATAAAGATAAAGAAGATAAGACCCTTATAATAAGACATAATTCCACCAAGATTGAGAAGTCAACTCCTGCACTATTTGCAGACAATGCCTCATCGGCACAACAAAAGGCTATAGCTGCTACAACTAATATAAATGAAGAAACTTCTTTAGATGTTTCTACTACTGTTTCAGATGAGAAGCGAGATTTTGCAACAAGTACTTTAAACGATGAGCAACCGAGTAGAAAAGAAAAAATTTCTGAGATAGACGAAGAGACGAAACAGCGAATGATTCAAGACTTTATAAATGAAGGTAAACGAACATTTGCTGATACTGATGATACCAAGAATGTACAAGATAAAAGGAAAAGCAAATTCGCTATTTCATTATCAGGACGAAGCGCTCTGGCATCTTCTCAAGAGTCTAGCACGCTCCCAACAACACTGCGCTCATCATTGAGCGATACTTATGGTGATTTCACAATGAGTAAAATGCAAGCATATACAGAGGGGGAAAACGTGAATCCTGAATCGGAAATAATTCACAGGCAACCTGTATCATTTGGCCTTCTCACATCGTTTGATATAACAAAGAAGCTGCAAATTGAAACTGGACTTGTATATACTTTTCTATCGTCTGAAACTAAAAACACATCAAACGATTTCAGCAACACCGAGAAACAGCAATTTCATTATCTGGGAATACCAGTGAATTTAAACTACACGCTGTTATCCATAAACAAGCTAAATCTATTTGTGACTGCAGGTGCAATGATAGAGAAAGATATAAATGGCAAAATAAAATATAACGATGAAAAAACAATACCATCACTAATAAATAGTGGATATGCCAATGAAACCTCATCAAAAATAAATCAAAAGAACCCTCAGCTCTCATTAGCTGGAGGTGTGGGTATAACCTATCCCATTTATAATAAAGCCCATCTATTTGGAAAAATAGGCGGAAGATATTATATCAACGCTAACAATGAGTTCAAAACTTATTATTCGGACGAAAAGTTTGGCTTAGATATACAATTAGGTATAAAATTTAATTTCTAACAAATAAAACGTAACTAAGATGAAAGCAATTACAAAAAAAATTAGTTTATTATTAATGTTGAGCGCTGTGCTCTTTTTGAGCTCTTGTCTCGATTCGGGCAGCAACTCTTATATTGGCAATGAAGAATA
>JARICS010000138.1 GCA_029264035.1 Dysgonamonadaceae bacterium | reverse complement strand
CGTTTTCAACAGTTGTTCGCCCAATCTTCGCTAAAAGAATTGGATATACAACACAATTATGTGATTGAACTTCAATTGCAAGCTCTTAAAAACAAAAAAGACCACTTCTTGTAAGAAGTAGTCTTTTTGTATGTGTATAGCAAGATTGTATTAGAATCTTTTCTTTTTGATACGAGCTTTTTTACCACGTAATTTACGTAAGTAGTAAATTTTATTTCTACGTACTTTACCTTCGCTATTAATGGTAATGCTATCGATAAAAGGTGAATTCATTGGGAAGATTCTTTCAACACCAGTATTATCTGACATCTTACGTACTGTAAAACGTTTGTTGTTACCTTCTCCGTTTATTTTCAGAACTACACCTCTGTAGAGCTGGATACGCTCTTTAGTGCCTTCAACAATACGGTATGCAACCGTGATAGTGTCACCACTTTTAAATTTTGGGAAATCTTTCTTTTGATCTTCAAAAGACTTCTCAGCTAATTTCATTAAATCCATGATTTGTAAAGCTTTATGTTAAAGTTTAACGTTTCTATAACGCAATATGCCAGAGACTGTCTCAACAGAGATTGCGCAAAGCGGATGCAAAGATAGTAATAATAGTTTTATTTACAACCATGCAATCTTTTTTATTCACTTCTCTTTTAGATGCATAGCCAAATTCAACGCAATTGATTGGAGCGGGTTGTTATTTTGAGGCATTCTTTTGTATCTTTGCATCATAAATATCCTATTCAATGAAAGCGTTCGAAACTTCAAGCACTCAATCAAAGATAATATATTTGTTCATATTCTGCTTAGCTGGTCTTTTTCTTGCAGGTAGTCTTGTCGCTATTATCAATGGTTTTTATGATAATCAACTCATGCTATCGCCTTGGGGCATTAGGGTGAGTTCGGGCATTCAGATGGTTCTTATGTTTTTTATGCCTGCGGTTACGCTCATAGTTTGGAGTGGCAAGAAGCCAATCTCTTATCTCGGACTTCAAAATGTAAAGAGAGCAATAGATTTGTCTCTACTGGCAGTTGTAATACTTTTTGCATCTATGCCTTTTATTTCATTGATTACACAGCTAAATCAGCAGTTGATATTACCTGAAAGATTGAGTGGACTTGAAACTTGGATGCAAAATTTAGAGAGAAATGCTCAAGAAACAACCAACTTGTTGCTTTCGGGCACATCCATTTGGGATTATTTAGGCAATCTATTATTCGTAGGCGTGTTTGCTGCAGTTGCAGAAGAGTTTTTCTTTAGAGGAGTAATGCAACAATTGTTGGTAAAGCTCTTCAAAAACAAACACGTGGGGGTATGGATGGCGGCATTTATATTTAGCTTGATGCACTTGCAGTTCTATGGTTTCCTTCCGAGGGTAATTTTGGGTGTACTTCTTGGATATCTGTTTGTTTACTCCAACAACTTATGGATACCTATACTCATTCACTTCTTGAATAATGCACTGGTAGTCACTTTCAATTTTTTCTTTAAGGAAAATGCTACTTATCAATATATAGAAAATCTCCCTATCACCTATGACTTTATTATTGTAGGACTAATAAGCTTGGGCTTGTCTGTTTATTTGTTTCGATTGTATCAAACAAAAGCATACAATAAGGTAGATAAGAGGATAATTTATTAAAATTTTAATTCAAAAATAATTATGTTACAAATAGACGATACAATCATATCTTTAGAAGTATTGGAATCACAATTTATATGCGACCTTGCTAAATGTAAAGGTCAATGCTGTGTAGATGGCGATGCGGGTGCTCCGTTGGAGAAAGATGAAAATGATAAAATCAATGAGATTCTCCCCATTATATGGGACGAGCTTTCTCCAAAAGCGCAAGAGTTGATTGAGAAACAGGGTATTTCGTATAACGATTACGATGGAGAACTGGTTACATCAATTATAGACGGAAAAGACTGCGTGTTTACTTATTTTGATGAAGAGGGCATTTGTAAATGTGTTATTGATAATGCCTATCGTGAGGGGAGAACCTCGGTTCCTAAACCCATATCGTGTCACTTATATCCAATACGCCTTCAAAAATATAGAGACTTCACTGCAGTAAACTACCACCAATGGTCTGTTTGTAAACCAGCAGTTGAGTTCGGACAGAGAGAGGGAGTAGAACTCTACAAATTCTTGAAAGAGCCTTTGATACGCAAGTTTGGCGAGAAATGGTACGATGAGTTGGAGGCTGCAGCCACCCTTCTTAAAGAAGAAAAGAAATAGGATTGTTGAAATTCTGTTCAGTTCATTGAAAGCTATAGAGAAAGACATTGCATTTGTAAAACTACAATAACATGGAAATTAGAACTTTAGCAATTGTTGGTTGTGGAAAATTAGCGGAAATTGTTGTTGATGCGCTCATCAATGGGTTGTTGCCAGATTACCGATTGATTGGCACACTATCGCGTACAATTGACAAAGCACAGCATCTATCCGATAAAATAAATGGTGTGCAGAAAGATTATAAGTGTTCCGCTTTTGAATCCATGGACAATCTATTGGCTCTAAAAGCCAATTACATTGTTGAAGCTGCAACACCCAGTGTCTTGAAAGATTTTGCACTAAGCGCTTTAGAAAATGGCTCGTCACTTGTGCCTTTATCCATTGGAGCTTTTGCCGATGTCGCGTTTTATGAGGAGATAAAGAAAGTAGCAATCAAAAGTGGAGTGAAAGTTTATATACCATCAGGCTCAATTGGAGGACTGGATGTGATGCGCACAATATCTCTGATGGGAACATCAAAAGCAAAGTTCTCAGCAAAGAAAACTCCTGCATCTCTTCTTGATACAGATGTGTATGATGAACTTTTGAAAACAGAAGACAGAGAGGTGTTTAATGATACTGCAACAGAAGCAATTGCAGTATTTCCAACTAAAGTGAATGTGGCAATTGCAGCGTCATTGGCCACAGTGGGTCCAAACAATATGGAGGTATCTATCAATTCTTCGCCCAATAATGTGGGTGATACGCACTGCATTACAGTGCAAAATGATGAAGCCAAGGCTATAATAGATATCTACAGCAAAACCTCGGATATAGCAGGTTGGAGTGTGGTGAATACGTTACGTAATATAGTTTCACCCATTGTATTCTGATAGGTTTTGAATCACTTTTTCGCTTAGTCTAATAAAAGCCTGTCTTGTCATTCCAGAAGATACATTCATACATCTTATGTTTGGATGAGTCAGTAAGCTTTCATTACCCAATGCTCCAAGTGAATCACAGAAACAAATATTTTGTCTGTCATTTATCCACTCTTCAAATGGTTGCTCATCCCATGCAGGAGAAAGGCCCACATTGAATAGTATTTTGTGCGTGCCCAACTTTTCGAACTCTTCTTGGTGTAGTAACACCGTGTTTTTATTTAAAGCACAAATTACCACATCGCTTTTATCCAATAAGTCATTTAGAGCAACAAACTGATATCCTTTTTTAGATGCTTCTTCTTTTTCACTGCGTGCAAAGTATTGTATGTTTGCGCCAAAAAAAGTTAGGGCATCAGCTATCATACCTCCCAGTTTTCCTAAACCAACTATTCCGCAATTGAGTCCAGTAATCTCTTCAGGAATGCCATTCCATGGATTAGCTTGCGTTCCATCGGGATTTGTGCCAAAGCCATGTAGACATCTCACCAGTTCGCTTATCACATACTCTATCACGCCCTCGTCGCCATAATCTCTAATGCCAGTAACTGTTATGCCCTGCTTATTGGCATAATCGATATCCACATTGGCACTTTCAGGAGAGTAGAGCGAACAACACATTCCAATATATTTTAGATGCTTGCACTGCTGCAATACCTCTTTGGTCAAAGTTGTGGTGTAACTCAATAGCACAGCATCGGCATTGCCAATCCTTTTGCATATTTCATGGTTATCGGCTGGTATATCCTCATGCATTATTACCTCTTTAGCAAAACTATGGAGTTTTTCTACGGCGCTTGGTATCAAGCTTATGGGCTCAATAGCTACTAATTTTCTAAACATATGGGGAGTGATTATAAAGTGATGCGCAGTTATTGTTGGTTTTAGCGATAGCAGTTTTATTCTATTACACCAAAAGTATAGCCTTCCTTCATCAACCATTCAATAGAGTGGGGCAGGGCGTAGCGCAGATTCTTTTCTGCCTTCAATGAATCGTGAAATACAATAATGGAGCCGTCGCGGGTATATCTCTTCACAACATTAAATACTTGCTCAGGCGTCATTCTTTTACTGTAATCGCGTGTTACCACATCCCACATTATGGTTTTGTAACCTAACAAATGAAGATGAGTGAGTTGATACACAAACATATGGCCATGTGGTGGCCTGAATAGTTTAGACTGAATGAAACTGCTACTTTGTTTCACATTGTTCACAAACTTTGTCCCAAATGTTTTCCACCCTTGCAAGTGGTTGTGTGTATGATTGCCTACTTTGTGGCCACGCTTCAATATCTCGTTGTAGTTGTCTGGGTGTTTGTTTACATTGTCTCCAACACAAAAAAAAGTAGCTTTTATTTTATATTGATCCAATATATCTAACACCCATGGGGTGACTTCTGGAATGGGTCCATCATCAAAAGTGAGATAAACCATTTTCTTATTTTTTTGAGGAATTCTCCAAATGCTTTTTGGGAAAAGCATCCTATATAATTTTGGTGGTTGCTCAATTAACATAGAATAGTATAGAAAAAAAGGATACTTATAGAACAGATGTTACTATAAGCATCCTTTTTTGTTATTAATGTGGTTTATTGTTGGCCTGAGTTTTCGTAATGTTGCATTAGCTCAGGACTGTATTGTTGCATGAGTTGCATTGATTTTTGCATCGCTTCTTCTTCTACAGCTCTCTTTGATGTGTCTTCACCTGCAGTGTAGTATCCTCTGATGCTGCCATCTGTTACTTCTTTCAATACTGTGTTGGCCAATTGTCCTAATCCTTGGCTAAAATAGAACTGCGTTCTGCTCAAAAGATCATCTACATGCGCTGCATATTTCACTTGATCGTAATCTTGATAAAGCATTGTGGTGCGAACCAACACACCCAAATTGTAATGCAATATATTGGATGCATTGTTAGCCATTTGCTGTGGAGATAGACGATCGTACCAATCCAAGTTTAAGTATATCCTATTCTCAATCTCTTCTACAATAGCATTTGCTTTTTCAGTTTCTCCTAATCTGAAATAAGCTTCTGCATAAGAAACCGATTCGTATCCAAAAGGCATGCTTGCCGATGGAAGCACAGTTAAACTTTTATCAAGGGCAATAAGTGCTTTTTCATTCTCACCCTTATCTATAAGAGCTTCAATGAGCAGTGCAAACATATTGCGCATTTGACTAAACATGCGTCTATTATTTTCATCGAGATAGACTTTAGGATTGTCAAAACCACCCCACTCAAATTTGTTGATCATGTTGTCAAACATCACATCTGTGTTTACACCACCATTTAGCGGTTGGCCTGGAGTAACGCGATAGGTTAATCCACTGAGTGAAAAGTTTGGAGTCATATTTAAATGAGTATCATGACCAACTGTAGTGGCATAGTACAAGGGGCGTTCCCAGTTTCCTGCATTAATATTAGAGAGCAATTCCAGGATCATCAGTTCTTGACGATACATACCCGATTTTCCCTCTAAATTAATTGTCATTCTGCTTGAAGGCTTTGCATTCAGCGCTGCCCAATCAACTTTAGCTGTGTCTACATCAAGATACAACTTGTCAGAAGGTATCACTCCTCCATCTTCGATAAATGGATTGAGAGGAGGTTTCACTCCATTGCGCAAATCTGCCATCACTTTTGTGAGAGGCAGTGCATCTTTAAAAGCACCTGCATCATAATAGGAAGAATATTGAATAGGAGGAATATTGTTTCTTTGCAGAGCTCCTTCTATTTGGTTGCGCGTAAAGAGGTAGGCATGTGTTCCTCTATCGCCCGAGTATTGTTGACGGGTCCAATTTATAGGCAGAGGCTCAGAGTCATATGCCTCGCGAACCATTTGATCTACATACCATTCTGTTTGTAGGTAACTAAGGTTACATACACGAATATCTGTTCTAAATCCCTCCACCTCTTGTGCATACCACAATGGGAAGGTGTCGTTATCGCCATTACAAAAGATTATTCCGTTGGGTGCAACGCTTCTTAAGTAGTTCATACCAATGTCTCGTGCAGAGTATCTATCCGATCGGTCATGGTCGTTCCAGTTTTGGCCTGCCATCTGAATTGGAATCAAAATTCCTATCAAAGTGGCAGCACCTCCCGCTAATGCTGTACTGTTTAAATATTTTCGGAGGAAACCAGCAATACCCGCCACTCCCATACCTACCCAAATGGTGAAGGCATAGAAAGAGCCTGCAAAAGCATAGTCTCTTTCACGTGGTTCAAATGGAGTTTGGTTTAAATAGATTACAATAGCAATGCCTGTCATAAAGAACAACATAAACACTACCAAGAAGCTTTCCAATCCTTTCTCTTTGAGTCTCAATTGGTATATAATTCCAATAATACCCAGTAAAAGTGGAAGCATATAGTAGACATTTCTTGCTTTATTGTCTGCTACTTCGGGGGCAATATTAGTTTGTGGGCCTAATCCTAATACATGTTCATCAATGAAGGATATGCCTGTTATCCAATTACCACTTGTTATGCCACCATCGCCTTGAACATCGTTTTGACGTCCCGAAAAGTTCCACATAAAATAACGCCAATACATATAATTGAGCTGATAAGAAAATAAAAATCTTATATTCTCTAACATGGTGGGAGTTCTTTTTTCGTTTTCTACTCCGCCCCACATTTTATAACCCCTCAAATGATTGCTATAACCTGGATTTCCGCTATGCGAGTGCATGCGTGGAAATAGCATTGCATTGGTATATTTATATGTAGATGAAGTAGAGGCAACATATCTATCTTTTTCGTCGGGCGATGATTTGATGACTTTGTCATATTTGTTTTTCTCAGATGCTGCTGCAACTGTTCCGTCGGCATTTCTTTCTACATCTGATGCCAAGGTGCGACCATATATCAAAGGTCTGTCGCCATATTGCTCGCGATTGAGGTATCTTGCTAAACTAAAAACATCTTCGGGTGAGTTTTGATCCATTGGCGTATTGGCAATAGATCTGATGGGTATTAATGCAAATGATGAGTATCCAATGAGTATCACCAAAAGGGAAGTCATTGTGAGGTTTATGAGTTTCGAATTTGCCTTTTTAGACTTGAAGATAAAGATTGCAGCACCACCAATAAGTAGTAGCCAAAGCCATATACTATCGCCTATAAAAAGCACGCCAGACAAACTAAGGGCAAGTAAAAAGGTGAGCCTTACCCTTGTCATGTTGGGCTTTTGAGACATCGTTTCTACTATGCTCCACACTATCACACCCACAAGGGCTATGAGGTAAATAAACAATCCAGAATTGTATGACATTCCGAATGTGTTTACAGTCAACAACTCAAACCATCCGCCTACTTTGGTAAATCCGGGTATGATTCCATACATAAGCATCACAATCAAACCGAAAGAAAATAGAAGTGCAAGCGCAGTACCCAACCAGCTTGTTTTATTACTTTTCTTGTAATAATAGATAAGAACTATTGCGGGAATACAAAGCAGATTCAACAAATGGACTCCTATCGAAAGGCCCATCATATAAGCAATGAGCACTATCCACTTGTCAGAGTGTGGTTTGTGAGCATTGTCTTCCCATTTGAGTATGAGCCAAAACACGAGTGCTGTAAACATAGATGAAAATGCATACACCTCTGCCTCAACAGCCGAAAACCAAAAAGTGTCGGAAAATGTATATACAAGAGCACCAACCAACCCGCTACCTATCACCACAATTATTTGACTGAGTGTCAAAAACTGTTGGTCTGTTTTTAAAACCAATTTTCGTGTCAGATGTGTTATTGTCCAAAACAAGAACAATATGGTGAGAGCACTCAATATTGCCGACATAGCATTGACCAAAACAGCTACATTGGCGGGGTTTGAAGTCAATTGTGTGAAAACATTGGCGGTGAGCATAAAAAATGGAGCACCTGGAGGATGACCCACTTCCAATTTGTATGCCGATGTTATGAATTCACCACAATCCCAAAAGCTTGTTGTGGGTTCAATTGTCATTAAATAAACAACAGCAGCAATTACAAAAACTGTCCATCCTGCAATGTTGTTGATCAACTTATATTTTTTCATGAAAAATGTATTTTAAAACCTTTTCTACAAGTTAGTAGATTATTTGAGTTTTGACTATTTGGATGCAAATATACATAAAAGTAAGTAGAACGGATATAGGTTTTTTGCGAATAAACCCAAAATTGATGGGTTCTAATACTTTAGTGGATGTAAGTCTTTACTTATCATCTGGTATCACCTGCAAAAAAGTGTGTTTGGGTATTGTTGTTTGATTTACAATAGGCTCCTTGATTAGTTTTCTTACTGGTCGCTCATACAGAGTTTAAGGTGCTGTAATTTGGCCCCGATGAAATGAAAAATCTAATTTCATGGGGCAAGCCGACGGTCACTGAGCTTGCGAAAATATTTGCAAATCCGCGCGATCGAGTGCCCTGCACAATCATTCTGCAATATTTTACCGCCATTCGACAGGCTCAAGGACCGGCTACTTCTCAATCAGCACCACACCTGTCACTTAATTCTTAGTTCTTATTTCTTAATTCCATGTGTCTGCCAATGGAATATCAACCCCAACCACGAAGGAAATCGTGAGCGAGAGCGCAGAGTAGTCTGACAGATTCCTCACTCTGTGTACCAATGACATGTTTTTGTAATGTTCTGATAAATATAGGCTTGTCTTATTATGCCAGGCTTGCAGGCCTCTCTAGATTCTCTCTGACTTTTACCCAGGCCTTACAGCCTGGGCTGAATTATATCAGCCCTTCGGGCCTCACAGAGAATCATTCTTCGATGTCATATTCTTCTTTTTGCCCAATTAAAAATTGGGTTTTTTCTCGGAATGACAGGGTGATTCGAAGTTCTGACTTTATTGTCAATTATTTTACGGAGCTATTCATATTTGACCCCTTGAGGATTAGGTAACAGATTGTATAGTTGTCAGTTTGTAGCTATAAATGAGAAAAGCCCAACTCAATGAGTCAGGCTTTTCGGTGCTTTTGAAGCAACTTATAATTAAACGATGTTGCAATTTTAAATGTTTTCGTCTATTGCATCTATCTTCTTAACAATCAATTCCAATTCAGCTTTAATCTTATCTATTTTGCTGTTCATATCGTCCAAAAGAGTATTCCCTTTCTTAGATGAGCTTGATAAGAATCCAATATTGTTTTCATATGTCTGAAGCTCCGATTTCATTCTCTCAAACTGACGCATCAACTTTTCGCGTTCGTGAAGAACTTGTCCACGTGAACGATCCGATTTTGTCATTTCTGATATATTCGATTTGAATGACTCCAGCTTTCTTTCCGATTTATTTATATTCAGACGAGCATATTGTGCATCAGTTGCTGCTGCAAATTCGTTGTAAGCCGTGTTTTTAGCTTTAAAAGGCACAAAACCTATTGCATGCCATTCGTCCATCAACTCTTTTAGCTTTTCAACAGACTCTTCAGCAGTGAGAGAAGTGTCAAGATTTTTAATCTTTTCTGTTACTTCTTTTTTTAGTGCAAGGTTGGCTGCTTCTTCTTCGTGAATTGATTTTGTGAATAGTTTCTTTTGCTCAAAGAAATAGTCGCAAGCACCTATAAAACGTTTCCAAATGCTCGAAGAGTTTTTGCGAGGCACCATTCCTATTTCTTTCCATTCACGTTGAATGGCTATCATGTCAGAAGTAGTATTATTCCAGTCTTGACTATCTTTCAAAGCTTCTGCACGCTCACACAATTCTATTTTCTTTTGCAAGTTCTCTTCAAGTTCTCCACGTATAGATTGGTAGTAAGCGTTTTTGCCTTTGAAAAAAGAGTCGCATACAGTACGGTAACGTTGAAAAATCTTTGCATTCACTTTTCTTGGAGCATATCCAATTTGTCTCCATTCGTTTTGCAGATTGAGCACTTCGCGGGTTTTAGATTCCCAATCTCTTGTGCTTTTGAGCGTTGCAATATCTATTGCTTCAAGCGTTTCGCATATTGCAACTTTCTTTTCGTAATTTTCGCTCTCATCCGCTTTTAGCAATTCGATGCGATCTTGATATTTTGTATTTATTTCGGCAGAAGCTTCTTTAAATCTTTGCCAAATTATTTCTCTGTCTTTTCTTGCAACTGGGCCTATATCGCGCCAGTCTTTGTGAAGCTTTTGCAATTGGTGGAAAGCCGATACAACATCTTTCTCTTCAATCAACTTCTCGGCCGATTCGCACAAACCTATTTTGCTTTCAAGATTTTTCTTAAAATCGTAGTCTCTATATTCATTGTGAATATGCACAATGTCGTAAAACTTCTCTACTTGTTCTTGGTACAACTTCCACAGTTCGTGTTCTTTACCATGAGGTACTTGTCTGATACTGTTCCACTCATGTTGAAGTCCCTTGAAGTCTTGATATTTCTTGTTGAAATCTTCCTGACTTTCGGTAAGTGCCTTCACCTCTTCTATTATGGCAAGTTTGCGTTCGTAGTTTGTCTCTTTTATTTTCTCTTCATTAGCTGCAATTTTCTTTCTCTTTTCAGCCAATGTTTGCAAGAGGTTTTTACCTTCGGTATGCAGTTCAGATTCTTTTATTACAAAATCCTCTTCTTTGCCACCATCAGTCAAGAACTGATGCTTTTGTGCATCTGTCTCTTTTCGAATTTCGCTGAAATAGAAACCTTGTAGTTTATCTAACTCTTTGCGTGAAAAATTATCTTTACCCGCCAAATCGCGAAGTTTACCCACAATTTCTTCAAATGTAAGTGGTGCGCTGGGCTTGTCTTTTTTGTCAGGAGCAGCAGATGTTTTTTCTTTTACCTCTTCACCCTTTTCAGCAGATACTTCAGTCTCTTCAGCTTTCACATCCTCTTTAGCTTCAGCTTCAGCAGGTGCAGGAGTCTCTTCAGTTTTCTCCTCAGCTGTAGTTTCTTCAACAGTATTGGCGTCAGTAGAGCTATTTTCAGCTACAGGCTTTTCATCCAATTTCGTTTCTGCTTCAGTCTCCACTGTTTTTTCAACGTCGGGCGTTGCCAAAGATTCAACTGGGGCTTCTTGCTCCTGTTTGGTTTCTTCTTTAATTTCTATGTTCTGCTCTTGGGCGTTGGCCTCTGTAGCTTCCGAATTAGGGGTAACGTTTGAGTCGTTTAAATCTTTTTTCTCAAAATTGTCATTCGCATTCATTAGATCATTCCTGTTTTTAGTTGTAAATCGTTTTTTTATTTACGTTTACAAAATCCATGTTATCTTCATTTATCAACTGTTTGCTAACAAACAGCCCTAAAATGAGATCTTAACTATACCATATACAAATTAAAGCATTTTTTTGCTGATATTACTATTTTGGCTTATATATTTGACACTTTAACAAAATAGCACGCGTTTATTCTCAATCGCTTCTTATAAATATGTTTTTGCAAAATAAAATCGTTATATTTGTATAGGAAAACAATATGAACTAAAAATATAAAATTATGACAGAATTAGTAATTAGATATGCAATTTCTACAAGACTAAAATTGCAAGCGTTGATTGTATCCATTTATTTGATGATAATATCCATAGTAATGGCAGTTTTGGAGATGATGAACTCTCAATACAACGCCTATTTCTTTGTAGGTGTAGTGGGCATTCTAATAGCTCTCTCTTTAATTTTATCTGTTACTATATCACAACCCAAACCTTTAGTGGTGATGGATAACGAAGTGTTTAAGCTCAACTTTCCTTTACAACGACTGCGCACCATTATATATTGGCATGAAGTAACGCATATTGGTATTGGGCTTAGCTATATCACCATGGTTGTGGGAGACCAAACACTGCAAGTAGATTTAGAGATACTCAGATATCACGATTTGAGAATACTTAAATCGAAATTGGTGGAAGTGGCCGAGTCTAAGAGCATACCGTATAATAATATATAAGAAACATTCACTCACAGTGTATTCTTTAAGTACGACATAATGTGTTGAAACTTCAACATATATTTCAATGAAGCGAATGCGAAAGTATTCGCTTTTCTGTTTTAAACTAAAAACGAATACATTTTTTGATAATAACCTTAGCTTGAAATAATTATTAAGTTAAACTCTGCTTTGCAATGCAACCTTTTCATATTTTCCACATCATATAGTTAAGAGTGAATAGATTAATTCCTACATTATATTAGAAAAGATGCAACTATGAAATCAATAACTACTTGTGTGTTACTTTCACTATCGATGTTGTTCATGTCCAATTCTTGCGACAAAAATAGCGATGAGATAAAAGAAAAAATAAACAAAGAAATCACAGAGCCTTTGAAGATAGATTTACGAGGAGCAGAAGCTCAGATGGTTGTATCTGATCAGGCTTTTGCATTCGAGTTTTTCGCCAATGTGTTTGACGAAGAGCGCAACGATAACGACGAAAACTTTATGGTGTCGCCCTTTAGCTTGAGCATGGCATTGGCCATGACATGGAATGGGAGCGCTGGAGCGACCAAACAGGCTATGCAAAACACCCTTGGACTGGGTGACTGGAGCGACGATGAGGTGAACAACTACTTCAAGAAACTGAAAGATGCTTTTGTGAAGACAGATCCCTCTACACAATTGTCAATTGCCAATTCTATATGGACCAATAAGAATATAGAGATACTGTCTGACTTTATATCTCTCAATCAATCTTATTATAATGCAACTGTTGAGGCGGTTGATTTTGCTAATCCCGCCACAGTTGGTAAAATAAACCAATGGGCTGCCAATAATACCAATGGTTTGATAAAAGGTGTAATTGATAACACCAACCCCACTGATTTGATGTATTTGCTCAATGCTCTTTATTTCAAAGGTATTTGGACATCTGAGTTTGAAGTGAAAAACACTTCGAAGATGAATTTCACAACCAACAATGGCTCTCACACAATGGTGGATATGATGCATCAGGAAGCTCGTTTTAATTATACTGCTGATGAAACACTACAAATTATAGAATTACCTTACGGTAATAAAGCTTTTAGTATGATGGTGCTTTTACCCAAAGAAGGCCAAAAGCTAACAGATGTGACACAGGCTTTGAAAAATAAGGCCTATTGGAACAATCTTAAAAGCAGGATGAGCAACAAGAAAGTAGATTTGTTTCTTCCAAAATTTAAAACAGAATATAGCAAAAAGCTCAATGATGTATTGACTGATATGGGAATGGAAGTTGCTTTTGCGCCAGGCAAAGCAGACTTCTCGCGCATGTCCAAAAGAGATGCTTTTATATCATTGGTTAAACAAGACACTTATATAGCTACAGACGAAGTGGGTACAGAAGCGGCCGCAGTTACTACAGTGGGTATCACGGTAACAAGTTTACCCGCGCCTGATGAGAAGATTGTATTTAAAGCCGATAGACCTTTTATGTATATCATTCAAGAGAAATCAACAGGATCTGTATTGTTTATGGGTGCAGTGAAGAAGTTTTAGTTGCAAAAGTTCTGTGTAATTCTAAGTAATTGTGTGCAATAATTGGTAAAGGTATAACGACAAAAAAATAATCGGATTGTTTAATAAACAATCCGATTATTTTCCCTCTGCCCCTCGTTTGCAACGAGGGGCTTATGGTTTTGTGTTTGTAACGCAGGTGTTGATAACGACAGGGGAATAGTCTTACAGATTCCTCACTACCTGTCCCATGAAATTTCGTTCTATTTCATCGGGCCTGCCCTGTGAAATTGGATTTATTATTTCATCGGGACGTTACCAATGACATGTTTTATAATATGCTGCTATTTATACAATTACATTTTTTTATGCCAGGCTTTCGAGCCCTCAATTCTTAGTATCCAACTGAACCCAGGCCTATAGCCTGGGCTGAAATATACCAGCCTTGCAGGCCTAAAACACAAGATGAAATATCAATCAATGTCATTTTCTTCTTTTTGGCCTGATGAAATAATAATGGATTTCATGGGGCAGGCCCTCTTAAAAAATTGGGTGGGGTGTCGGAATGAGAGAGTTATTAACTCATCACTTCTTCTTCTACCCCCAAGCCTTTATAATTCTTTACTTTCCAGTATTATACTGCTTTTTCCAATGTCTTGTCTGCATCTTCATGATTACTCAATATTGTACTCAGCGATTTTGCAATCTCTTCTTTCAAATGGTAGATGCTTTCTGCATATCCTGTTTCAGTGAGCGAAGTCACAAATTCATGGTGCATTCTCCCTTTCCTATAGTCAGGTTCATTGCTTGGATGTTTCAGGTATTTCTGAAAAGTGGTAGATGGTTCATCAAAATTGAGCACTGCATGATAAAATAGTTTACCCTTGCCCCGATACATAGATGAGCCCATTATTTTCTTTTCACCCATTGCAATATCCGATATGCCTTTTGTGGAGAAATTTACAGAGTGATTTTTTTCAATAGCTCCAATTATATGATCATTGAATCTATTGAAAACATCTTTTGGTTTCATCACACTTTCATCTGTTATCACAGCGGATATGATGAGGTTTTTGGGCGTTAACACAACAGTTTGTCCGCCAGTTCGTCTTTTAATTACTGTTATATTATCACTCAATGCAGTGTCTTCAACAATAGCATCTTTTGCATTGTTGGATGCACCCAGCACAATATAAGATTTGTCCGGTATCCATAACAGAAACTTATTTGCGCTTTCATTCATTAATTGTAAATCCGGAAGATTGTATTCTGAAACTGTAATCATAGTATTCTTTAAACTTATTTTTTTTTGATTCTTTCAAATGAAAAGGTCAAATACAATCATTAGTTGCATTTGACCTTCTCTGATATAAAAGAATGTTTTACATATGAATTGCCTTATCAAAGGCATCAAATCCTACTTCAAAATATATTTCTGAAACGGTAGGGTGAGCATGTATGGTGTTGGCAACATCATAAATGGTTCCTTCTACTTTCATGTACGCTCCAGCTTCTGCAATCATATCGGTGGCATGTTTGCCCACAATCTGAACACCCAATACTTGTCCGTGTTTCTTTTCAGAGAGCATACGGATAAATCCTTCAGAGCTTCCTTCAATCAATGCTTTTGCATTGGCCGACAATGGAAACTGGTTCACTTTATACTCGTAGCCTTCTTCTTTTATCATCTCCTCCGTCATACCTATTTGAGATATTTCGGGGCTTGTGTACATATTGATAGGGTAGGTTGAGTAATCAAAGCTTGCCTTTATTCCCTTTATACTATTCACCACATGAATACCTTGTGCTGAAGCCATATGAGCAACAAAACTCTTGCCTGCTGCATCGCCAATTACATAAACACCAGGAATATTTGTCTTAAATTGCTTGTCTGTTTTGATGAAACCACGTTCTGTTAATTCAAAAGGTGTTTCACTTTCAGGAATGATTGCTTTGCGCGAATTGCAATTGACCAATAGTTCGCATTTAACTTTCTTATCGCCAACTATCACTTTACCTTCCAAATATTTAGATGGGTAACTATCTGTAATCAAATCAATTCCGTTTGAAGCTATATTTTTTGTAATATAGTCAATAAGGAATTTATCAATTCCGTGTAAGAAATATTCGCTATTGGCAACCAAGGTTACTTTCTTGCCAATCAGTTTAAAAAACTGCGCCATTTCTACAGCAGACACATGATTGCCCGTTACTACCACATTATCAGGAATCTCTTTTAGATCAAATAGATGTTCCATCTCTACTTTGGGAGCATCTTCCAATTTGACATCCAGTTTCTGAGGCTTCGATCCTGTGGCTACTATGATGTTTTCGGCAGTTATCTTTTTGCCATCAACATATACGCTTTTGTCATTGCCAATTGTAGCTGTTCCATTAATAACTTCAACCCCATTCTTCTTGAGAAGAAAGTTTACACCAGCAGTTAGTTTGGTGGTAATTTTTTTCGATCTCTTTTTAACTGTATCCCAGTTGAAAGATAGTTTCTCCAAGTCCACTCCGTCTATACCAAATTCTGAAAGTTGATTTGTCTTTTCGAATACCTTGGCACTCTCCAAAATTGTTTTGGAGGGTATGCAACCCCAATTAAGACACATACCACCAATGTATTTTTTTTCTACAATCGCAGTTTTTAGTCCTAATTGACCGGCTCTTATGGCTGCTACATAACCAGCAGGTCCCGCGCCTATTATTATTAGATCGTAATCCATATTGTTTTATTTATTGTGAGTTCATTAATTATTATAAGTTCTAAAGTTTTTAAATAATCTATCCCTCATTGTTTGTTCTACAAGGGATAGATTATTGAGAGTGTGTTATTCCATCAGTAAAGCTACCGGATCGGCAAGGTATTTCATTACGCTGTTTATGAAACGTGAAGCTTCGCCTCCGTCCACAATACGGTGATCCACAGATAATGATAGGGCCAACATACTGCCAGGTACAACCTGATCGTTCTTCACAACTGGTTTTTTCACAATGCGTCCCACTCCCAATATTCCTGCTTCAGGATAATTGATAACTGGTGTAGCAAATATTCCTCCAATTGATCCATAGTTGGTAATGGTGAATGTACCATCCTTCATATCATCCATTGTAAGTTTGCGGCTATTAGCTTTATCAGCCAATTCAGCTATTTGCTGTGCTATTTGCATTATACTCAATTGGTCGGCATCTTTTATCACAGGAACCACTAATCCTTGAGGCGTATCAACCGCAATACCAATGTTGTAGCGATTGTTGAAAATCATACGATCGTTTTCTAAATCCATTTGAGAATTCACTTGACGGTGAAGTTTCAATGCCTGAACTACTGCTTTCACAATAAATGGAAGATACGTCAACTTTACATCTTTGTCAGCAAAAGATGTTTTGTATTTGCTTCTTATGTTGATAAGCTCTGAAACCTCCACCTCTTCAAACACAGACATGTGAGCTGCACTATGTTTGGAGTTAATCATATTCTTAGAAATAGCTTTTCTAATCTGAGTAAGTGGTTCGTAGGTTACAGCGTCACCCTTTTCAACTGTTTTCTTCTGAGAAGCGCCTTTTTTAGTTGGCTTAAAGTTTTCGATATCCTCTTTCATCACTCTTCCTGATGGACCCGTTCCTTTCACTTGGTCTATATCGATACCTTTTTCTTTAGCCATGGCCCTTGCCACAGGAGTTGCTACAGCTTTTTTGGTGGGTTTATCTACTTTCTCAGGTTCTTTGTCAGACCCCTCGTCACTGGCTGCCATTACAGCACTTTTTCCAGCTGTTTCCATAGTACCCACTACTGCGGCTGCTTCTTCTTCCTCTTCGGGTTCAGGAGCAAACTCATCTTCAACTTCTTTTTTGGCTTCTTTCTGAGCCTCTTCTCCATGAACACCTTCAATTTCTATTTCAACTAATGGTTCACCCACAATAGCAACCTCGCCTACCTCACCAAACAAAGCTACAATAGTTCCATCTCTTGGAGATGGAATATCGGCTACCACTTTATCAGTTTCCATTTGAACAAGATTATCTCCTGTTTTTACTTCTTGGCCTTTTTTCACATACCATTCTAAAATCGTACCTTCTTCTAAGCCTTCACCTATATCGGGAAAATTAAATATATATCTCATTTGTTTTTAGATTTAGAATTTGACTGTTCTCTCTATTTCATAAAAGATTCTATCGGGCGATATCATATAGTGACCCTCACCTTGCGCTAACGGTACAATTGTGTCAAAACCCATCACTCTTTTTGGTGGTGCTTCAAGATGCAA
>JARICS010000047.1 GCA_029264035.1 Dysgonamonadaceae bacterium | reverse complement strand
CGATACATTTGAAAAGGCAGATTCATGGTTGGAAAGAACAAATTGCCAGTCTTTATCAGCTTCTTTTGTGCTTTGGTTGACATTTCACAACCCAAGAAGAGACAGTCTTCAAATTCTTTTTCAAATATAACGTCTTCGTAGTCTGTTAAATCTAATGCTTGAAACGCTACACTTTTTATAGGATTGCATTGCTTTGCGACTGTAAGAAAATGGGCTACACTTTCAACTTTAATATTCATATTACATATTTGTTTAAAAGTACAAAATAAGAGAACTTTTGTGGGATTTCATAATGTAAATTACTCTATTGGAAGAAACTTGTTTGTAAGAATCAGTATAAGACATAAGAAAAATCTGGCTTTTATATAATTACATCTGAGCATATTTGCAATAGGCATAAATATAAAAGGGTAACCTATTTGGTAACCCCTATATAAATAACACTTCTTAGTGTCAATTTGAACATCCTATTGCAATTATATGCTTTAAATTAATATTACTTTCCTGGTATTCCACAAGCATCACCCGTTGGCTCATCATCCATTCGTTGCCAAATATCCGCAAATTCATCAGGGCGACGTTTAAACTTAACCGCAATGTATGAACACGAGGGTATTATCTTATAATTGTTTTCACGTGCATATTCCACTAATTTGTCAAATAACTTAGCCGCAATGCCTTGTCCCTCTAAATCTTTGCGTACACCTGTGTGATAAGCATTCAGCACATTGTCTTTTAAATCAAAATCTAATTCTGCAATTTGGGTTCCTTCTTTTTCGATGAAGAAGCTACCACGATGGTTTTCGTTAATCTTAAATTCAATTGTATGTTCCATAATTGTTATTATATATTTGGTTATTATATTTCGTCATCATGAATATTCATAAACAAATCAACCGCCTTATTGTTGACTATATCTTAGTTTTTGACACTAGAAACCAGTGTTGTGAATATTCCTTTGCAGATTTTCTTCATTTGAGTTGGTTTATTTAAAAACTTGTGCTACTTTTGCACCGCGAATTTGGGAAGCAGATGAAGATGCAACTCTATTCTCACTTTGTATTTTTGGCGAGATAGCTCAGTTGGTTAGAGCGCATGATTCATAATCATGAGGTCCCGGGATCATGCCCCGGTCTCGCTACAGAATTAAATAAAGCAGTTACAATTCTTATTGTAGCTGCTTTTTTCATTAAATATTGTGTTAAAGTGTCAACGTCTATCAGGCATTAACAGCTCACATAACAATCATTTCATAACTCAAACCCCATTTTCATAGACCCACCCACCCCATTCATCTACAAAAAGTGCCTGTTAATCTATTTCATTTTGCTTTGGCAAGAATGAGGTGTATTTTTGTAGACATATAATTAATTACCAAAACTAAGCTTGAGCATGCGCTCAATACAACTATAACTATTTCAACAATGAAAAAACTGTTTTTAATAATAACTGCAATCTTTACTTTTGCAATCTTCGCAAATGCACAAGGTCAGTCGGAGAGAGGATCTATATCGGGTAACATTATAGATGATACAACGAAGGAGTCGATATCTGAAGCCAATGTTCGCATTTTAACGCAAAAAGATAGCGCTTTTGTAACAGGAATAGCCACAAATAAGGATGGATCGTTTACTATTCCTATTAGAAATGGACAATACATAGTTCAGATATCATACATTGGCTATGCCGATGTGTATAAAGAAACAGCAGTTACGGGGAGCGTGCAACACATAAAACTGGGTACTATTTCGTTGAAAGATGACGGTATTCTGTTGTCAGATGCTTTAATTACGGCAAAAGCACCAGAAATAGTTGTGAAAGGAGATACAGTAGAATATAATGCCGACTCTTATAAAGTAACGGAGAGCGCCGTAATTGAAGACTTGTTGAAAAAAATGCCAGGTGTAGAGATAGATAAGGATGGAAAGATTACGATAAATGGGAAAGAGATAAAAAAAATACTCATAGATGGGAAAGAGTTTTTTAGCGACGACCCGAAAGTAGCATCAAAGAATTTACCGGCCAAAATGGTTGATAAACTACAAGTGTTAGAAAGAAGAACTGATATGTCTCTGATGACCGGATTTGACGATGGTGATGAAGAAACTGTTATCAACCTTACAGTGAAACCAGGTATGAAAGAGGGTGTATTTGGGAATGCCTTTGCAGGATATGGTAGTCAGGATAGATACGAGGCCAATGCAATGGTAAACTATATGCGCGATAAGGATCAATTGACTTTTCTAGGTGGTCTCAATAATACTAACAATGCGGGATTTTCCGATTTGGCTTCGGCGATGTTTGGAGCCTCTGGAGGTGGACGTCGTGGTCGTGGTGGATCAGGAAGCAGTGGCATTACCAAATCGGCCAACGCGGGGATGAACTTTAGCAAAGAGTTTTCAGAAAAGTTTAAAGTGGGTGGGAACTTAAGATATGGAGACACCGACACCGATCGTAAATCGAGTGTGTACACTCAAAACCTCTTAAGCTCGGGTAATACCTTTGAAAGAGAAACTAACCAGTCAAACAATTATAGCCAAAACATAAATATGGATTTGAGGATGGAATGGGAGCCGGACTCTTTGACCAAGTTTATATTCAGACCCAATGCTTCGTTCTACAACAACAATCGTAGAGAGAACGGAGATTTCTCTACCATAAATGCCGATGGAGATAGCATTAATCATGGCGATTCTAAATACTACTCTGAAGGAGACGGCAAAAACATTGGCGGTACGCTTGAAGGAAGCCGCACGCTTGGTAAAAAAGGAAGGGTGCTTAGTTTTAGTATCGGTGGCGGAATGAGTGATTCTGAAAATAATGGGAGTAACTTATCAAACACATATTTCAATGGCTCTAGACCAGACGATATAATAGACCAAATGGTGAAAGACAAAAACAGTAGTCACAATATGCGCGCTTATGCATCTTATGTTGAGCCATTGGGCAACGACAATTTCCTTCAATTGGCATACAATTACAGGTTCAATAGATCTGAATCGGAAAAAGATACACGTACACAGGATATGAACGGAGAATACAATGTATTGGACACGGCCTACAGTAAGAGATTGGAAAACGATTTTTACAATCAAAACGTGGAATTGAACTTTAGGGCATCCAGAGAGAAATATAATTACATGGTGGGAGTAAGTATGCAACCTTCTAAATCTGCTAGTGATACTTTTGTTGGCGATTCGTTGATAAATAGTGTTTCGCAAAACGTAATCAACTTTGCGCCCATGGCACAGTTCAATTACTTGTGGAGCCGACAAAACAACATACGCATCAATTATAATGGTAGAACCGATCAACCATCTGTAAATCAACTATCATCTGTGGTAGACATTTCAGATCCTTTAAATATATCTTATGGTAATCCGAATTTGAAACCCGCATTCAATCATAGTTTGCGTGTACGATACCGCAACTTCAATCCTGAGAAGAATAGGGCTTATATGTTTATGACAAATGCTGGTTTTACTGTTAATGATATTGTATCGTATAGGATTACTGACTCTGAAACAGGTAAAAAAGAGTCTACTTATGAAAACGTGAATGGAAACTGGAATGTGAATGCTCGCTTTATGACCAACCAGCCATTAAAAAACATAAAGTTTTCTCTCTTTTCAATGACTTTTGCCAGCTACAACAATTCTAATGGATTCTCAAACGGAGAAAAAAATAAAAGCAAGGCATTGAATCTCGGCGAGAGAATGGGTGTCAACTATCGTTCTGATCTGTTTGACATGTCAGTAAATGGAAATTTTTCGTACAACAAAGTTGACAACTCACTGCCTGGACAGCAAAATCAAGAGTATTTTAATTATGGAGGTGGAGCACAAACTACTATCTACTTGCCACATGACTTCTTGATTGAAAGCGATATTAACTACTCTACCAACTCGGGATATGCCGATGGTTTTGATCAAAAGGAAATGTTGTGGAATGCAGCAATTTCTAAACAACTCTTCAAACAAAAGAATGGAACATTAAGATTCAAAATCTATGACATCTTGAAGCAGAAAAGCGATGTGAGCCGTGCAGTTACTTCCAACTACATTAGAGACACTACAACCAACACGTTGACCAGCTACTTTATGGTTCACTTTGTGTATCGATTCAACATCTTTAAAGGTGGAGGTTCTGCTCCTAGCGGAGATTCAGATAGTCGTGGGCCTGGCAGTGGAAGAGGTCGTGGAATGGGCGGAGGTCGTTGATCACACTAATCATATTGGCACTGAAAGTTAAATATAAGACAATTAGCATAAAACAATCATAATAAAAGCTATATTTGTCCGTGAACTGAAATCAGATGAAACTAAATAAAAAATCAAACTACTACTTAGACAATGTATTTATACATCTAGCTGTATGGATAATTGTTTTTGGGTTGCCTCTATTTCTCACTGAAAGGGGACAAGGTGTAAGCTGGTCTCACTTTTGGCGATCGGCATCGGTAATGTTAGCTTTCTTGATTGTGTTCTACATCAACTATCTCTATCTAATCGATCGTTTTCTATATAAACAAAAAACAAAGGAATTTATCATCATCAACCTATTGCTCATTATAGTGATGGCTAGTTTAATGTATCTAACCCACGACTACGTAATGGCACTCAATCTTGATGGACGACCAAGAGGAAGAAGGCGCAGATATACCTCAATACCTTATGTGTTTATAGCACGCAATGTGTTTTCATTGGCTTTGATTGTGGGCCTTAGTGTTGCCATAAAAATGAGCGCCCGGTGGTCAAAGTTGGAATCAGAGAGAAAAGAATTGGAGAAAGAGCGTACAGAAGCCGAGCTAAAGAACTTGAAATCTCAGATCAACCCGCACTTCTTGCTCAATACGCTGAACAACATCTATGCGCTTATAGAGTTTAATCCACCCAAGGCACAAACAGCAGTGGAGGAGCTGAGCAAACTCTTACGCCATCTATTGTATGACAACAACGAAACGTATATTCCACTAGTGAGCGAAGTGGAGTTTATGAGAAACTATATTGAGTTAATGAGAATTCGCTTGTCAAAAAATGTGGAGCTCTCGACCAATTTAGATATTGCCCCCGCTTCGTCAACCCTGATTGCACCACTCATCTATATATCGCTCATCGAAAATGCTTTTAAACATGGCATAAGTGGCAATAAAGACTCATTTATAGATATACAACTTAAAGAGAGACCTAATGGAGTGATTGAATTTGTTTGTAAAAACAGCGCTTTTCCTAAAAGCGAATCAGATAAAAGTGGCAGTGGCATTGGTCTCAATCAGGTGAAAAGACGACTAGAACTTCTCTATCATGACCGATATACTTGGAGTCAGAACTTGGAGGAAGCTGATGGAAAAAGCGTTTTTACATCGCACCTAACTATCAACACAAAACAAAATTAATGGAACTAACCTGCTGGATAATAGATGACGAACCTTTGGCTATAGAGTTGCTGGAGTCGTATGTTGCTAAAACTTCATTCTTGAAGCTAACAGGTAGCTACTCCAATGCTATTCAAGCCATGCAAGATTCCACAAGTCAATCGGTAGACATTATATTCCTAGACATACAGATGCCCGAAATAAGCGGAATGGAGTTTGCGCAATTCATAAAAGACGACACACGCATCATTTTCACTACTGCATTTAGCGAATATGCATTGGAAGGATATCGAGTGGATGCGTTAGACTATCTGTTGAAACCAATTACTTACACCAAGTTTTTGGAAGCATCTAAAAAAGCTATCAAATGGTTTGAAATGAAAAAGGCAGCTTCAGACAATTTATCAACGACAAGTCATGGACAGGAAGAGGAGCAGATGTTTGTAAAAGCTGATCACAAACTGATCCGCATTCTATATAAAGACATTCTCTACATCGAAGGATGGAAAGACTATGTGAAAATACATTTGAAAGACAAACCCCACCCTATCCTTTCATTGATGAGTATGAAAGGGCTGGAGGAAACTTTGCCCGCCACTAAATTCATGCGCATACATCGTTCATTTATCATTCAAAAAAACAAAATTGACTCAATCAGTAAAAACAGAGTGATGGTTGGTGATAAAGAATTACCAATTGGGGAGTCTTATAAAGAAGAGTTTAATAAACTTATTGGTGAAATTGGTTAAAACTATCTTCGGAAATCTTTCGAAAATAGTACGAGGATTGCTCGAAAGGTGTCTGAACAACAAAAAAGCATTGAGTTTATTTAGGAACTCAATGCTTTTTTAGTTTCAAAATGCTAACATTCAGATTTGCTTACTATCACTTACATAGAGTTTTGTCTATTTTTCGTA